>JADKCK010000025.1 GCA_016718845.1 Sphingobacteriales bacterium
GATGGCGGCAATTTTCAAATTCAATATCATCAGAAATAACCATGGCGATAATCACGACCTTTGATTGCTCCCAACGACCCACAACGCATGATTTAAGCGATGATGGCGGAGCCGAAGTATCAACAAATGGCGGTAAAACCTGGAGTGATTTGGACATACCTACCGCACAATTTTACCACGTAGCATTGGATAATAGGTTTCCGCACCGCATTTGGCACAAACAGGACAATAGTTCTATTTGCATCGCCAGTCGAACTGTTGGCAATAACATTGACAAAAGCGATTGGCACTTCAGCAGCAGGCGGCGAAGCAGGTTACATTTTGCCACACCCCACCAACGACGATATTACCTTTGGGCGAATATGATGGATACATGAGTAAATACAACCATGTAACAGGGCAATCACAAAAACGTATCGGTTTATCCCGAAGGCCTCGAGTAGGGGCATGGAGCTAATACTAAAAATACTGCTTTCAATGGACATACCCCATTGTGCAATCGCCTAACGACCCCAAAACGATGTATGCAACCTCGCAATATGTGCACAAAACCACCAACGAAGGCATGAGTTGGGAAACAATTAAATTTCGATTTGACCCGCAACGACACCACCAAACAACAACCGTTGGAGGACCTATTACCAAAGACAATACCAGCGTAGAAACTTATTGCACTATTTTTTTTACTCTTTGCCGAATCGCCAGTTAAAATGGGCGTTTTGTGGGCAGGCCTGACGATGGTTTTTTGATACATGTGAGCCAAAAACGGCGGTAAGACTGACAAAGTAACGCCACTCCACCAACCTATTACCCGACGTGGGCACTGATGAGTTACGGTGGTGTCGCCTCGGAGTTTGACGCAGGTACTTGTTTTGGCAGCTAACCGTTATAAATGGGCAGATGATAAACCTTATTTGGCAAAACCACCGATTATGGAAAGAAAGAACTTTTGGAAATTGATTACCGCGGGTATCCACACAAATGCCCATTGCCATTGTGTTGTGCGCCAAGACCCCAATCGCCAAAAACATATTGTATGCCCGATGCCCGGAATCGAGGAGGTTTTGTTATCTCGTTTGATGAGGGCGAACATTGGCAGCCCTTCAGCCAAATTTACCCTTGTCGCCTATCCACACGCAAATACAAAACGCGAGAAAGATTTTTAGTCGTAGCCACGTAAGGCGATGGCGGTCGTTTTGGGGTGTTAGATAATTCTAGAACCCATCTATCAACTATCCGACCAAATTGCCAAAGCCAATTGTTGGTTGTTTGCCCCCACGCCACACCTACCGAACCGAAGGTGGTAACTGAAATTATAATCCAAACATGCAAAACTGGGCGAAATGCACCAGCGGTGTGCAAAGTTTTTATAAACTAAAACAAAAACTACCAAAGAACTACGTATGCAATTTTTGACCGAAAAAGGTGATACCATTGCTACTTTTCGAGCAAAAAGACCCCAAAGGCGAGCCAATAAAAAAGAAGTAAAAGAATACTATACCGAAAAGAGAAAACTTAGCCCAATATCTTACCCACCAAAGCAGGCAAAACGTGTTTTCTTGGAACATGAACTTATGCCGATGCTACCAAATTGAAGGCGAAGGTAGCTTTATGTGGTCAGGCACCGTTGGCGGACCCCAAGCTATACCTGGTAAATATGTGGTAAAATTGTTGCTCGCCGACTTCGCTGTTGATGCAACAACCCTTCGAGATTGTGAAAGACCCACGCATACAAACCACCGATGCCGAGTTTAAAGAACAACTTAGTTTTGCCCTAAAAATACGCGACAAACTGTCCGAAACGCACCAAACAGATAACGATGGCAAAATACGCCAACAAATAAACACCTATGGGTAGCCTAGAAGATACAACAGTAAGCAATAAACTTAAAAAAATAACCAAACCTATTTTAGATACTTTAAATCGTATGAGGATAGATTGGTGCAACACAGAGCAAAAGCGTTTCAGGATTTGTTGAACTACCCCATAAAACTAAACGACAACAGCGGTATTGGCAATGTGGTTAGGTCGGCAGATGCACCACCTACCAAACAAAGCTACGAGGCTTTAAGTGATAATATTGTTGTATTGGTGGATAAAGAAATAACATTGTTTAAAACCATTTTAAAGGAAAAATCCCCTCGAGCGAAACCAAGCTATTATAGAACAACAAACACCTATTATCAGGTTAAGTAAAAAAAAGTAGTATTTTAGATGGGTTTGACTTTGCAACACATCTTGTTGTTTTTTTATTACAACGGAGACACGGAGAACACGGAGTTTTTTTGACACATAGTAGCATAGGTTTTCATAGAGACATAGTTAATAGGCTGCCTATGTGGTGATTTTATTTACAACGGAGACACGGAGAACACGGAGTTTTTTGACACATAGTAGCATAGGTTTTCATAGAGACATAGTTAATAGGCTGCCTATGTGGTGATTTTATTTACAACGGACACGGAGAACACGGGAGTTTTTTTTGACACATAGTAGCATAGGTTTTCATAGAGACATAGTTAATAGGCTGCCTATGTGGTGATTTTATTTACAACGGAGACACAGAGAACACGGAGTTTTTTGACACATAGTAGCATAGGTTTTCATAGAGACATAGTTAATAGACTGCCTATGTGGTGATTTTTCGAGACCCTTATGATTTTCTATGTATCTATGTGGTCATTTTATTTACAACGGAGACACGGAGAACACGGAGTTTTCTTTTCTCTGTTTCTCTGTGCCTCTTGTTGTTTTTTATTTTACAACGGAGACACAGAGGTGTCGTCAAGGGGCTTTTGTGGGTAGTTTGAGCGGGGCAAAAGTGTTAAGTTTAGCCTTAAATGCCAAAATTGCAAAAAAAGCTATCTTTGCATCTAGATTCCTCCGATGTTTTGTTCTTCTATTACTTATCACATCATTATTATTTTATTGTATGGCATCAGAAATTAAATTACAGCTAACGCCACTTAGCCAATGGGGTTTTGGTTTTCGGACACTGAAGGCAGCATTGGCTTGCAATGGCTAAAACAAGCAGGTAAAGCCACAGGTTTGCCTGTAACGGTAGAAGTAGCCAATGTAAAACACGTATACGAAGCCTTGCGTATGGGTGTTGATATACTTTGGATTGGAGCCCGTACAACGGTTAACCCGTTCTCGATACAAGAAATTGCCGACGCACTGCAAGGGGTAGATATTCCGGTGATGATTAAAACCCTGTCAACCCCGATTTGTCGCTGTGGATGGGGCTTCGAACGAATGAACAAAGTAGGCATCACCAAATTGGCGGTTATTCATCGCGGATTTTCATCGCACGAAAAAGCAAATACCGCAACAAACCCCAATGGGAAATACCTATTGAGTTGATGCGCCGTATGCCTAATTTGCCTATTATCTGCGACCCCAGCCACATTTGCGGACGACGAGATACACTGCAAGAGGTAGCCCAAAAAGCAATGGACTTGAACTTTAACGGTATCATGCTTGAGTCGCATATTAACCCCGCCCGAGCCCTAAGCGATGCCGAACAACAAGTAACCCCGAAAATTATGCGCACGTTTGATTGATAGCCTTGTGCTGCGCAAAACAACAAGTACCGATGCTGTATTTTGCATAACCTGGAAGATTTTGCGCGATATGATTGACGATGTGACAAAGAACTGGTAGCTATATTAACCAAACGCATGCACATTGCCGAGCAAATTGGTAGGTATAAATTAGAAAATAACATTACCATTTTGCAACCAAATAGATGGGACGAAATAGTGCGCGAGCGTAGCCAAGCAGGTATTAAAGAAGGTTTAACGGAAGAATTTATGTTTGACCTATATAATGTTGTACATAAGGAGTCTATACGGCACCAAACAAGCATAATGAACACATCTAATCAAGCACATAAGATAGAAGTAAAAGGTTGATTGTGATATAAATATATGCTTTTGTAGTTAATGTACTTATGTGCAAGACAATCAGCAACTTATAGAATTGTAAAAAGTGCAAGTAACTATTTTAAATAGCTATTTGCACTTTCTATTTTCCTTAAATTACTTTGTTGATGTGCTATAGTAATCACATGAAATATTTTTTTAAAAAAATGTATTGATAAATGGCAAAAAATTTTTTTGTTCCACCATATTGTGCTAACTTTACATAGTATAAGCCACATAAACGTGCTAATTACACTAAATGTAAAGTTATGAAAAAAACAAGTCTATTGCTTGCTTATTTGCTTTTATTTGCACTATCTATATCTATAAATGCCCAAACCGTTAAATACGAGCAAATAAGCATACAATTAAAAAAAACAGATTTGCCTAATTCTCCATTCTCGCTAAGTACTTCCGAGGCAGTAAACCTAACCCGTTTGTTTATGCAACAAAAGGGAGTACAACGCTGCGAATCGGACTTGAAAAACCGCAAATTTGTATTGGTATTTGAAGAAGGTACTGATATAAAAGCTATTTTAAACCAAAGCACCGTTGCCAACGAACTACTATCAATGGGCTATCAAGTTGATGCCATAGCAGATAATAACTTTGCTATGCAACAAAAAGTACCCGTAAAAAACGAGGAGCCTTTGTTGGGTGTTAATGAAGTAGAAAACAATAAAATCTACAAAAGCAACCCCACAAGCACCGTCGAAAAACTGAGTAAAAAGGCTGCAAAAAAAGCCAGCGAAAAAGCATCGCCTCCACCCTCAGAACCAAGCGAAGAAAACAAAGTAGACATCGAAACCGTCGAGGCAAACTCTGATGCAGTACCACAAGCTAAATCCGACAAAGATTGTGACAATTGTGGCGAACAAAAAATTAGCAGTGACTTGCGCGACGACGTGCTAAAAGCAAATTATGGCGGCGATGCCATGGACTTTGGCGATGGAGGTGATGAAGAAAATGGCGAAAATTTCGACGACCAAATGCCCGAAGGAAATAGCAAACTAAGCGAACAACAACTTGATAGCTTAAAACAACTAATAAATCAAGATACTGGTAATCCACCAAACTAATTAATCAATTGTTTGGAATTGATAGTTGCAAATTAGGCATAAAAATCCTCTTTAACAAAAAGAGGGATTTTTAATCATAAATCTACTTAGCAACGGGTGTTATTTTTGCTCAAAGGTGTATTTTTTTGCTTTTGCTTGCTCTCTAATGCTGTTTAAAATAGCTGCATCTAGGGTATTATCGCCCGTTTGTGCTGCCAATTCTTTCTCTTTCAAGGCAACATATTTGCGGCGCTCATCGCTAAGTTGGCTAATTTGTTGCTGTATAGCCTCGCGTTGTTTAGCTTTTTCGTCTATGTATTTAACCTGCTCCTCCTTAGTCATTTTTTTCATTTCTTCGGGCAAATCTTCGTCTTTGGTTTCGGCAGCTATTTTTGCAGCACCACCGCGCTCTTTGGCAGCATCTACCATATCCCAAGTATCGTTTTTGTAACTCATCGATGCTTTGGTCATGGCACGTTGCGCCGCATTGGCTGTACCATAAGTAGCCGCATTAGAGTCCTGAGTACTTTGCATCTCTTTGCGCGATTTACCATAATTGCCATAACCAATATAGGTATCGTTTAGTTTTAAATTTAATCCATTGATAACACTATCTTGTGGAGCATTAATATGCATAACCGTAGCATCGCTGTTTATATTCATGTATCTACCATCTGCAAGGTCGGCTCCGTCTTTCCAGTGTGTGTTGATACCTTCGTTGGTATTACCACAAAAAATGGTGTTGATAAGTATACTTTTACTAATGGCATTTTTGCACGATTGACGATAATCTATCGGTCCTTGATCAAAGGCTTCGTTGCCAGCAATAAAAATAATTTTTAGGTCGTCGGCATTGCCGTTCCATGTTAGCTGTTCGGTGGCATTTTTTATCACCGCCCCGCAATACTCCGAGCCGCCATTGGTAGTCAACGAAAACAATCGCTCCGACACAAAATCTAAATCGTTGGTAAAAGGCGACACCTGACGAATGTAGTTGCCCTCTGCCGATAAACCATCGTTGCCGTACTCGTACAATGCCAACTCAAGGCTTGGTATGTTGCCTTTACTGTCGCGTGCCAAAGCTAATTCGTTCACCAATTTCCATAATTGTGCTTTTGCTTGGTTAATCAAACCGTCCATGCTGTTGCTGGTATCAAGCAAAACCGCTACCTGAATTTTAGCCGTTGTATTGTCCGACGGAATAGAAGGCGGCGGTGGCAAAGTAAAACTAGGTGGATTGGTTGAAACTACAGCTTTAGGTACTACCTGATTGTTTTGCTGCTGATAAGGTAAGTTATTTACCTGATTAGTTTGCTGTTGATTTTGCTGCACCGTTTGGTTGCTTTGTTGTTGGGCAACACCCGTTTGATTGGGCGTAGGTTGCGTACTAACAACTTGTCGCGTATGGGTACAAGCCGATAAAAACAAACAAATGGCAAACAAAGTGCCAAAACTGATTTTTGATAATTTCATCATGAGTGTGTGTGTTTTGTGTGATGTAGATTGCCCTTAGACCTAAAACATGACCAAAAGTTTAACGTAAAAACAACAACAAAATTGCAAACAAAGGCAAATAAGCTCAAACCTCTGGCAAAAAATATTTTGGGCAGATAAAAAACAGACAAACTCGAAATTTTGTTGTACTTTTGTAAGATAACCAATAGCGTAATACCAACTTTCACTCTTTCACTCTTTCACTCTTTCACTCCTTCACCATTTCACCCCAAAACACCCTATTTATGAACCACTTTACCCTACTCGTTGTTGTGCTATTATATGGTATACCCTACAGCCCAAGCACAAGAAACAGAAACGGACATCCTTACTACGCCTCATTTACCCAACCCTACAAAACCATCGTAAAACCTCGAAGGGGTATGTGGAGGTTGAATATTTTCCTCCAATGGGGATGCATCGTGGCAGTTGCTGATAAGCCCTGCTACAAAAAAGTTGACAAAAGGGTACAGATGGCTTGGGGTCAGTTGTGGACTTGAAAAATGCAAAGTATGGTGTGTGGTGAGATTTCCCCTCAATTAAAACCAGCACGAAAATACTAACTCAACCCTTAACCTGGACAGAAACCCCACTTTGGTCGCCCGAAATAGAGCGAGTGCTTGAGCCTTTTGATTTTACCATATCGCCCAACCCCGCCGAAACACAACTACATTTAGACACCGACCGCAACTATCAAGCCGCTAAACTATACATTACCAATATGCAAGGAGCTGTTGTTTACGAACAAACAGTAGCACAAAACGAAAGCGAGTTTTGGATAGATGTAGCACATCTGCCCGCAGGCTATTACGCCGTTTGGTTTATAGATGCACAACAACACATAATGAAAGACACCAACAACAAATTTGCAAAAAATAACCCCAACACTTTGGCAAAAAATATTTTGGGCAGATAAAAAACAAACAAACTCGAAATTTTGTTGTACTTTTGTAAGATAATCCAATAGCGTACTTACCAACTTTCACCACTTCACCTTTCACCTTCACTCATTCACCACTTCACTCCCACCCCCCCCACTCCTTCTTCATGAACCACTTCTCATTCACCCTACTTTCTCGTTGTTGTGCTATTATATGGTACACTTACAGCCCAAGCACAAGAAACAGAAACAGAGCATCCTTACTACGCCTCATTTACCCAACCCTACAAAACCATCGTAAAAACCTCGAAGGGGTATGTGGAGGTTGAATATTTTCCACCAATGGGACGCGATGCATCGTGGCAGATGTTGATAAGCCCTGCTACAACAAAGTGGACAAAGAAAAGGTTGATAGGATCTGCCTGTGGTTTTTTCAATGATCCTGAAAAATGCAAAGTATGGTGGTTGGGTGAGGTGCCAGCACAATATAAAACCGTAAGCAGACAAATACTAACCCAACCCTTAACCTGGACAGAAACCCCACTTTGGTCGCCCGAAATAGAGAGAGTGCTTGAGCCTTTTGATTTTACCATATCGCCCAACCCTGCCGAAACGCAACTACATTTAGACACCGACCGTAACTATCAAGCCGCTAAACTATACATTACCAATATACAAGGAGCTGTGGTTTACGAGCAAACCGTAGCACAAAACGAAAGCGAGTTTTGGATAGATGTAGCACATCTGCCCGCAGGCTATTACGCCGTTTGGTTTATAGATGCACAGCAACACATAATGAAAGACACCAACAACAAATTTGCAAAAAAATAACCCCAAACCTTTGGCAAAAAATATTTTGGGCAGATAAAAAACACTCATGTTGTCACTTTATTGGGGTATTTTATCCTGTAAATTCGGCACCTACTTTTTGTGGGCATAAATTTATTGTGTATTTATGGGCTTTTAAAACGCCCTATATGGTTTATTTATTTTTTTACAGTATTGTTTGTACAACAAGTTTACGGGCACGGTTCGGATATTGTGGAGCAGTGGTTAAAATATAAAACAATTGATTGGATAAGTTTGTTAGTTTTACTGTTTTTACCCCTTATTTTTGTTAGTCTTATTGTAGATAGCGTAAAAAAAAGATAGTATTTGTTACAAAAATTGCCTTTCTCAAAAAAAAATGTCACAAACTACCATTTTTTGCCCATTACGCATTACCTTTGCACTAAACAAAAACAACAAAATTACTATGTACTGTAAAAAAAACACACTTCTTATTTTTGCCATAAGCATTTTGCTATTTTGGGGCAGTTGTACGAGTAGCTCAAAAATAAGTAGCAGCAAAAAAGCAAAAGATTGGACAAGCAGTAATATTTACGAAGTAAACGTTAGGCAGTTTTCGGCAGAAGGCACCTTTAAAGCCTTCGAAACACAATTGCCCCGACTTAAAGACATGGGCGTAGATATTGTTTGGCTGATGCCCATTCATCCAATTGGCAAACTAAACCGCAAAGGTAGCATGGGTAGCCATTACTCGGTACAAGATTACAAAGGCGTTAATCCTGATTATGGCACTTTAGACGATTTTAAACATTTAGTAAAAAAAGCACACGATTTGGGCATGTATGTTATTATTGATTGGGTAGCCAATCATACAGCTTGCGACAATGTTTGGATTGCACAACACCCCGACTGGTACAGCAAAGACGAAAAAGGCAATATGAAACCACCTGTTGCCGATTGGGCAGATGTATACGACCTAAACTACGATAATGCCGACATGCAAAACGCCATGATAGATGCCCTAAAATATTGGATTATCGAAACAAATATTGATGGATATAGATGCGATGTGGCAGAAATGGTGCCCCTTGATTTTTGGAAAAAAGCCAACACCGAACTGCACAAACTAAACAAACCTATTTTTATGCTTGCCGAAGGCGAATCGCCCGACTTGCACAAAAGTGGCTTTGATGCCACTTATGGCTGGACACTACACCATATATTAAACGATGTATCGCAAAAGAAAAAAACTGTTGCCGATTTAGACAACTATTTTAAAGAAGATTTGGCTAAATATGGCAAAGATGCCTATCGAATGTACTTTACATCAAACCACGACGAAAACTCGTGGAACGGAACCGAGTTTGAACGTATGGGCGCTGCTGTAAAAGCTTGTGGCGTGTTGGCGGCAACAACGCCCGGTATTTTTTTGATGTACAACGGACAAGAAGCCGCTTTGCACAAACGCCTCAAGTTTTTTGAAAAAGACCCCATTGAGTGGAGCGATTACTCGATGACCCTTTTTTACCAATCGTTGCTAAAACTTAAAAAAGCACATCCTGCCCTATATAATGGTGCCGAAGGTGGCGATATGACGCGCATTAACACCACCGACGACGCAAATGTACTTGCTTTTTATCGTAAAAAAGGCAACGACGAAATAGTGGTTTTGATTAATATGTCTGCCGATGAACGGGCAATTAATTTTACAAAAAATGCACCCGTAGGCGCTTACAAACACTACTTGTCGGGCAAAGAAAACAAACTTGAGGCACAATCTACCTTTATATTAAAACCTTGGGCTTATAGTATTTGGACAAAGTAATTTTTACGGGCAATAATAAACTATAATAATGTAGTTGTTTAACTGCACAAAGTTGCACAATACACTAATTATCAGTGCATTGTGCAACTTTGTATTTATATATACCGAAGTACAAAGAAAATGTATATTTATTATTTTGCAAAAATAAATGAGCTATTTTTACTAGACAAGATATAAGTTGTTAGAATAATTTTGCAGTATAAAAACTAAACTTATAGCAACATTATGCTAATAAAATGTTTAATGGTATACCTTTTAAATTCATAAGAAAATGATTTGGTACATTTCGACACTTATAGTATTATTTGTTAAACTTTTTGTGTATGTTTATTACGCTAATGTATTAAATCGTTGGTTTGGTAAATCGCACAACGAGTTTGGCATAGGTGCTGCCCGAATATTAATAGGCATGGCATTTACTGGGCTAAATGTATTTATAACTAGCAGATTGATGGCTTTTCCGGAGCTTGTTTGGCAAACTAGTTCGATAATATTTGGTATTCTGTTTGCATTATTAGCATGGTATATTGTATTGCGCATTTTTTATACAACCCAATCAAGCCCCATTGTGTTTAAAGCGTTGATTATAGGTACACTTATTTCAGTTATATTGTCAATAATAATGGGGTTTTTATCGTTTATGGGCTTATTGAGTAACGTCAATTTTTGTTAGATTTTGGAGACATATATTGTGCAATAAATAAATTACAACAATGGTGTCTATTGGAACTTATTAGTGCCCGATAATGTTGTTATAAGCACAAGAAATAATTGCAGAACTATGCAAAACAGCATATTTGTTGGTAAATTTCATAACTAAAAATAAATGTGATGAAAAAAATCAAGTTTTTATTTTTCTTGTTGCTTATAGTAAGCATCGGGCAGCAATCTTTTGGGCAACAATGGTTTGAACAACAATGGTTTGAACAACAATCAAGTGGGCAACAAGGGTTTGAACAACAATCAACAGAGCAACCAATCTATGTTGGAATACCTAGAGAACGGTTTAATTATTATGCGTCTAGCCAACGAAACTCTAATTGGTGTTGGGCTGCTTCGATGCAAATGATTTTTAACTATTATGGGGTTAATATCACACAAGAGCAAATTGTGGCTCGTAGCTATGGTACTGACCCACGCGGAAATTTACCTAACTGGACAGGAAACTTTCAAGTTATAACGGCTAATCTTAATAATTGGAGCTTTGACAATAACGGACGGGCGTATGCTGTTCAGGCATCGTTAAATTTGGGAGCCCCCACGCCAGCCTATTTAATTCAAGAACTGTCAGCCCAACATCCTGTTTTAATTGGGTATCAATCGTCGCCTAATTCGGGACATGCCGTTATTGTTACCGCTTGTAGTTATATCAATTCTATGTATGGCCCAATTATTCAGTCAATAGTAGTACGAGACCCCTGGCCAAGTCCCGAAAATACTGCCAATAATGGACGTATAGAGTACCCGGGTATCAACTTAGCCAACCTCATTCAGGCACATTGGTATATTAGTGTAGAATAGTTATTAATAGCATACCAAAAAATATACTTCACTAAGCCATATACCAAACATTTACTAAACCTACAGCAACCGCAAATATAGGCTTAGTAAATGATGTATTCGTTTGTCCAAAGTAAACAAAAAATTATTTAATAAATAAAATGTTATTTTTAATTTTAAATAACATACTGCAAAACAACAAAAATGGAGCATTTAAACCAAATAATAGCAAAATACAAACTTACCCGCTTTATCGGCGAGGGTGGGATGGCAAGCGTTTACGAAGGCACACACGAAAAATTAGGGACAAAGGTGGCAATTAAAATACTTAATCCTGTTTTAAGCGCCAACAAACAAATTAGACAACGATTTGAGAACGAAGCCAAATTTATGGCGTCACTTAATCACCCAAATATAGTGAAAGTGATAGATTACGACGACCAAACCGATGTGCTTGCTATTATAATGGAACTGCTCGAAGGAGAAGATTTAAATAGCATAATTAAAACCAAAGGGGCAATGATGCCAGCAACTGCAATTCCTATTTTTACACAAATATTAGATGCTTTTCAATATGCTCATAACAAAGGAATTGTTCACCGAGATGTAAAACCGTCAAATATTTTTATTGATGATAATAACCATGTGAAAATTCTTGATTTTGGAATTGCAAAAATATTTGGTACCCAAGACGATTTTACAACAACAGGCACTCAAATAGGTACACCTATGTATATGAGTCCCGAGCAAGTAAAAGCAGATAAAAACATAGACCATCGGTCTGATATATACTCACTTGGTGTAACTTTATATTTTATTTTACACGGAAAAACGCCTTATGATACCGATACGCAATCTAACTTTGAAATTTTCAATAAAATTGTTTTCGAACCAATTATTATCCCAACAAAATATACATATTTTAATGATGTAATAAAAAAAGCTGTTGAAAAGAATCCCAACAACCGATACCAACAAGCCAACGAATTTAAAGCCGCTTTAATCGAAGCTAACTTGATGATGAACACGGTATCAAATCAAGCGTTTGATGCAAATAAAACAATCATCGAAGAGCCACAAAGCAATAACATTGTAAAAACAAAAACTACCACCGAAAATGAAGAAACCCTACTATACGAGCCACAAAATACAAATGTAAAATCTAATAAAAATAAAAACAATAATAAACTTATTGCAATAGGTTTAGCGCCGTAATATTAATACTAATGGTATACTTTGTTTTGGGGATAAAGAACCAAGTGCTCAAAATGTTGTTGAAAAAACAAATGAGCAAAGTAATGCAGATACTAATTTAATAAAACCAAACACAAATTTAAATTTACGCCCACTTCAACGAGTAAAACCAAGCACTACACCCGCTGCTCTGCCCGATTCGATAAAAAAACAATATTTGGGCGAACACCTTTTGGGCTGCTATTTTATTGGCTCGGATGAGCAATTCGGAAAACTTACAGTAGTAGACAATAAGGGCATTTTGACCTTGTCGGGCAAACACCAAAACAAAGGAAACTATGTAACAATAGACGGAACGGCTAAGGCAATTTCGTTAAGAAAATTTGAATTTAGCGGAACCATAACTGCCCATAACCAATCAAAGCTTAAACCAGATTGTGTTTGGCACGGAATAACCGTTTTTGTGGCATCTGGTTCAAGAAAATACTGGCGTACTCAAACCCAAGAATGTTTTGATTGGACAGGGGATATGGATATATTTTTTAAATAAATAATTATTAAGCATTTTTTAAAATAAAAATAATGATATTCAGAGCTATTAAGTTTGCGGCAGAAGCCCACGAAGGACATTACAGAAAAGGAACAAATATACCATATATTTCGCACCTTATGAATGTAATGAAAATACTATGCGAAAATAACTGCAGCGATGAGGTTGTTGTAGCAGGCATACTACACGATGTTGTAGAAGATACACCCATAACTATTGAACAAGTTGAACGCAAGTTTGGCAAAACAGTAGCCGATATGGTGGCAGGTGCCTCGGAACCCGAAAAAACACAAAAAGACCAACAATGGAAAGGCAGTTGGCAAGAAAGAAAACAACATACCATCGATTATTTAGGCAACGAAGCTAACCTTGACAAATTGTTGGTTTCGTGCGCCGATAAATTGGATAACGCAAGGGCAATTAAGCAAAATTTTATGGAACTTGGCGATAAATTTTGGGAAAGATTTAACGCAGGCAAAGAAGACCAAAAATGGTACTACACAGGCTTGGCAGAAGCTTTCGAAAAAAGAGCAAAACAATACGGCACACCCTTAAGTAATATGTCCGAAGCATTTTCGAAGGTAGTAAACGACATTTTTAACCCCCAATAAACTACATCTGCACCAAAACAAAAACAAATGCAGCATATCGACCATTTAAACAAATTAAAAATCATATCGCTTGGTATCGACACCTATCACGAAAACGTCATTTTTATGCGAAGCGATTGCCCTATCTGCCGCTCCGAGGGCTTTACCGCGCTAACGCGTTTGGTGGTGCATCATAACCAAAATAGCATTATTGCTACACTTAATGTGATTCATTCAAATTTGTTGCAAGAAAACGAAGCAGCACTGTCGGATATGGCACAAAAACGCTTGCTTGTAAACGAAGGCGATTTTATTTCCATCTCTCACCTAAAACCCATCGAATCGTTGAGCGATGTGCGAGCAAAAATGTACCACAAAAAAATTGATGAAACGGCATATCACCGCATTATCAACGATATAACAAATGGCTTGTACTCCGACATCGAAATAGCCGCATTTATTGCCGCATGTGCTGGCGATAATTTAGATTTAGACGAAATTACTTGGCTCACAAAAGCCATGATTGATTCGGGTTTTAAACTAAAATGGGACAAAAAAATTATCCTTGACAAGCATTGCGTTGGCGGCTTGCCCGGCAACCGAACAACACCCATTATAGTTGCCATTGTTGCCGCAGCAGGCTTAACTATCCCCAAAACATCGTCGCGGGCTATTACCTCGCCAGCTGGCACCGCCGATACCATGGAAACCATGACCAATGTAAATCTATCTATCGAAACAATAAAAGAAGTAGTTGATAAAGAAGGTGGCTGTTTTGCTTGGGGTGGCTCGGTTAAACTTAGCCCCGCCGACGATATGCTTATTACCATAGAAAAAGCACTAGATATTGACAGCTCGGGACAAATGATTGCGTCGGTATTGTCGAAAAAAGCAGCAGCAGGCTCCACACACGTGGTCATCGAAATTCCTTTGGGCGAAACTGCAAAGGTGCGTACCCTCGACGAAGCCCTACAACTACAATATTATCTTAAAGCTGTTGGCAGCGCCATAAATTTAATGGTCGAGGTACTCATCACCGATGGCTCGCAACCCATTGGTAAAGGTATCGGACCCGCCTTGGAGGCAATGGATGTGTTGGCGGTGCTAAGAAACCAAAAAGATGCACCCTTAGATTTAAAAGAAAAATCGTTGATGATTGCAGGCGTATTGCTCGAGCTATCGGGTAAGGTTGAAAAAGGAAAAGGAAGTACCGAAGCAAAAAAAATCTTAGAAAATGGCACCGCTTATGCCAAATTTATGGCTATTTGCATAGCACAAGGCGGCTTTACCGAACCCAAATTTGCTGCCCATAAAATCGAAATCAAATCGGAGATTGCCGGAATAGTAACCGCTATTGACAACCGAAAACTAGCAAAAATTGCCAATTTGCCGGAGCACCCAATTGTCCATCGGCAGGTATTTATTTTAACGCACCCATCGGCACCAAAGTACAAAAACAGCAAACACTGTTTACCATTTATGCCGAGTCGGAGGGAGAACTACAATATACGGTTGATTATTTAAAATCAACAAATCACATAGTTAAAATAATATAATATGGAAAAGATATTTTTTGCACTGCCCGGAAACGAAGAATTGGCGGCATCGCTCGCCCAAAAATGCCATGCCAAATTGGGTAACTTAACCGTCCGCCAATTTCCCGACCAAGAAACCTACATCAAAATCGAATCTGATGTAAAAAATAAGCATGTTATAATGATTTGCACCTTAAATCAGCCAGATACCAAATTACTACCGCTATATTTTTTATCGCAAACCGCCAAAGAGTTAGGCGCAAAATCTACCGCCATAGTAGCACCTTATTTGGCATATATGCGGCAAGACAAACGTTTTCAGGCTGGCGAGGGCATTACCTCAACCTATTTTGCAAAACTTATATCATCGTTTGCCGATTTTCTAATCACCATCGACCCACACCTGCACCGCCGAAGTACCTTATCCGAAATTTATACCATTCCAACAAAAGTACTTCATGCCGCAAATCTTATCTCGGATTGGATTAAAAACAACATCGAACAACCGCTACTTGTTGGACCCGACAGCGAAAGCGCCCAATGGGTGTCGGAGGTTGCCCACAATGCCAATGCCCCTTTATTGTGCTCGAAAAAATAAGAAAAGGCGACGAAGAGGTAGCCGTTTCGGTTCCAGATGTCGAAAAATATAAAAACCACATACCTGTTTTGGTAGATGATATTATCTCGACCGCACAAACCATGATAGCAACCATTGGGCATCTAAAAAATGCGGGTATGCAAACACCCGTTTGTATTGGCGTACATGGTATTTTTGCCAACAACGCCTATACCAATTTGATTAACACAGGCGCCACAGTAATTACGTGTAATACCATTATACATGAAAGTAATAAAATAAATGTAGATAAACTAATAGCAAATGCAATTCAACAAACAAACTATTGATGAACTTATAAAACAATTAAATAGTGATGCCAAAGAAGGACTTAACGAAAATGAAGTTAGATTGGCACTTCAAAAATTTGGCAAAAACGAACTAAAGATGCCAATACCCGCAGTATTTATCAATTTTGTTTGGACAATTCTAAACCCACTTGTTATTATTTTGGTAGTAGCTTCGGTGGCTTCATTTTACCTAAAACAAGCCCGCGACGGCATCATCTTGCTGATAATTGTGGTGATAAATGCCCTAATTGGTTTTTACCAAGAATGGAAATCGGAAAATATATTAGCCTCGATTAAAAAATTGGTGGTAGATAAATGCACCGTTATTAGACAGGGCAAAACCATCGAAATATTTGCCCAAGACCTTGTACCGGGCGATATTGTACTGCTTTCCGAGGGCGTAGGCATACCCGCCGATATACGCCTGATAGAATCTAATGAATTTGCAACAAACGAATTTGTACTCACCGGCGAATCGCTACCATCTGCCAAAGACCACTTGTTTGTTGCCGATAAAATTACAACAATCGCAGAAGTTAAAATTGTGTATTTATGGGCACTACCGTTGCCCGAGGCGAAGCAAAAGGCATCGTTTATGCAACTGGTTCTCAATCAGAAATCGGACAAATAAGCACAAGCTCGCAAAAAATTAAATCGTCAGATGCACCCATCCAAATAGAAATAAAAGATGTAGCCACTAAACTAACCATTGCTACCTTAATTATAGGCGTTTTTCTTTTTGTTGTACGAATATGGTTTAACGACCCAATCAATGTCGCACTTGTTTTTGCCATTGGCGTGGCGGCGGCTATGGTTCCAGAGGGCTTGCCCGCACAAATATCTATGGCACTTGCTTTGGCAGTAGGACGCTTGGCAAAAAGAAACGCCATTGTAAAAAAAATCGCATCGGCACAAACATTAGGCTCGGCAACAGTTATCGCCTCCGACAAAACAGGTACTATCACCAAAAACGAAATGACCATTACAGGTTGTTATTTCAACGCCATGACCTTCTCTGTCTCGGGATTAGGCTATATGCCCAAAGGCGAAATATTAAACGAAGAAGGAACCGTTTTGAAAAAAGAATCTTTGGGCGATTTGAAAATCTTTTTCTTGTCGGGTTTCCTGTCTTCAACAGGTAAAATAAACCCACCCGATAGCTATCACCAAGGTTGGTACTGCATCGGCGACCCCACCGAAGCCGCAAAAAAAACATCTCTTTTGTTAAAGGTTCTATCGAATCGTTACTCAATGTATCTACAAAAATTATTGATAACAACAATGTAAAAGAATTAACACAAACCCATAAAAACGAGATACTTTCTATGTCGGCAGCCTTTGCCGCAAATGCCCTACGTATTATAGCTATTGCTTATAAAGACCTTGACGATAAAGAAAACTACACCTTAGAAGATGCCGAACAAAACCTTACCTTTGCTGGTTTTGTAACCATGCTCGACCCGCCACACCCCGAAGTAAAAACCGCCATCGAATCGGTGTTTAAAGCACACCTAAAAGTGTTTATGATTACCGGCGATAATGAAATAACGGCAAAAGCCATTGCACAACGTATTGGCTTGATGAAAAAAAACAAGGCGAAATTGTTGCCGTAACCGGCGATGGCGTAAACGACACATTAAGCCTAAAACGGGCAGATATTGGCGTAGCAATGGGGCAAAGTGGCTCGAAAGTAGCACAAGAAGCTGCTAATATTATTTTGCTCGATGATAATTTTTCGACCATTGTGCTGGCAGTTAAAGAAGGTAGAACCATTTTCCGAAACCTCGAAAAAACAATAAAAACCAACTTATCGTCTAATATAGCAGAGTTAAGCTGCGTACTTGCAGGCTTTTTAGGCGCCTTTTGGGGCATTGCTACCCCTATATTTGCCGTGCAAATTTTGTTGATAGATATGATAGGCGAAATGTTTCCGTTGATTATGCTACCTACGACCCACCGAAAGTAATATAATGGAAATGCCGCCTCGAAATCCGCAAGACAAAATACCAACCAAAGACACCATGATAAGCATTGTGTTTGCAGGTACCACTATGGGATTAATGGCTATGGAGCTTTTAATATCCTATTTTTATAACCCACATGGAGCCAACAACTACGAAAAAAGCCATAACTTATTACCTTTATCTCTATCATATTTGGTCAATATGCCACCTATTGTCGCTGAACCTATGGAAACGCACTAGGAAAATATTTGTTCTCGAATAAATACCTCATTTTCGCTTTTTATTTTCTATGTCCATGTGTTTTGCTATTGTTTATGTGCCAATTCTAAACCTTTATTTTCATACCGCACCGCTACTTCCTTTCGATTGGTTTTTTCCGATTGCTGCTGGCTTTCTTTGTCTTTTATATCGAGATAAATAAAAATAAGCAAAAAGGCTAATTACTCCTCATCACCCCAAAACAAGCAAACTATAAGCAAAAAACCTTACACATATAAAATGTGGAGCTGTTTTTTGCTGATAAACCTTGTTGTAAGCCATCCAAATGCAAACTTGTTGCGATACAACTGATAATCGCTAAAAAATGTAATTGCATAATAACACACAATGCAGTACCTTTGCGTTAAGTTTTAACACCACGCAACACTTAGTACAACATCAAGTAATCAAGCCATCTTTCATCACAATTTTTCTGTCCGACATATTAGCTAAATCATGTTGTAGTGTGCAAAACAATAACAAACGTTTGATTGGCTGTTGTACAGGTCGAAAAAGGTTGGTGTAGCTTTAGATGTACCAGAGATCTAAGTTACCCGAAGGTTCCGTCAGCAAGTACCACGCTCTGCGGGTTGTTGATAAGCGCACGTGCAACCTTCACGCTGCTGTTCGCCGTCCGACAGTTGATTGGGTTTGTGGTTGATACGCGAGCTAAGGGTTGGCAAATCGAGTCGAAATTTTTAGCAGATTGGATACGCATCTTTGGGGCCTGCCATCCTAAAACAAACAGAGTACCATACGTTTTCCGAGGGAGGTGAACTCGGGTAATAAATGATGAACTGAAACACAAAACCGATATGTTTGTTACGAAAAGCAGACAATTTAGTAGCAGATAATTGACGAATAGAGGTGTTATCAATCAACAATCCACAGCATCGGCGGTATCTTAGAAATACCTAATATGTGCAACAAAGTAGATTTACCTGTTTCTGACGCACCTACTATCGAAACAACTCGCCCTTATTAATGGTTACATCCACCGATTTTAACACATCAAACGAACCATAAGACTTTTTAATGCCTTCTACTTAAAATCATACTTTTTATAAATAATAAATGTTTATTTTTGTTTGTCATCAACACCCTCAGCCATCTGTCTAAAGCCAAATTTGTTTTTAAGTAAATTTACCTAAATACAACAATTTTGTGTTTATTTGCGTACTTTTTAGCTTATGCGGCCAGCTTACGCCCAATTATTAACAACCGTTTTGCAGTTTTTAATACCTTTATACAAAAATTTAGATTTGTAAAGATAACAAAATAAATGCGATAAATAAATCAATAACACACACAATAACCATACTTGTTGATATATTAGCTATATTTGATGGTCAAATGCCTTAAAGCATAATTTTGAATTAATAAGCTAAATCATCAAAATTAATAAATTTTAATCTACCTTTAAAATACAATCTAACAAGATGAAAAACAGTTTTTAAGTCATCCTACTTTTGTTAACCAATTAGTATCGGCTTTATTACCAGTTGTGGTGGTGGGTGAGAAAGACCGGTAATCATCAACAAAGATACAACAGCACCTACCCGCAAACGGTGGCGATTTTTCATCAACTTCCGGTGACTTCATAGGTGGAAATGGATTTGAAGCATGGTCAGACAAAAACAGTTGGGAAACCAATGCTGACTTTAAAGCCTCGCCGACTATGCCGCGCTAAAAAGGAAGCAAGTATCTTGTGGCACTAAGAATACCCACAACTTTGCGTCCTATTGGTAAGACTCGCGCTTTCAGGT
>JADKCK010000026.1 GCA_016718845.1 Sphingobacteriales bacterium
TGAAACTTGCTTGTTCCGTAACGGCTACACTTGTCAAGGTTACATTACCTGTGTTTGTAACAACATAGGTATAGGTAATCACATCACCAGCAGAAGCTACACCATCTGCACCCAAAGCTAAACTGCTGCCTTTTACAAGGCTAATAGCGGGAGCAGTGGTGGCGTGTTAGTGGGGTCGTTAGTACTGTTTGACCGGCTTGTGCAGGAGTTGCTCAGATCCGACAAATCTGTTACTGGGCTGCCTGTTGGCGGGTTGCCACTTGCTTGGGCTTGGTTATCTACAAAACCTGCCGCTATATCCAATGCCGTAATGGCATAAGTGGCGGTGTATGTCGCACTTTCGCCAACAGATAATGTACTTGGTGCTGTTGCGGCATCAGTAGAGCTTTGGTACTAATTGCTAATTGCTACAACACCGCCAGGACCTGTAGAAGCTAGGGTTATCCGTAACGGCTACACTTATCAAGGTTACATTAACTGTGTTTGTAACAACATAGGTATGAGTAATCACATCACCAGCAGAAACTACACCATCTGCACCCAAAGCTAAACTGCTGCCCTTTTACAAGGCCCCAATAGCGGGAGCGGTGGTGGCGTGTTATTGGGGTCGTTAGTACTGTTTGACAAGCTTGTGCAGGGTTGCTCCAGATCCGACAAATCTGTTACTGGGCTGCCTGTTGGCGGGTTGCCACTAGCTTAGGCTTGGTTATCTACAAAACCTGCTGCTATACTTCCAATGCGGTAATGGCTAGATAAGTAGCTGTGTAAGTTATCGCACTTTCGCGAACAGAATGTAATGTGCACTAATGTGCTGTTGCGGCATCAGTAGAGCTTTGGTAAGTAATTGCACTAATTGCTACAACACCGCCAGAACCTGTGAAACTTGCTTGTTCCGTAACGGCTACACTTGTCAAGGTTACATTACCTGTGTTTGTAACAACATAGGTATAGGTAATCACATCACCAGCAGAAGCTACACCATCTGCACCCAAAGCTAAACTGCTGCCTTTTACAAGGCTAATAGCGGGCAAACCTATGCCAAAGTTAACTCCTGTAATGTCCGTAGTGGCTGCTGTAATTGCAATACTACCATTAGGTGTACCTGTTTCATTGCCTGTACCGGCACCGTTGTTTGTGCCAAATGCATCTCCGAAATTTAGCCATCCGGCAGGTAATGCGGGCGTTGTGGCAGTGGCAGAAGTAGCAATAACTACAGTATAGTTACCTGCGGTTACGTTTGCAAAAGTGTATGTACCTACACTACCTCCGCTTGTTGGAATGAGAACACTTTGTACAACTGCACCACCTTGCACCAAGTTGGCATATAGTTGTGTGCCAGATGCTGCGCCTATTAGAGTACCATCAACGCTTCCGTCTGTTAGTCCATCGGGGTCGTTGAAGAGCGAGCCTGAAATATTAACGGGAGCTGCGCAAAAAGTAGGTGTTGGAAAACTGATTGCAGGAGAACAAGAAGTAACAGCTATTGGGCTAAACCCACTGGGAAAATCTGAACCTGCTGTTTGTGCACTATTGTAGTTGCACGAAAAACTGGGGTTAGTTGAGGTAAAATTACCGCCTCCGTTGGTAATTGCGCCACTAACGGTATCATAAATAGTATTAGTTACCGTAATTTGTGGTCCATCTTGATTTTGTGCATCTTCAATAGATGTCCCTGTTGCCTGCGAATATAATATTGAATTATTTATAAAAACTTGATGAGAAGGTGGTGCAGGACTTGCATAACTATTAGCATGAACAGCACCATCGCCACCAGATGTACCACTTCTATTCTGTGTAAAAGTAGAAGTGTTAATTGTAAGTATTGCATTATTAGTTCCCTCAGATGCTATAGCTCCGCCATCATCAGCGGCATTGCCAACAAACAGACTGTTAGTAATGGTTAGGTTTGAAAAATTGCCATGTAATATAGCTCCTCCATCGCCACCACCACTTAACATAGTCGTTCCGCCACCACCACCTTGAGCATTAGGAGGTCCTACTGTGGGCACTGTATTTCCCGAATAAGAACCGTTATTGTAGAAAAAAGTATTTTGTATGGTCGATACTGATGTGACAGTAGCTGTACCGGATACATATATAGCACCAGCGTCATAAGTTCCTGTAGCAGTATTACCTTCAAAAATACTATTGATGATACTAAATTCTGCCGCTTCGTCTACATACATAGCACCTGCATTGTTATTAGATACATTATTAACAAATACAGTGCCATTGAAATTACCATTTGTTCCTACGCCTGTGATGTTAATCGCTCCACCATTAGAAGAAGTATAATTGCCATAAAAACCTCCGCCAGTAAAGTCGGCATTAGCACCTCCTGAAATTTGTAAAGCACCACCAGTAGTATTTCGCGAATTACAACTAAATACTACATTATTCAAGTTTACATCAGTTGAACCTCCTGTAATTTCTAATGCTCCCTCTTCGTTTTGGTGATAAGTACTGTTTTGTATAGTACCAGTACCTTGTACTTCCATAAAATTACTGGATTCGTTGGCTACAGCATTAAGCCCCGATACCAAAAAATTGGTAGCATTAATAAATACAGCTCCCACTGACCAATTAAAGCCTGTAAGGGTGAGGTCTCGAAGGGTAAAATTGTTGCCTGTTGCTCCAATAAAACCAACGTTAGCGGCTACTGCTGTAATCGTAGCTCCATTGCCATCAATAGCTATACAATTGCCTGTAACAGATGCTGGTGCAATCGAGACACCCAATTGGTTATCTGTATATGCCGCATTTGTTAGTTCAATAATTGCATTTCCACCAGCATCTTGTGCTTCGGTTATTGCACCTTGTAGTGTAGCAAAAGGTAAAGCTGGATTATTAACCGCACCTGTTGCATCGTTGCCTCCTATAGCTACATAAAATGTACCATTAGCGTAGGTACATTGCCCCACAACCTGCTGCGAGCCTATTGCCCCCACAAAAAACGTTAAAAACAAAAAACACAGCAGCGGAATGTTCATCGCTACTTTCGAGAAATTGGTACGCGGAACTCGCCGCAGTACCTTAGGGAATTGTACACTAAGATTAGTCATCTGTAAGTATTTTTAGATACGTAAAGGAATATAAAGTAATTAAATGCAAAGGTAAGTGTAAGTATCGTAAAAGTAAAAGTATAAATCTTCAAAAATTTGCCTATTTTGTTGTATTTTAGTAAGTAAAAAGTTGTACATTTGCGCCCAAATTACTACTAATCAGCAATATTCACTTGTAATACCATCATCAATTTAGTAACTCTATTGGCTATGAACGATAAACTTTGGGAGCTAATTGGCACCCTTACCAGCTCGGAGATGCGGTATTTTAAACAATTTGCGGCGAGGTCGCAACAAGCAAACGACAAAAATTATATTAGGTTGTTTGAAGAAATTGTGCGCCTAAAAATATACAACGAAACACTACTTATTGAACGTTTACAAAAAAAAGGTATTAATACCAAATTTTTAGCCGCCGATAAAAATTATCTTTATAAGCAAATTTTAAAAAGTTTACAGTATTTTCATACCGAGGCACGAACAAGTTTGCAAATTAAAAACCAAATTGCCTATATCGAAATTTTATACCAAAAAGGTTTATACAACCAATGCAGTAAAATTATTAAACATTGTAAAAAACAAGCCCAAGAAGCCGAATTACCTAGTTTGTTAATAGAGATTTTGCATTGGCAACGAAAAATAGAAGGTATCACTTTTGACGAACAACAAGCCGAGGCTTTATTTAACGAAGTAGCAAAGGTAGCCAACGAAATTAACAATTACAACGATTACAATAGGTTGTATTACCAAGTTATGTTGTTCAGAAAACAAAAAAACAAACTGCGTACCTCCGAAGAGCAAATCAAACTCGAAACGCTTATTAGCCACCCATTGTTAGGCAACATTGAATTGGCATTAACAAATATGGCAAAAATTAGATTTCATGAAATATACTCTAATTATTATTATTTATTAGAGGATAAAAATAATGAATATCTATCAAACTTACAAATCATTGGATTATTGGACGCGGATTATATGCAAGAAAATCCGTTTGATTATTTGGCACACTACAGCCGTTCTTTAAGCCTGCAACAATATGCCGAACCACAAAAATTTGAAGCAAGTTTGGCTCATTTTAAAACCTTGCCTAATTTGCTATCTTCTGCATCAAACGAGTTTTGCTCAAAAGTGTTTGCCATAGCATCAAGCATAGAAATGAACTATGCTATTAAAAATAAAAATTTTGACGATTCATTAAGCCTCATCGAAACACAAAAAGAGGGCATTGAGCAATACAACGAAAAACTATCCGAAACTTTTAAAATAACCGCTTACTACCAGTTTTCGTATGTTTATTTGGTGCAAAACGACTTAACCAACGCCCTAAAATATGCCAATAAAATTATTAACGAACTACACGAACAAAACCGCTCGGATGTGTATTTGTATGCTCGTGTTATTCAAATAATTATTCATTACGAATTAAAAAACTACAAACTACTACCCTATCTAGTTAGGTCGATACGCGAAATATTAGAAAAACGCAAAAAACTACATAAAGCCGAGCAACTTATGCTAAATTTTTTGCAAAAAATAGGCAGTATTGATAACCATAAAGAATGGCAAATAGCCATAGTGCGCCTGCGCGATAAGTTTGTACAACAAATTGCCAAAGATAACTTTGAACATCGTTTTTTGGATTATTTTGATTTTATTGCTTGGCTAAATAGCAAAATAAACAACATTAGCTTTAAGCAAGCTATTATTGACGAAATGACAAATTAAGGCACGCATTTTTAGTTCAGGTAAAAAAAATGGGCTCTTTTACTTTTGTTGTGGAATCTACGTATTGAGCAGGGGTAATACAAGGAATATAGCTGTTAAGTAGCATGGTGCATTACTTAGCATCTATCTGTATTTTTTCTTATTTACCACGTATTAAAAGTTTGTTACTTTTTTTCTTGACAAAAAAAGTAACCAAAAAAGTCAAGGCGGTATAGTAATTGGCTAAAATAGACAACATTACGCTAAAAAAAAAACTCCAAACAGCTTGTTTGTCGACCTATTTCTGGGTTTGTGTGGCGTGTCTCAAACAGTATTTTTTTAACCGCTTCATTTTTGCCTATTTCTTAACGCCAATTCCTATAATGCCGGACAAGAAGAAACCACCTACTAAACTAGGTGTGAAAATGCAAAATACCCAAATCACAACAAAAGTAAAAGAACCAAAAAATGGGCTATACCTATTATCAATAAGCCCAACTGCCCAAGATGCGGCGTGAAGTCCGCCACTTTTGAACTATGAGTTTTGGATAGACCCAAAACTGCGACTATAGGGCAGTGAGCAGGGTTTGATGTAATGCCTATTTTTCATCCAAAATGCATTTTTAAATAATTATATTTATTTTATTGGTAATTTTTATAACAATAACCCGCAAGCTTATTGCTAGCTGTTGAAACAATAGAAAACCGAGCTTAAAACTATTTTACTAATAGGTGCTGCCTAAAATTTTGCTATTTTTGTAACTTCTTTACATTCTTTACGTCCAAACTTAACTTGCCTATTTTAATTTTTCTTAACTTTGCACCCACTAAATATTTTTGTCTTTCAAGTACATTTCAAAATACTATCTCATGTCAAAGAAAATTGCATTATTTGCATTATGTTTGTTATTTGCCTTTACTGCAAATGCGCAAAACTCAAAAAAAGCTCAAAAGTTATACAATAGCGAAGACTATCCGTCGGTTATTAAAGAGTGTAAACAGCTGTTGTCGTCTGACAAGAGTACTTCGATTCAAATTATGCTTGCCAATAGCTACCGCTTAACCAAAGATTATCAGGCAGCCGAAGAGGTTTATGCACAACTATTTCAAACAACAAGTACTATACCTACCATAGAATATTATAACTATGGCAGCGTACTAAAAATAAACAAAAACTACGACAAAGCCCGCCAAATTTTTACCACTTACTATCAATTAGCCCCCAACGAACCTAAACTACAATTAGATGCCTTAGATAATATCGAAAAATTTGGCAAAGATTCGGGGCAATACCTATTAACCAACATCAACATCAACTCGCGATTAGCCGATTTTGGAGCCGTGCCTTACAAAACAGGCATTGTGTTTGCCTCCGAAAACGGAGCCAAAAGCAAAAAATTGTATCCGCGCCGTAACGCCCCTTACCTCGACTTATTTTATGCCCCACTTAGCAATGCCAACAGCATTAGCGAGTTTAGCAAAATACAAAGCGTACCCTTCGAAAACGTAAACTCGAACTACCACGATGCAGCTCTTAGTTTTGACAACAATGGTACTATGTATTTTACCACCAACAGCCACAGCAAAAAATTGGCTAACGGGCTACGGGTATTGCAAATTTACGACTCGAATGGCAAACCAATGCCTTTTAATAGCGATAAATACTCGACCGGACACCCCTCGCTAACTATTGACGGCAGTACGATGTATTTTATATCGGACATGCCCGGTGGCTACGGCGGAACCGACATTTATGTAGTGTACAAAAGTGGTAATGGTTGGGGCAAACCCATTAATTTGGGCTATACCATTAACACCACCACCGACGAAATGTTTCCGTTTATTGCCTCCGATGGCACACTTTATTTCTCGTCGGATGGCTTGCCCGGCTTAGGTGGGCTTGATGTGTTTAAAAGCACTAAAAATGGCACCGAATGGACAAAACCCGAAAACCTACACGCACCCATTAACAGCAACAACGACGATTTTGCTTTTACCATAGATGCTAAACGAAATCAAGGTTATTTATCATCAAACCGCAGCGGCGGCAAAGGCAACGACGATATATATGCATTTGTACCTGCCAAAGCTCCACAAGTAAATTGTTTGCTAAAAGGAAAAATTACCGAACGCAATACCAATATGCCCATTGCCGATGCCACTGTTAAACTAATTAGCATGAACAACGGCATGGAACAATCGGTTGTAACAGGCTCGGACGGCGTATATATTTTTGACCTAAACCCCGAAAGCAACTACACCATTTATGCTACTAAAAAAGGTTATTTTACCGAAGTAAAAACCCTGTCAACAATAGGTAAAAATTGTTCGTCACCCCTCGAACAAAATTTACAAATAGACATCTCTGTATCCAAAATACCCGATGGCCCTATTAAAATTATTGCCGGACAAGACGACAACAGCGGCTTGCCATTGCCCAAAATTAACCACATTTATTACGATTTTGACAAAGCTGATATACGCCCCGACGCACAAATGGAGCTAGATAAAATTGTTACCTTTATGAAAGATAACCCCGATATGATTATCGAATTGGGTTCGCACACCGACTCGCGCGGCAAAGCCGATTACAACCTCGACCTATCACAACGCCGAGCAGCGTCGGCTGTTGCCTATATCGTTAGTCAAGGTATCGAGCAAGACCGCATTAGCGCCAAAGGTTATGGCGAATCTACACTTGTAAACAAATGTAAAGATGGCGTAACTTGCACCGAAACCGAACACCAACAAAACCGCCGTACCGAATTTTTAATACGCTTTAAAAAATAATCCAAAAACAAACGTATTTACCAAAACATAAAATTGGCACAAGATGTATCTTGTGCCAATTTTGTTTGATAGCGTTTTTTTGTAGTCTATCACAACCAAACCACACTCAAGTTTTATTCCCAAATAACCACTTCTTTTTGGGCATACCATTTTTCGTATCTATCTTTGTATAAATCCTCGATAGGGTTACGTTTAATTTTCATGGTAGGCGTAAGCAGGTTATTTTCTACAGTCCAAGAGTTTTTAACGATAATCGCTTTTTTGAGGCGTTCATGTCCTTCTAATTTTTTGTTAACCTCTGCTATGGTGTGTTCCATTTCGTGAGTCAGGTGTTCTTGGCTTTTAGATTTTGCAGTAGGTTGCAACGACAGCAGCACAATAGGCTGTGGCAAGCCCACACCTACTACACAAGCCATTTCAATGTCGGGGTTTTCTTGCAGCAACATTTCTATGGGTGATGGAGCTACATATTTTCCTTTTTCGGTTTTAAATAGCTCTTTTACTCTGCCTGTAATACGCAAGTAGCCTTTTTTATCGGCAACACCTTTGTCGCCGGTACACAAATAGCCATCGGGGGTAAAGGTTTCTTTGGTAGCATTTTCGTTTTTGTAGTAACCTATCATGTTAGCCTCGCTTTTGACAAGAATCTCGCCCGTATCGGCAAATTTTACATCTACCAATGGCATAGGCTGCCCAACCGAGCCTAACTGCACCATATCTTTACGCGTGATGTGCGAGTAGGCACAGTTTTCGGTCATACCATAGGCTTCTTGTATTTGTATGCCCAATTTACCAAACCACGAAATTAACGAAGGGGGTATAGGCGATGCCCCCGACAAGCAATGATTAGCTTTGTCTAAACCCAATCCACCAGCAATTTTCTTTTTAATAATACCCGAAATAATAGGTATTGCCAACAATATGTTAAGCCGTTTTTGGGGCATTTTGCTTAAAATACCCGATTGGAACTTAGACCAGATGCGCGGAACACCCAAAAATACGGTTGGTTTTGCTTCGGCAAGATTTTTGGCGAAGGTTTCGAGCGATTCGGCGAAATACAAATCGCTGCCCGTGTACAAACTACCCATTTCGACCAACATGCGCTCGGCAATATGCGACAAAGGTAGGTACGAGAAAAACCGACCACGACCTGTGGCTGGGTCAGGAATTTGCAGTACATCGCCGTGCATAAGGGCATTACTTGTGGCATACGAAAAAGCGTGATAATTGTGTATTACGCCTTTAGGTGTGCCTGTTGTACCCGATGTATATATAATGGTAAACAAATCGTCGGGATTGCGTTTTGTTTCGCCTTGCATAGGTTGTACATTGGCAATTAGGGTTTCCCAGTTTTCAAAGTCGTATTTACCATACATACTTGGAAAAGCAATTACGCGCACGCCCGCAGGCAAACCATCTGCCATGCCTTTCCAGTTGTCTAGCTTACCTACAAACAACACCGGCGATTCGCTGTGCGACACCACATAGTTTAAGGTATCGGCACCCACATTTGGATAAATAGGCACCGACACATGCCCTGCCATCATGATTGCCAAATCGCAGATTATCCAATGGGCACAGTTTTTGGATACCAATGCTATGTGGCTTCCTGCCGGAAGGTTCATAGCCGCTAGTACCGATGCCATACGGCGTGCTTCGTCGCCAGCTTGTTTCCAAGTGTAAGTTAGCCATTTGCCATCAACGGGTTGGTGCATAAACACCTGTTCGGGGAGTTCGCGCTCCCACTGATAAAACATCTCTAAGGGATTTTGATAAGTAGCCATATGCAGTAAAGTTTAAATGTTTTTTATCTTTATTTATCTACCACGCAAACCTTTTTGTTTGGCAAATTTTTCGGGAAAAAGCCCTTGTTTGGCTTTGCCATGTTTTTTGGGCTTGTCCATTTGCTCTTGCGAGTTGGCAGGGCAACCCGATTTTTTTTGGCACCCTGTATCAACAATAGCTATGGTGCATAACAAACTAATAAGCAGAAATGTTTTTTGTATCGAAACCATTTTTTGTTTTTTTTTAGCTGATTGATTGCGGTAAATAATTGTACATTTTACAAGCATTTTGTTGCAACAATAACGCATCTTAAACGTTAATTAGTGTATCATTTAAAACAAAGCAGTTTTAAGGGCTAAAAATAGTAATAATTTGGCAAATGGTGTTAATTTATTGCGCCATAATAGCATTTTTTTACAAAATTTGTCCTAATTCTGCATATATTATAATAAAAATTTATGCAAACAGCCGATTACGTTATATTAGTAGACCCTAAAGGTAAGGTATTAGGGACAGAAGAAAAAATGGCAGCTCATCAAAAAGGTTTGCTACATAGGGCATTTAGTGTGTTTTTGTTTAATGCCGAGGGCAAAATATTACTTCAACAACGTGCCGATACTAAATACCATTTTGGTGGTTTATGGAGTAATACCTGCTGTAGCCATCAACGCCTTGAAGAAACAAGCGAGCAAGCCGCACACCGCCGATTACACGAAGAACTGGGGTTTGATACCGATTTGTACGAGGCTTTTACGTTTATTTACCGTGCCGAAGACCCCAAAACACAACTCATAGAGCATGAATTAGACACTGTTTTAATTGGTTTTTACGACCAAGTTATCAGCAACGTTAACCCAAACGAGGTGAAAGCAGTACGCTGGATGAGCGTTTCTGAATTGTTTCAGGATTTAGATTTTCAGCCCGACTTGTATACTTATTGGTTTAAAACAGCTTTGCGCGAACTGCAAAACCGAAAAATGTTGTCGGTAAGTGGTATAAAAAGTTATATTGAAAAAAAGCAACTAAAAAATAAATAGGGATATAGGCTTTTGGCTGCAATCTGCAAATTATTCATTATAATTCATAATTAATAATTTATAATCAATAATTATAATATTGTCAATTGTGTTGGTGGGCATTGTTTTTGTGTTAATCTGGATACAATAATAATGGTTAAAAATCCGCATACCATTGCCAACGTTCTAAACGGAAAAAGTACCACATCGTTTTGTATCATTGGATAGGGCAATAAGGGTGCTATACCTAGCGTAACCTCGCCGCCACCTAGGCGCAACAACAATGCAACGGCAAAACCTGCCATTGAGCCATAGCGATTAGCTTTTTTATCGAACAAGGCTGTTGTCAATTGCGGAAACAGTATGCAATACACAAAATCGCTGCACAAAGCCCAAAGTGCATAAATGCTGTTTGCTTTAAGTGCCAACAAAGTAGCCGTGATACCAACTATCCAAATACAACGTCGAATAACGCTTATTAGGCGGTCGGCATCGGCTTTGGGGCGCAGCAATGGGCGGTAAACGTTCCAGCTAATAACCGACGATGCCGACAATATAGACGAGTCGACGGACGACATAACAGCTGCGCAGATAGCTGCCAAGCCTACTGTTGCCACAATAGGGTTGGTTAGGTAACGTATTACATAAGGCATACTTAGTAGGGCTTCGGGCTTGTCCATACCCAAGCTACTCCAATCGAATACGCTTGCCACCATGCCAATTAAAACAGCGGGTACTGCGGCTATCAAACAAATTACGCCTGCCCCAATAGATAGCCACATGGCGGCGTTTTCGCTGCGTGCCGACAAAACGCGCTGAAAATAAACCTGCCAAGGTATGCCGCCAAGCATCAGCATAAAGGCATAATCCCACCAATTCCAATAATAATTACCCCAATTAGGCAGTTTCCAAGCGTTTAAAGGGGGCATAAATCGTGCGGTATCGCCTTTTTGTGCCACATACAAATCAATGGTGTGCATTAAACCGCCTGTGTGCGATAGGGCAAATGGCAAAACGACAAATAAGCCCAACAACAAAAAAAACAATTGTAAGGTATCGGTTAGGGCAACCGCCCACAAGCCACCCAAAGATGTGTAAGTAATGGCAATGGCTGCCGACAAAACAATAGCTTTTGATGCATCTAGTCCTAAAATAGTACCAAAGGTAGTACCTAATGCGGTTAATATGGCTGCTGTCCAGAATATTTCGCCCGATAGGGCAGGTAGTGCCAACAAAGCAGCCATGCGTTTGCCAAAGCGTTGTTCAAGTGGGTCGAGCATAGTTTTAAACCGATGCCTGCGCATTTTTCGGGCAAAAAATATACCCCCTAACATTAAACTAATGGCGTAGCCCCAAGGTGCCTGTACCCAAACCAAACCCTGCGAAACCGTGTACTCGGCAGTGCCATTTAGGTATCCGCCGTCAATCCAGGTAGCACTCATGGTAAATATACCAATAAATAGCGGGATAGACCGCCCTGCAAGCATCATATCGGTGGTGCTGTCCGACTGACGAAGTTGTGCTGCCGATGCACCTGTATAAAATACTAAGGCATAAAAAAACATAATAGCTATATATCCTGCCCAAAATACTTTGGTGCCACTTAGGTATAAAACAACACCTACTATTATTAAAACCAATATCATTAATAAAGTAGGACGAAGTGGAGCGGTAAAGGAGTGTTTTTTCACAAATAGTTTTGCTGTTTAAGGTGCGTAAACAAAAAAAAGGCTTTTTATCGGTTAAAGATAAAAAGCCTTTTTGAGAAATAGTGCTTTATGAGCAAAAAAGTTGTTTGATGTTGGTTAAAAACGCAAATTTCCCCTTCGAATGGTATCGAAAGAGAAATTTGGTTGCTTTATTTGTACATTTCAGCAGCTTTTTCGGGTGTTTCTTTTTTGCGTTCGCCTTTGTAGTAAGGCACTACAAATACTTTATCGTAACCCTTATTTTTCATTACTTGCATATATTCGTTGGCTTCTTTCAACGAGTTAAACTCGCCTGCCATATAACGCACATAGCCATTAGCGGCATTTTCTACGTTTACTTTTTCTTTTACTTTGAGCAAAAAAGGTGATTTATTAGGTAACAATTCTTTAAATGCACCTAATTGAACCTTAAATATTAAGTTGGTGTTTACCGAAGGATTTGCAACAACAGCACTTGCCGTTTGAGGGCTTTTTACTACCTCCATTGGTTTTTGTTCTACAATCAAAGGAGCCACAGGTTTGCTAGATACTTCTCTAGATACTTCTAACATAGCCCTAAGTATCTGGGGTTCTTTTTTATTGGTAGTGTTAATAATTTTTGTGTCTTCTACTCCATTTCTACTATTAATGGCATATAGTTGATATTGTTTATCTACCTCTAATTTAAAATAAAAGGTACCATCAGATGTAGTTCGAAACAAGCGTTTGATTTTGCTCTTTGTGTCTTCTAATTGTACGGTAGTGCCGCTTACTGGCGAAGTAGTTCCTTTTTCGTATACCACACCAATAAGTACTAATTTAACACCATCGCTAAGTTCATCTTTCTCGTCGTAGGTATAAAGGTCGTTACCTAAAAACGAGTTAGCCACAAAATGAGCGCTAATAGTTTCTGAATAATTGTAAGTGTTAGCGTATTTGCTAAAGCTTTCAATAGCCAATACATCGCTGTTAGGGGTAGTTAAAGCAAATAATTGTACTAATGGGCTTAAAAATAAGCTAATGAGTATAAATGCGAAAATTGAGTTTTTCATAATTTAAATCTTGTTATATTGAGTTGTGTGTAGTGTTTGATAATTCAAAACCAAGATTGCAATGTTTTAATGCCAAATTTTGAGCCAAATTTAACCATCTTTTTCTTTGTTACAAACCTATGACTGTTTGACTGCTAAAAGTGGGCTAAAGTTAAAAATAAGGCGAAAAAAATGACTTTATTTTTACAATTAGCTATTAAACGCTTGAAATACAGGGCTAACAATGTGTCCGAAAAGTAAGAATTTGTGTTGTATTACGTACAAATAAAATACAATAGCATAACAAAAAAGCTGGCGCATAAAGAGCGAAAGCCAAGTACCAAAAAACACATTTAAAGCAGCCAATTAAAGATTATTTTTAGAAACTTCTCTTACAATTACCTAAATTAAAGCAAATAGTGCTATTTTTGCAAACCACTTTTGCAGATTAGCAAATAAACACTTATTGTAAATAATATTAACTTTTGTTTTTGATAGAAAACTAAGCAAGCGTTTTGTTTTTAGCTGTATGTAATGCTATGCAAAAAAAGTACCATATTTGCAGATTTCCTTATTTTTTCTGAAACTTGATGAATGTTATACGCCATTATTGATATTGAGGCTACCGGCGGTAGCCCACGCCGCGACAGGATTACCGAGATTGCCGTTGTGTTGTACGACGGTAAAAAGGTTATTGACCGCTTCTCATCTTTAATAAATCCCGAAACGCCTATCCCTTCGTTTATAAACCGCCTAACAGGTATTAGCGATGATATGGTGTCCGATGCTCCTAAATTTCAGGAGGTAGCCAAACGTATTGTAGAGATAACCCGCGATGCCATTTTTGTGGCTCATAATGTACAGTTTGATTATGCCTATGTTAAAGCCGAGTTTAAACGCTTGGGCTATACCTACTCGCGCCCTCAATTGTGTACCGTACAACTATCACAACAACTAATGCCTGGTTTGTTGTCGTATGGTTTAGATAATTTGTGCAGCGTTTTGGATATAACCAACGCCAACCGACACCGAGCCGCAGGCGACACCGACGCCACCCTTGAGCTATTTAACTACCTACTTAGCCGCGACCACAACGGTTATATTGCTCAAGCCACCGAAGATGCTACCTTATTTAAAAACCTACCGCCTACCCTTACCGCCAAACACATCGAGCAACTGCCCGAAGAAATAGGTATCTACCGCTTTTTGAACGAACAAAACGAAGTTATTTATGTGGGTAAAAGTGTAGATATAAAACGACGCGTGCTGCAACATTTCCAAAAGTATAACCCGCAAAGCACCAACAAACAGTGGCGAATGTTGCGCAGCCTATACGATATTAATTTCGAGGAAACAGGTAGCGAACTAATTGCCCTACTACACGAAGCCTACGAAATACGTAATCTAAAACCTAAATATAACCGCGCCCAAAACCCGCGTAAAAGCAGCTACGGTATTTTTGAACTAACCAACAACGAAGGCTACCGACAACTGTATGTTAAAAAAGTACACGACGACGACCGCCCCATTGCCGTATACGACAAAGATACCCACGCAAAAGCCGCCATTGCCACCCGAATAGAAAAACACCGATTGTGCCAAAACTTATGTACCCTAAAAAAAATACCCCACACCACACGCGGCAACCACACTTGCCTATATTGGCAAATGAGCCAATGTAATGGTGCTTGTATTGGGCAAGAGCCACCCGAAACCTACAACGAACGAGCAGCTAATGCCTTCAGCGATTTTGCGTTCCAATCTCCCAACTTTTTAATTATTGGCGACGGACGTAACATACACGAGGCTTCGGTGGTGCTTATACAAAACAACGAACTTAAAGGTTGGGGATATTTTCCCAAACACCAAATAAACGAAATATACCATATTACCCAAAACCTACAATATACCGTAAACTATAACCCTTATATCAACAAAATTATTGCCGCTTACCTCAAAAAAAGTAAATACGACCAAATAATAGCTTTTTAAATGGTAAATTATAAATTATAAATGGTAAATTATAAATTATAAATGGTTAATTATAAATTATAAATGGTAAATTATAAATTGTAAATTATAAATGGTTAATTGGAATTTCACGTTTCAACTACGCCCAACGAACACATCGAAGCATCACAATTTCACAACATCGCCACATCACAACATCGAAGCATCACAATTTCACAACATCGCCACATCACAACATCGCCACATCACAACATCGCCACATCACAACATCACAACATCGCCACATCACAACATCACAACATCACAACATCCCCACTTCACCACATCTCCACATCACAACATCACAACATCGCCACATCACAACATCACAACATCACAACATCGCCACATCACAACATCGCCACATCACAACATCACAACATCACAACATCACAACATCACAACATCGCCACATCACAACATCACAACATCGCAACATCACAACATCACAACATCACAACATCTCCACATCGCAATATCACAACATAAAAACATGATAGAAAACACCCTGCGTATAAACAACCCCGCAACGGGCATTAAAATTACCCGTGTGCAAAAAGACGATGCCGAATCGGTACAACAAAAATACCAACTGCTTAAAAACGGGCAACCCGAATGGGCAAACACCCCACTGTCCGAGCGCCTTTGGTGCATCGAGCAGTTTTTTAGGCTGCTAGATGTAGAACGCGTAGACCTTGCCGAAACACTTACTGCCGAAATGGGTAAACCTTTTCAGGAAGCACTCAACGAAATACAAGGCGCCCGAGGACGCATACACTTTTTTTTAAACAACACCAGCAACTGGCTACAAGACGAATGGATGATACCCGACGCCCCAACCCGCGAGCGCCTATCCTTCGAGCCACTCGGCGTTATAGGCAACATATCGGCTTGGAACTACCCCTACCTTGTAGGCGTTAACGTCTTTATTCCGGCTTTACTAACAGGCAATGCCGTTTTGTACAAACCCTCGGAGTATGCCACCCTAACAGGTGCTAAAATCCGCGACCTTTTGTACGAAGCAGGCATACCCCTATCCGCCTTCCAAATGGTTACCGGAAATGCCGAACAAGGCGAAATGATGCTTGACTTACCTTTAGATGCTTACTTCTTTACTGGCTCGTATAAAACAGGCATGTACATCTACCAAAAAGTAGCCCCAAAATTGGTTCCGGTACAATTAGAATTGGGCGGAAAAGACCCACTTTATGTAACCAACAATGCCGATATTCACAACGCCGCCTTATCTGCCGCCGAAGGAGCTTTTTATAATAACGGACAAAGCTGCTGCGCCGTTGAGCGTATTTATGTACATCAGGACGTGTACGACCAATTTGTAGAACTGTTTGTGGCAGAAGTAAACGCCAATTGGCAACCCAACTTGCCCGCTTTGCTAAACACCAAACTAGGGGCTATTAGCCGAAAAGAACATTTGGCTTTTTTAGACGAACAAGTAAAAGATGCCTTAGACAAAGGGGCTACTTTGCTAACAGGTGGCAAACGTGCCGACCGAAAAGGCTGGTTTTACGAACCTACTGTGCTCACTAACGTTAATCACTCGATGAATATTATGCGCGATGAAACCTTTGGTCCTCTTATCGGCATACAAAAAGTAGCCAACGACAACGAAGCTATCGCTTTGATGAACGATACCCAATATGGTTTAACCGCCGCCGTATATACCAACAACGAAAACCAAGCCGAGCAAATAATGAAACAGCTAAACGCCGGAACCGTATACCTAAACTGCTGCGACCGCGTTAGCCCCAACTTACCTTGGTCGGGCAGGCAACACTCGGGTTTGGGGGCTACCTTATCTTACATGGGCATACGAGCCTTTGTACGCCCCAAAGCTTATCATCTCCGACACGTTTAACAACAAAAAAATATCCTCCAACAAAATTGGAGGATATTTTTTGTTAACTATTACCTATCATCTGCCAAAACCTAATAAAAGCATTTTAAACAAAATTAACCGTTGTTTTTGGGCTTAGATGCTGTAATATCTATTGTTTTAGGCTAGATAATTACCAAACATAAACCCTCATCTGCCCTAAAGTAATGGCTATTTTACAAGCTAACACCTATCCGCAATTAGTTTAGTTTTGGTTATTCTTCATCATTGGTAAAAGCATTTTTTAACCTTTCGGTGGCTTCTTCTAAGTCAAATTTAGCCAAATCCCAGTCCTTGTCAAACCACGTAATAGCTTCTTCGTGGTCAGGGTCTTTCGGATTTTTGGCAGCCTTCACTATGGCATAATAACCCCACAAACCGCCACAATCGTCACAGGGGGCAGCACCCTCGCCTGTTATCAAGCGCGGATAAGTCACACTTTCGGTAGCATCTAATACCTTCTCCAAAACAATGCTATGCTTCCAATTGTCCCCAAAATCGTACTCGTATTTTATTTTTTGGTTCTCTTCCATTAACCATTCGTTTAAATACTCCTCGTCAGCATTATAGTCCAAATAATCAGCATATTCATCTATTAAACCAATAGAAGCATCTTTTGCAATTAATACCTTCAATGTAGCAGCATCTATATCTTCGGTATGCCCTTCTTCTGCAAAACTTTTTAATAAATGCGCTTCGGTTTCTTTTGCCTTAAACTGAAACAAATGACTATCGTCCCAATCCATTACAGCCTGTATGCAATTATGCAAATCGGCAAAAGTGGCATTGGTATTAATCTCAATACGTCGCCAAATGGGTGGTTTTGCATCTACTAAACTAATTTTTAGTTGATAGATTTTGTTGTTTGTTTCCATGTTAGTAATGTTATTTTAGTGGCACAAAAATACCAATTTTTGTGTACTTTTAAATTATTTTGGCGATAAAAAACAAAAAAATAACAAACTACCGTAACTTTGCCCTATGAATTATCAACAAACACTCGATTATTTGTATCAACAATTGCCCATGTTTCAGCGCATTGGTAGTGCCGCATACAAAAAAGACTTAACCAATACACTTGCTTTGTGCCAGTATTTAAATAATCCACAAAGCCAATTAACCACCATACACATTGGCGGAACCAACGGAAAAGGCACACTTACGCACGCATTAGGCGCTGTTTTTCAGGCAACAGGCAAAAAAGTAGGCTTATATACCTCGCCTCATTACAAAGATTTTAGAGAACGTATTAAAATTAATGGGCAATATATATCGGAGCAAGCTGTTGTTGATTTTGTGCAAAAAATAAAACCCGAATCGGAGCGCATCCAACCTTCGTTTTTTGAGCTAACCGTAGCCATGGCTTTCGATTATTTTGTGCAGCAACAGGTAGATATTGCCATTATTGAGGTAGGTTTAGGCGGACGTTTAGATTCGACCAATGTTATTACGCCCATTTTGTCGGTTATCACCAACATTAGCTACGACCACACCGACATGCTTGGCGATACGCTTGCTTTAATTGCCGCCGAAAAAGCAGGCATTATAAAGCCCAATGTACCTGTAGTAATAGGCGAAACATTGCCCGAAACCCAAACCGTTTTTGTCCAAAAAGCCACCGAACAAAATGCCCCTATTGTGTTTGCCGACCAACAAATGCAGGTAGCCAATGTACAACAGCAATTAAGCAATATGTGTGTTGATGTACTTGACTATAAAGGCAATGTATTATTTAAACAACTTAAAACCGATTTAACAGGCAATTATCAACAAAAAAACATTATTACCCTATTACAAGCTATACAGGTGTTAAATAACATGGGCTTTAATTTGGGGGCAGATGTAGTTAGCAAAGCATTACAGCAAGTGCGCCCGCTTACTAACTTTATGGGCAGATGGCAAGTACTTAATACCCAAAACCCACTAGTTATTGCCGATAGTGCGCACAACGAAGCAGGCATTACCGAGGCTATGTGGCAATTACAGCAGCTACCCAAAACGCATTTGCATTTGGTAATGGGTTTTGTAAAAGATAAAGATTTGGGTAAGATACTGCCCTTGTTGCCCACTACTGCCACCTATTATTTTTGCAAAGCCAACATTCCGCGCGGCTTGCCCGCCGCCGATTGCAACAAATGGCTTATCAATATGGCTTACAAGGCGATGCCTATAACTCGGTAGCAGATGCCTATCAAGCAGCCCTAAAACAAGCAGCTACTACAGATTTGGTATATATTGGAGGTAGTATTTTTGTGCTAGCCGAAATACTTTAATGTTAACAAGCAATATTTATAAACGAGCTACAAAGTATAGTAAAAAAATTCTTTTATTTTTTGTACAGCAGCTTATATAGCCAATTTTAGTGTAATTTAAGTTTTTTTGCACTTTTTTAGCTTATCAAGTAAATTTATCAGGTAAATTTGACCTAATTGTAAAAGATTGTCGTAACTTTGGCGCTGTTTTAAGTACAGCCATTTTTTTGCAGTACTAGCGCACAATTTTAATTTTTCAACAATTATCCTTAAAATAAAGTGTCTATGAAGATTATCAAATCTACACTTACAGCTATAGCTTTGGTTGTAGCTGGTTTTGTTTCTTTTAATGCCCAAGCTCAGTTGGTTATCGAACCAAGTAGCAACTACACCCCCGAGGAGTTAGTACAAATATTGGTGGGCGAAGGCGTTAATGTTAGCAACGTTACCATTAACTGTGGTGCCGATGCGTATGGCGTTTTTAATGCCGAAAACACCACTTTGCCACTCAACAATGGGCTTATCCTTACATCGGGTACGGCAGCCAATGCCATTGGACCCAACAACAGCGGCAGCCAAACAGGTAGCAGCGGCTTTGGTGGCGATGCCGACCTTGATTTAGTAACAACTGCCCCAACAAACGATGCTTGTGTTTTGGAATTTGACTTTACACCCTACTCCGATGAGTTGAGCTTTAACTACGTTTTTGGCTCAGAAGAATACCTTGAGTATGCCGAAAGTACCTTCAACGACGTATTTGCGTTTTTTGTTACAGGTCCTAACCCAGCAGGTGGCACTTACAACAATGTAAACATTGCCCTTATACCCGGCACTAGTATTCCAGTAAGTATCAACACCATACACGATGCCTACGAACCCAATGGTGTAGATGCCGAATACCCCGAGTACTACATCAACAACGGCGATGGCTTTGAGATAGACCCCGAAAGCACCATTCAATACGATGGTTTAACCACCACCCTGGCTGCTTTTGCATCTGTAGTACCTTGCCAATCGTATCACTTAAAAATAGCTATTGCCGATGCAGGCGACTCTGCCTTTGACTCGGGTGTGTTTTTAGAAGCAGGTAGTTTATCCACCAACTTTGTAGAAGTAAGCGCCAATGCCGTATCTATTGATGGCAATGCAACTGCCGCCGTTGAGGGTTGCATAAATGCAGCTATTACCTTTACCGCCACTAACCCCGCCACCGAAGATTTAGAGATAACCTTTACCCTAGCAGGTAGTGCCACCGAAGGCAACGACTACGAAGTGGTTAGCCACACAGTAGTTATCCCCGAAGGGCAAACAAGTGTTAGTGTTCCGCTTAACATTATCGAAGACGATGTAACCGAAGGTAACGAAACGATTGTTGTTAACTTTACCTTAGATGTGGCTTGCGAAGCATTTGACCAAACAGCCAGCATAGACATTACCGACGTAACACCACTTACTATTACCACCGACGACACCACCATCGACGCAGGACAGTTGGTGCAACTACAAGCCGTAGGTGGCGGTGGCAACTACTCTTGGACACCAACAGCAGGTTTGGGCAACCCTAGCGTAGCCAACCCCGTAGCTAGCCCACTTCAAACAACCACTTATACCGTTACCTCAAACGTAGGTACTTGTGTACTAACCGACCAAGTAACCATTACCGTACAAGCCTGCGACCCCGCCACACAAGTAGTAGCAGGTACAACTGCTTTAAGCGATCCTATTGTTTGTGCTAATGCCAATGTAGTAGCCAGTTCGCCAAATGCGGTATTATTTGCTGGCGATGTAGTAGGCTTTGCACTTCATGCTAGCCCAACCGACGACCTAATTGCCAACCCCAACAGCATATTGGCACTTACCATAGGCACATTTAGCAACAACGGCACTTATGCCTACAACACACCTTACTATATTACCCCTATTGCCGCCGACAACGATGGCAACGGTTTGCCTAACCTAAACGACGAGTGTTTGTCGGTAGGGGCAGCAGCACAAGTTGTTTTCTTATCGCCTATTACCTTTGTGGTTAACGAATTTTGCGACTGGTTGTCGACAGGTAACTACACCGTTACAGCTTATCCCGAGGGTGGTTATCCTGCCTACGATGCTACCAAATCGTACAACATATCGGGCGATGCCAACGAAACCCTCAATGCAGGTCAAAGTGTTACCATTATATACACCACCGACCAAACACCTAACATATACAGCTTTACCGCCACCGACAACTTAGGCTGCTCGGGTAGTGTTAGCAACGGTTTCCCGCTTTGTATCAAAACACCCATCGAGTTGTTGAGCTTTACAGGCGAAGTACTAAGTACTGGCAACCAACTAAAATGGACAACCGCTACCGAAAGCAACAACGATTTTTACACACTTGCTCGCTCTACCGATGGTATTAACTTTAACAACATTGGTACAGTACAAGGTGCAGGTAATAGCTCGGTAGCTGCTAACTACGAGTTTTTAGATAAAACTGCTCCAAACGGCTTGTCGTATTACCGTTTAAGCCAAACCGATTTTAGCGGAGCTACCAACAATGTAGGTACTGTTGCCCTAACACGTGGCGAAACACTCGCTGGCTTTGGTATCGTGCAGCTATATCCTGTACCTGTAAAAGAAACAGCTACCGTTGCCATCAACACCACCAAAGCAGGTGTAGTTACAGCACAATTGTTTGACATAACAGGCAAATTAGCCGCTACCCAAACCATCAATGCCACCGAAGGTTTCAATACCTTTAACTTATCGCTTAACAACTTAAGTGCTGGTGTATATGTGCTAACCATTACCAATGGCACCGATATTGCTAATATCAAAGTTATTAAACAATAAGGTTGATTATCCATTAACAATACACTGCAATTGTGTATTGTTACAAAAAATACCCGTTTCAATTAGCTTTGAAACGGGTATTTTTATTTGTTGCACATCATCAAACCTAATTAATAAGCAACAATTATTAATTAACATGAAGCACTTTATTTTTCTTTTTTTGTTTTTATTTTTGGGCGATGATGCAGTTGCACAAAACGCCAATAGCATACATTTACATTTATTTGGTGGATTATCGTGTAGTTTTGGCACCAAAGTTAACAAAATAGGTATAACAGTAGGTGGTGCTTTGTGGTATCAATACGTTCAGGTAAACACACAATACTATGCCTACCACTGTTTTAACAATTTAGGACCCCAAGGCAAACGCTCCGAAACACAATTACACTTAGGCATATTAGGTGCTTTTGGCAAGATAGATAGCCTTGATAATGCGTTTTTTGATGCCCTAAGTAACCAAACTAAACGCAAATATGCCGTAGCTTATGCCTACAAAATATACAACGACAAGATTGGCACCTCGCAAAAAAGCGGGGCAATTGGCTTTTGTTTTGGCAAAGTTAGGTTTATTACCGAAAACGATTTGTTGGCAGGTAAAGGCAGCGATAAATATCGAACAGGTGCTTTTTTGTTTGACTATACACACAATAATTGGCAATTTGTGCTTAACAACATACTTTGGACAAGCAACCCCAAAGCCAAAGGTAGCCATCGCGAAAAAAACAATCCAAACTATCCTTCGCGGTTTGGCTATTATAACTGCGAGGGCACGCCCTTTAGCCAATACTCGCATGGTATATTGGCGGCACAAGTTAAATTTGTAGCCTCCTCTCCTACCCTATTGCAGTTACACCCTTTTGATGCCCAAATTGGCATTGATGATGAACGAATTAGAAACCTGATACAAAACAAACTGATACACGATATGCCCCTTGTACCACGTAAATGGAACAAAGCCAATAACCCGCATGTACCTATGATTGATGCTAATGGCAAACCTTATTTATATCAGCCTAATCAGCAAATACGTGCTATTAAATTTTTTGCTGGTGTTGGGTGTAATAGTAGTATGTTTTATTGAGCAGGCTGTTGGTTATCATCTATGCTCGCTGTTGGCTATCGGTTTCATTTATCCCATCAATACAAAACCTGCCCAATGTGCGGGTGCTTTGTTGGCTTTTATAAGGCTTAGTTTAGCTTTTTGCAATGCCACGGCATAGGTATGCTTGTTTAAAATTTCGCGGAACAAGGCAGTGGTCAATTGACTTGAGCTTAGGTCGTATACTTTAAATAGGGTATAAATTACGTTTTTTGCGCCCGAATACAAAAAGCCACGATGTAGGGCAATTACCCCCTCGCCTATGGCATGTGTGCCTACACCTGTTTGGCAACAACTTAGCACCACCAAATCGGCGTTTAGTTGCAGGGTGTAGGTATCGGATAGGTGCAACAAAGCAGGGCTAGTTGTATGCGGGTTAGGGGCAAACACAATGCTCGACAACTCGGGTTTTGTGGGATGATAAATGCCATGTGCGGCTATATGTATGTAGCGATAAGACCCTGCGGCTTGTTTAAAATTTTGTTCGGTGGCTTGCTCGTGTAAATAAATTTGGGTGGTTTGTCCTTGTTGTTCAAACAATTGGGCAATGGTGTTTATTTCGGTTTCGGAGTGTAGCAGGGCTTGGTAATCGGTATCGCCAATGCGCACCATTCGTACAGCATTGGCAGTATATTTTGTGGTTTTGTTGGTTATTTTTTGTTTTTTACTGCCTGTGGGTAACGCAACGTCTGCATCGGGTAGGTTGGCGGTTTGGGCATAAACGGGCGCAAATCCCACAAAAGAGTTAGCGGCATTGGGCTTATTTTGCGTTTTTATTTGGGCACTATTTACCCACAAAGTAGCCGAATAATGGTACGATATGGCATGACGTAGCAGCAAATAAGGCAAATTGGCAAAGGTGGTTTGGGTAGGTATTTGCTCGTATAACAATGCCTCGAAAGGCAAGGTTGATAACTCTTTGTCGGGAATAATAATTAGCTGTTCGATGCCTTGCAAATATTGCTCGATGGGTTGCATCAGTAATTGATAAAGCGTTTGGGCGGCATCTATGTAGTTTTTTCGCTCGGCGATGCCCTCGGTGAGGTAAAAATTAAAATCGGCAACAAGGTCGTCGAAATTTGGGGGCAAGCTTACTTTTGCTGCATAATAATTATATGGGGTAATGCAAAACACAAACAAGTTGTGGGTTGTGGCAAAGTACTCGACTAATGCAGTGGTTTGCACTTGTTTTCGCAATTCATCTTGCAAAGTTGGCACATCAACAATATTGTGGTTGTGTTTTAGTTGGTAATAATTGGGGTATTTTTGCTCAAAAAGGGCAATAAGCTGTTGGTACTGTTGGTGAACATCAAACTTTTGGGCTTGTATAGCAGCTATTTCTGTTTCGTTTTGTTGCACAATAGGCAGTTGCTGATGAGTGGCAATTTGTTTATCCAACTCCATCAATTGGGTATGTAATTGGTGTTCTTGTTCCAACAAATCGGGCGAAATACCCGATTGTACTTGGGCTTCGTTATTTTTTAGGTGCGATAGTAGCAAAATACCTTTGCTTTGTTCCGACAATACAAAAGCTTTAAAAAGTGGGCTATTGTCTGGTAAATTATCGGTAAGGTATACTATTTTTTCGACCTTGGCATCAAAAACTTGCCCGTACAAATAATGGTAATGCAAAATAAATGCCATTTCAATGGTATCAGCAAAAACCCTTCCTACTTGATTTAACAAGCCCGTAGTGTTTCGCTCATCTGATACATTTTGTATGGTAGTGAGTAACGAGTTGGTAGATAAACAAAAGTTATTAAAAGCACAATCCGCATCTTTTATTTGTTTAGTTTGTTGGATATAATATGTGCGCATTACACGTCCTTTAAAAAACAAGTTGGTTATGATTTGCATATCAGATATACTCTGCTTGGAGTTAGGATAAGCATAAATATCTTCTATTTCGTAATCTTTACACAAACAATGCAGACTCATTTGTACATTTTCGAGGGCTTTATCATATTGGCAATCGGTTAGGTAATCGAGGCTTAAATTGCCATAGCTATATGCGGTATAGGTATTGTGTTTGCCATGTAATGCCAATAGGGTTGACAAGCCAGCCTTGCGGTAAAGAATAGTTTTTTTATAGTTTTTAAGTCTGTAATATGCTTGTGCAATATTGTTGTAGATACGTCCTTTTGTGAAAGATACTTGGTTGTCGGTTATTTCCATCAAGTTTAATGCTTTCATATACCAGTCAATCGACTCTTGTGCAAGTCCTTTTAAACCATAACAAAACCCTAATTTCACATACACTTCTTGCGTTGCATCTTCTTTATCTGCTAATTCATCTAATAAACTATATGCCTTTAGGGTAAAATGGATAGCTTCGTCAAAATTTTGGCTCATAATTTGACCTTCGGCTAACTGTAAGTAAATATCGTGTTTAAATACTGGTAGTTTTTCGCTTTTTATGTTGTTGCAAATAGCTAAGGCTTTATACGCATAGTCTAAAACTTTGGTTGTATTACGAAATTCGTTTTGTATAGTAGACATGCCAAGGTAACAATCTGCCAATACTTCGTAATTTTGGTAATTTATTTGGGTATAGATAGCTATACATTGCTCTAATAATTGAAAACTTAAAGAGGGATTAACATCCGATAGCTTTTTGGCTTGCGTGTGCATCTCTTGGGCTTGTTTCAAAAGCTCTTGGTTGTTCATGTTTTATATAAATTTGTTTAATATAATGATTTAATTGGGTAGATGTAAAACAAAATTAGGACAATACACCGCAAATATACGGTATATTGTCCTAATTTTATTGTTGGATTGATATTATTTTATGACCATTATTTTTTGTATGCCATACAATTGGCTACCTTGCAATTGAAGTGTGTAGATACCTGTTGGTAGGTGGGTAAGGTTTACCTCAAATTGGTAGGTAGCGGCTGTTAAAGTACCGTTATATATAACGGCTACAAGGCTACCTTTTAGGTCGAACAATTGAATAGCGATATTATCGGGTGTGCTTATATCAAAGTTCAATACTGTTTTTTGATTGCATGGATTGGGGTAACTTTTTAAGACAGTGTTACTCTTGGGCATATAGCCAATACTTGTAAACACCGTAGCACCTGTGCCAAGTATGCCTGCTGGTGGCGGGACACTTAGATTAGCACCCGCTCCATACTCGTCGGCACCAATGTCGGGGGTATTGGTTCGAGGGTTGCCATCGTAATCGTTGGTTAAACCTGCTATAGTAGTAGCCCCATTTATACAAGAGCTTGTGGCATTTAGGTGGTGGTTGGCATCTAAGTTGGGGTTAACATTTTGGCTGTTAGCATCAAAACCCGTGGCACTTGTCCATTGTGCAAGGCTCAAATCCTCCCAATTAATACCATCGTTAAAAATAACCCCTGCAGCACGATAGTACACATTGTGGTTCACGATGTTGGTGCCTTGCATATTGGTGTTTATATCATCGTTCATGTATCGGATAGAGGCAATGGGGCGGGTAATATTGTTGGATTGCACAAAAATGTTGTTTTGCACCATTATATTTCGACACGGAATATATACATCGTTGTTGGCTGCTTCTGTCCAAATAATACCAGGGCTAATGTGTAGTGCGGCATGGTCGGTTTGGGCAGCATCTATAATGGTATTGTTATACATTTTACCATCAAGAGCGGCATACATGCCAATGCCTTCGAGCTGAGTGTTTATAACTATGTTGTTGCGCACCGTTCCGCCACGACTTTCGTATAGGTTAGGGTTTATTTGGGTATCAAACCATTCCTCGTCGGTATAAAAACCCAACATAATGCCGCCTTCGCCGCAATTACTTACCAAATTGTTTTCGATTAAGGTGTTGATAGCACCACCTTTGCTATAAATACCCGTCGAAAAAGTGTGGTGGATATAGCAATTACGTACTGTTAAGTTATCGCCATTTACACAGTCAATGCCTTCGGCATTTTGGTCGGCTACATTAACAGGTCCAATACCCGAGTTGTAAATTTCGCAACCTTCGATGGTGATGTTGTCGGCAGCAGGGGCTAATTTTATACAATCGCGCCCGGTATTGTGTATTTTACAATTCCGGATAGTTACGTTACTTACCCCACGTCGTTGTGCCATAGGTACGGTATTGTCCCAATCCCAATTACTTTCAAACTTAATACCATAATAATAGCCGCCCACAATTTCGAGGCGTTCAAGGGTGCCTCCCACAATTTCGGGTTCGTGATACCAAATACACGAGGTAGCATCTTCTACGTTGGTAGGGGCAGTAATAATTGCCCATTCGCCCTGATACGAACGTATTGTTAAGTTGTTTTGGTTGATGCGAATTTCGTTGCTAGTGTAGTTACCTCCGCGCAGTTCAATAATGTCATTGTCAACTGCCACCTCTAAGGCATGTTGTAATGTTTTGTACGGATTACCTACCGAACCATTGCCGCTGTTGTCGTTGCCATTAGTAGCTACATAGTAGGTACTTGCAGATAGGTTGAGCGAAAAAAGACAGCAAAAAAATGCAAATAAAATTGTTTTGTAATTCATAGTTTAATGTATTAATTATTAACTAATTATCAAGCCTTGATAAGGTTTGATGTACATTATGCTATTGGGTAAAAACACTTTTTTGTTACCAAGCCGAGCATTTTTTTGTAAAAAAATGTGTTGACAATAATAAAAACCATCACTATAAATATATAATTACAAAAACACATAAACAAGTTAGCTTCTAAAATAGGCTCGTCAATTAAATACAGCCTTGATTTTTAGGCTTACTTTTGGGGTTAATAAAAAATTAACAAATTTTTAATGCGTGCTAAGTAGTAGCAAACTAATAACAAATTATCTCCAAATCTTCTTGTCGTTTAACATTTAGCTTGTTTGTACTACCTCTGCATAAACATCAATCGTTTAGGTTTGTAAACGCCAAAATCCCTCGCAAACAAAAGTTTGCGAGGGATTAGTGGCGGTATGGACGGGACTCGAACCCGCGACCCCCTGCGTGACAGGCAGGTATTCTAACCAACTGAACTACCACACCGTTTGGTTTATCGCCAAATTGTATCTGAGTAAAAGATACTTGTAAAATAATTTTACAAGTTTGCTTTTGGCGGTATGGACGGGACTCGAACCCGCGACCCCCTGCGTGACAGGCAGGTATTCTAACCAACTGAACTACCACACCGTGTTATTAACAAACTACGGCTTGTTGTCAAAAGCGGGGCAAAGGTACGACAGTTTTTTGGTATTGCAATAGTATCTGCTCTTTTTTTTTCGTTTTTTTCAAAGTTTTTTTTTCTTTCGACAAAAAATGTCTTTAATTAGTTAAAAATAGCACTAATTTGATACAAATGCCGTACTTTTGTGCTCCGCATTTCTACACAAAAGCCTAACAATTATGGTGTATCTTGATTTTGAAAAACCCCTCGAAGAGTTGCAAGAGCGTTTGACGCGCATAAAAGAAATAGGCACAACCGAGGGTGTAGATGTAAGTAAAACCGTTGAAGACCTAGAAAGCAAACTAATAGCTACCCGACAAAAGCTATACAGTAACCTTAGCCGCTGGCAAAAGGTGCAGTTGTCGCGCCACCCCGAGCGCCCTTACACCTTGCAATATGCCAAAATGCTATTCGAAAACTTTACTGAACTACATGGCGACCGACAAGTAGGCGACGACAAAGCTATGGTAGGTGGCTTTGCCTCGTTTAATGGACGCTCTGTAGTAATTATTGGACACCAAAAGGGTACCGACACAAAAAGCCGACAATACCGAAATTTTGGCATGGCAAACCCCGAAGGCTACCGCAAAGCACTGCGTTTGATGAAAATGGCAGAAAAATTCAATAAACCAGTTATTTGTTTTATTGACACGCCAGGTGCTTTTCCGGGTTTAGAAGCCGAAGAACGCGGACAAGCCGAAGCCATTGCTCGTAATTTATTTGAAATGAGTAAATTGCGAGTGCCCATTTTATGCATCATCATTGGCGAGGGTGCATCGGGTGGTGCTTTGGGTATTGGTATTGGCGATAGAATTTTGATGCTCGAAAACACATGGTACTCTGTTATATCGCCCGAAAGTTGTTCTTCTATTTTGTGGCGTAGCTGGGAGTTTAAAGAACGTGCCGCCGAACAACTACAACTAACCGCCGAAGACATGTTGCGCTTTGGCTTGATTGACGAAATAGTAAAAGAACCACTAGGTGGCGCACACCAAAACCCACTACAAATGGCAGCTACACTAAAACAAGTGATAGAAAAACACCTAAGCGAAATAAGCAGCTTAGAACCAACAGAACGCATCAAAAAAAGAATTCACAAATTTGCTTCGATGGGCGAGTTTCAGTACAAATCATAAAGTGCAAGCTTTTGAAAAAATACACACACAAAAAAAGTATGATATTTAAAAAAAATGTTAAATTTTTTTATAATAAGTCGTTTAATTTTAATTCATTATCACTTGATTACCAAGTACTTGTAAATTAACTATTATTTGTCCTATTTTTTTTGCTAAAAAAAATAATTTTCTTTACCAAAAGATTACCAAAAATAGTCATTTAGTTATTACCTTTGTCTCTAAAAAGAAAGAACATAACTTGTGCGTACTTTGGTATCAACCCTATTTTTAAAACTACATTAGCGCACATGGTCAATAAATTTAAAGGAGTAGGGGTTGCCTTGGTGACACCTTTCCACGAAAACGGGAACATTGATTACGACAGCTTACAAAAGTTGATAGATTACGTTATCCAAAATCAAGTAGACTACGTAGTATCCTTAGGCACAACAGGCGAAAGTTCTACTTTATCGCTCGAAGAACGTTATGAGTTATTAGACTTTACCGCCCAAGCAGTAGCTAGTAGAGTACCCATAGTAGCTGGCTTTAGCGGTAACAACACCCAAAAGGTTTTAAAAGAAATCTCGGGCTACCATTTTAAGCAAATAGATGCTATTTTATCTGCCAGTCCACATTACAACCGCCCTAATCAAGAGGGTATCTATCAACACTTCGATGCCATTGCAAAAGAAGCACCGTTACCCATTTTACTATATAATGTACCCAGCCGAACTGCATCGACCATAAACCCTACTACTACCCTAAAATTGATGCACAATCATAGCAATATTATTGGCATTAAAGACGCATCGAACGATTTAGCAAGCATAACTTGCTTGCTTAAGGAAAAACGCGAAGGCTTTGTAGTACTTTCGGGCGATGACTTGCACACTTTGCCCCTTATTGCTTGTGGTGCCGAAGGGGTAATTTCGGTAATTGCCAACGTATTACCTCGCGAGTTTTCGGCATTGGTTAATTTTGCGATGCTTGGACGATACGATAAAGCCCGATATTGGCACTATCAACTAGCCAATCTGATAGATTTACTATTTGTAGAGGGTAGCCCCGGAGGTGTAAAAGCCGCCTTAAACCTAGTTGGCATTTGCAAAGAAGTGCTTAGACTGCCCCTTACTAAGGTGAACGAAACTATAAAATCCGAAATTTTAGTTGAAATACAAAAAATAAGAACCGAAAATACAACTAAATACACAAGTATTACGTAAAAGTATAGCGATAGGACATTTGAATGTTTTGATGCATCAAATTACTCAAATATTTTTCCACTAAACCACAATTTAGTATTTTTTCGATATCTTTAAAGCTTGACTTAATTACACCAACAAAAACCAATAAAATTGGCAAGATTTTTGATGCAATTAGGTAGTATTTAGCAAGAACAAAAAAAATGTTTTTTTTTTGAGAAAAAAGCCCCTAAAAGTGTCACAAAAACAATTATTGGTCACTATAAATAAAGCACAGTTTTTTTTTCTTTTCCAATGTAACTTTAACACCTAAATATCGTCTTAACAGTATAGCTACTCATAATCCCCATAATTTCATATCCACCTTACTTAAAACACGCATTTTTATGAAACACCTACTACTTATATTGTACTTTTTTTCGCTATGTTTTTTGCTTAGCGAACCCACATTTAGTCAATCTTTCTCTGAAAGCACAGGAATAGAATTTACTGAATTAGATTGGACGCAAACAAAAGAATTTGCATCCGACTTCAAAAGACCTATATTAATGGTTGTTTATAAACCATATTCAACCGAATATAAAACAATGAACAAAACTACCTTTGCAGATGTAAAGGTTAGGGCTTTTTATGAATCCAACTTTGTTAGTGCCAAACTTAATGTACACACCCCCGAAGGCATGACATTCATGTCCGAATATAAATTATCTCAATATCCGGCATTATTATATTTTACCCCTGATGGTAAACTGATACAAAAAGATGCCGGAGTAAAATCAGTCGAGGAGTTTATATCTCTAGGAGAAAGTGTTCGTGCCAAAGTGCCTATTAATGAGAGCAATTCGATACCCACTATATATGCTAATTTCTTAGAAAAGAAGCTACAATATAACAACGGTTCCAGAAGCCCTCGTTTTTTGTATGATTATGCTTATGACTTAAAAAAATTAAACGAGACTTATAGCGAAGTGGTAGACTATTTTCTCAACAGCAGCGATTTTAAAACCTCCCAGTCTATTAGGGATAACATGCAGTTTGTTTTTGATTTTGCTGATGAGCTAGACTCCAAAGCATTTGATATAATGTTGCGCAACAAACAGCAATACATGGGCGTATTTGGCAAAGAAGAGGTTAATGCAAAAATACTAGATGCTGTGCGCAGCAAGGTAATGTCGTCGGCATTTGACCAAAATAAAACAGCATTTGAAGATGCTTTGCAATACATAACAAAAGCTGCCATACCTAATAGCCAAGAAAGTATCTTTACATTTAAATTGTTGTATTACAAAGAAACCAACAATTTGCTGTCTTATGTACAAGCAGTAACAAACTATTGCAACATCCAAATCGCACCAAATCCGGGTATACTAAATACAGCGGCACGCGACTTAGCTGTTAATACTAACAACAAAGAACAGCTCGAAAAAGCATTGCAATGGATTAGTAAAGCATTGGAGATAAGCAACTCGCACTTCGAATACAACGAAACTATTGCACTTATTTTTTATAAATTAGGCAAAAAATCAAAAGCCATCAAAGAGCTTGATATCGCCATCGAAAAAGCTCGTAAATCGGGTGGCGATTATAGCAATTCGTTACAATTGCAAGAAATCATTCGTGCAGACAAAGCAATACCCGCATCGTTCAAGTAATATTGTATTGTAAAAACTGCATTTTTGCAATATGTAAGTTGTTGATTACCAACACTTATGCCTCCAAATGCTATTTTTTAAAATACTTGTTTGTCAGGCATTTATAGGTAGCCATTACACTTTTTTTACAGTAACATTAATATTTTGCTTACGCACTTATAGCGATGCTATAAAACAAGTTTAAGGCTAGCATCTGCATAATGCCTCTAAAACTTTGTTTTATAGCATCGTTTTTTTTTACAACCACACTAAACAAAAAAACGATAATAGGCAAGCTATAAAAATATGCACAATATTTGCCATTTAGTACATATCTTTGTACCACCTTTTTTCACAGCACCCCCTTTTAAAATAGCAACCCAATGAACCACACTATAATCAAAAAAATATTGCTATTAACAGCATTCTGCTGCCTTAATATTATTAGTAAAGCCCAAGAAATAACACTCAACTTTTATCATGGTGAGTGGGCAGAAGTAGCCGAAAAAGCATTAAACGAAAACAAAATAATTTTTGTTGATGTATATGCCGATTATTGCCCACCATGCAAAACAATGGATAGAGTAGTATTCTCGGACCAAGAAGTAGCTATGTTTCAAAACGAATACTTTGTAAATTACAAAGTAAATCTAAGCAAACGCGAATTCGAGTATTTCCAGTCGTTACACAATATTACCGAACTACCCTCTTTATTGTATTTTACCCCCAAAGGCGAACTAATACGAAAAGAAACAGGCTGTAAAGACATCCCTGAGTTTCTAGGCATGAGCAAACAAGTACTAGGCACACAAGCAACAAACGTTAAACTAGTAGGCTTTAACGAAAAAAATAAACAATACCAAGAACTCGAAAAATGGTACACCAATGGCAAACAAAGCAATAGCCTTATACTAAAAGGCAAACAACCCGACGAAATGCTTAGAGAATATGCCTACCTGCTAAAAGAATACCGACTACCTTACAACCGAGTAATAAACGACTACCTAAAAACGCAAAGCAATTTCAAAACAGCCACAAATAGAAAACTGATTTACGATTTTTCTAATAACATAGAAAACAACGCAATCTACCAATTTGTCGAAGATATAAGCTATTTTAAAGAACAATACGGAAGTAACCGAATTAACGACAAAATTAAAACAGCTGCCTATAATAGCACTATTATAGCCCTGCGCGAACGCGATTTTGACCTATTTAAACAAGTCGAAACATTAATCGTTAAATCTAATATCCCCAATATCAACGAATACCTTTTTTATCTGCAATCCATTTTCTACGAAGGTGTAAACGACTGGGCAACCTATGCAAAAATAGCCCAAAAATACATAACCGACCAGCACGTCTCTGACCCAGAAATACTAAACAAAGTATCTTACAAATTCTATCAACACGTAGAAAACAAAAAACTACTCGAAGAAGCTATTAAATGGATGAACAAATCCGTTAAAATAGAAAACGAATACGAAAACAATGCCGTATTAGCATGGCTATACAGTAAATTGGGTAAAAACAAAAAAGCTCAAGAGTATGTCCTCGAAGCCCAAAACGTATTATCAAAAAGTAAAGACGGCGACTATCTGTTCGTAGCACGACTCAAAGAAAAGCTAGCCGAATAAACAGCCCCACTCATCTACCCACCCAAATTGTCAGCCTCGTTAACTGCGTATCTACCCAAAAACACACTTCGGCATTTGTTAAAACAATAGTAAAACAAAGGTCGAATAGCCTATAAATAACTTCTTTTTTTATACAACCCTATTGTTAATTAAAAAACACTCTACTATGAAACATTATCAACACATCATTGCATGGGCAGCGATAATCTTTCTGGCAAGTTTCGCATCTCCATCTTGCCATGCACACTATGCCGTTACAGGCATAAAATTTATGAACGGCAGTTTTCAAGAAATATTGAACACTGCTAACGAACAAAGCAAATATGTTTTTGTTCATACTACCTCTAGTAAATGCAAACCGTGCTCTATGTTTGCCAGCGACTACTACACCGATGCCGAAGTATCCAATTTCTACAATGCCAATTTCCTCAACTATACCCTAAACATAGATGACCCCGCTTATGGTAATTTTGCACGGATGAACGACTTAGGCACCGAAACCGAACTACTCTTCTACAACTCTAACGGCTTTTTGATGGATAGAACAAGCGGTAGCGAAGTCCAAAATAAACGCGACCTACTCAACAAAGGGCTCGCAATACTCAAAGGACGAACCGAAGATAGCTGGAACGAATTTACAACACTAAAAGAAAAATACAAAAAAGACAAAAGCCAATGCTCGCCAACCGATTTGTATAAACTTACCTACTTGTCACATACCTTCGGCGACCCATACAACAACCTTGTCAACGAATACCTCAACACACAACGCCTAGAAGAAAAATCATCAGACATTAACCGAACTTTTATATACGATTTTTCGGACAATGTTAGCAATATCGCTATGACCTATTTTTTAGCCGATTTGCAACATTACAAAAGAAATATGAGAGGCGAACAAGTTAATAACCGAATTAAACTAGCCATTCAAAATACCTTAAAAACCGTTATAAACAACAGAGACAAGGAGCTATTCGACAAAATGCTCGACGTTATCAAATCAGCAAATTTATCTAACGATAAAGACTACGAACTTAACGTAAAAGCAGAATACTACGAGCAAATAAGCGATTGGAATAACCTGTACAAAGTAACAAAAGAACATATCGCCTTTAAACACGACGACCCCCGACTATTGAACGACGCAGCAGAACGCTTTTTTAAATATGCCAGAGATAAAAACAAAGAAGATTTAAAATTGGCACTTAGCTGGGCAAAAAAATCGGTAGGCTATGAAAGCGAATGTTACAACAACTTTACATTGGGCAAACTATACAACGCACTAAACGACAAAGATATGGCACTTGCCACATTCGAAAAATGTATAGAAATAGGAGAACTCCGAGGAACAGAGGAAGCAAACATATACATAAAAGAAGCCGAAAGGAGAATAGACGACATTAAATTAAAATAAACCGGTCAATAGCTTTTTTTATTGTCTATCAGCAAACAAACCTACCAAGTACAACCCATAAAAAAGCACATCAAGAAGTTAAACATTCTTGATGTGCTTTTTTTTTCAAAAAAAGAAGCCTTAACACCCTATATATGCCGTAATAAGCCTAACTTTGCTCATTATTTAACAAATCACAGCAAAACAACATGCTTACCAAAATAGAACACATTGGCATAGCCGTTAAAGACATAAATATTGCCAACGATTTATATACCCGCATCTTGGGCGTACCTCCCTACAAATCAGAAATCGTAGAGTCGGAACACGTCATTACCTCGTTTTTTAAAACTGGCGAAAGCAAAATCGAGCTACTCCAAGCCACATCGCCACAAAGTGCCATAGCCAAATTTATTGAAAAACGCGGCGAAGGCATACACCATATTGCCTACGATGTGCCAGACATAGCCACAGCCATGCAATATTTTAACAACAATGGCTTTAAGCTACTCAACGAACAACCCAAACGTGGCGCCGATAATAAATTAGTATGCTTTATTCATCCTAAAGACTGCAACGGCGTGCTAACCGAGTTGTGCCAAGAAATACCCTTGTCATAAAAATATCCCCATCTGACAAACCCCAACACAAAAGTTTGCGCTTTGCCCCGCTTGACGCGGAAAATGTTTTTTTTGGGGGTGATGCTTGGCACTCCCTAATTTGATAAGTGAGGGGCACCCCCAAAGCAAAGTTTGCGCAATACCCCACACTATTCTTAGTATAAGTATCAAACAGCCAGTAAAAACTAAAATTTATTATACCCCAAATCTCGCTGCAACTTGCTACTTAGTTTGGGCATGTCTTGTCGGGGCATTAAATACGACGTAAGGTCGGCTATTTCTTTAAAAACATAGTGCGAATCGGCAGCATTTTTTAAATACTCCGCACCCGTACTGCCACCTGTACCTACCCGTCTGCCAATCATTCGCTGTACCATGTTCATGTGCCGATAACGCCACTGAGCCAACAATTCGTCAATATTTAACAACATTTCGAGCAAACGATAAGGCATATTCAACAACGGATAATCGCGATAAAGCATAATAAACAAAGCATTTCGGTTAGCCTCGGGGCTTAAACGGCGGTCCTCTGGATAATTTTCATCGTTCATAAACAGCATATCAAAACCAATTAGGTTGCTTTTTTCCATCTCCAGCAAACCATTAGCGTATGCATCTCGGTATTGTTGCCAAAATGGATGTGGTTTTGTAGCCTCTAACTCGGCTTGCCAATAAGCGGCATCTTTAAAATAAGGCATCCGCTCTAACCAAGTATTTATTAACTCAATCAACGACGTAGATTCTTCAGCTTTTTTTACCCGTTCTACGTCCTCGGGGCGCAACTGCGACAGGTAGTATTGTTGCCCAAAGCGTTGTTTGTAGCAAACCCAAGCTAGCCTCTACAATTTTAAATTGTATGCTCTGAAAACCGATGCTGGACGGTAAATTGCGAAAATCTAAAAAGTCGAGCGGAGTCATGGTTTCTAACACAAACATTTGGTCAATCAACACCTCCAATATCTCCGAAACACGATTTAACCGATGCACCACATTGGGTAAATCGGGGCTGTTGTCGTTGATGTTAGATTGCTGAAAAACCCGCTGGGCAATGCCCAACTCGTGCAATATCTGCTTAAACCATAGTTCGTAGGTTTGATGTATGATAATAAACAGCATTTCATCATCAGCTTGCACGCCCGCTTTTGGCTTTCGGGCAATTGTGCGTCTAAAATTTTGTCTAACTGCAAATAGTCTGTAATATACAGACTTAGGTTTTACCTCTTCCAAAATAATATAAATTATAAGTGATAAGTTATTGACTAAAAAAATAAAAATAATTTAATAAAACATTAAATTATAAAAACAACTAGTGTTAACACCAAAATTTTGCTCAAAATTACGCTTTTTTAGCCAATTTACCAACTTTTACCTCCCAAAAGGGTTTTAATTTTATTCAACAACAAATCTAACTTAAAAATTAGTTATGACTTACCAAATAAAATATTTATTTTTTATTTTACTGCTTCCTTTCAACCTCTTTGCTCAAAAAAACACGCCACAACAACCCAAACTAATTGTTGGGGTGGTGGTTGATCAAATGCGATACGATTATTTGTATAAATATTGGGATTCGATGGGCGACAAGGGTTTCAAACGTTTGTTGGGCGAGGGTTTTTCGTTCGATAACTGCCAATTTGACTATGTACCTACTTATACGGGTCCGGGTCATTCGTGTATTTTTACAGGTACTACGCCCTCCACAAATGGCATTGTGTCTAACAATTGGTACGACCGCAAATTGGGCGCAAGTATCTATTGTGCCGATGATAGCACCGTGCAAACCGTAGGTAGCAGCACGGCGGCGGTAGGTAAAATGTCGCCTAACAATTTATTAAGTACCACCATAGGCGACGAATTGCGTATTGCCACTAATTTTAGGGCGCGTGTAGTTGGGGTGGCACTAAAAGACCGTAGCTGCATACTGCCCGCCGGACGCGGAGGCAATGCCGCTTATTGGTTTGATGGCACAACAGGCAATTTTGTGAGCAGTACTTACTACATGACCGAGCTACCCAAGTGGATGCAATTGTTCAACGAGCAAAAATTACCGCAAAAAATACTTGTCCAAACCCTGGGAGACCACAGCCGCTATCTATCTACCAAAATATTGCGCCTGACGATAACCGATACGAAGGTTTGTTTAGTGGCGAAAAACGGTCGGTGTTTCCGCACAACTTGCCTGCTATTACCGCCGAGTTAAAAACGTTTGATGTGCTGCGCGTTACGCCTTGGGGCAACACCATTACCAAAGACATAGCCTTAGCCGCCCTCGAAAACGAAAAACTGGGCAAGGGCGACGTTACCGACATGCTCACCATTAGCTTCTCGTCGCCCGATTATATTGGGCATCAGTTTGGCCCGCAATCGGTGGAGGTAATGGATAATTATTTACGATTGGATAAAGACATTGCCGATTTGCTATCTTATTTAGATAAAAATTATGGCAAAAATAATGTACTATTATTTTTGACCGCCGATCATGGTGCTGCTCAAAATATTGTTTATATGCAAGACCACAAATTGGCAAGTGGCAGCATAGATGTTGATGATGTTTTGTTGAAATTGCGCAGTTTTGCTGCTCAAAACTACGCCGACAGTAATATGGTTGAAGCTTACGACAATCAACAAGTGTACTTAAACCACCAAATAGTGGCGGCTAAAAAGCTAAATTTAGCGACCGTACAACAGCAATTTGCCGATTTTATGCTTATCCAAACAGGTGTTGCCCAAACAATAACTGCCACCGAATTGCAAAGAAACGAATTTAGCGAGCCTTCTTTGGCACTTATGCAACGCGGTTTTTATGCCAAACGCAGCGGCGATGTATTGGTAAACTACGAACCGGGTTGGATGGATTGGGGCTTAAAAGGCACTTCGCACGGCTCGCCGTTTAGCTACGACACCCACGTGCCACTTATTTGGTATGGCTATGGCATCAAACACGGTAGTAGCTCGGTTTATGTGCGGGTAAAAGATATTGCCTCTACTATATCGGTTTATTTACACATACCTTTTACTAATGGCAACACAGGACAACCTTTAAATAGCTATATGAAACGGAAGTAAACAACTATGCGGTATTTTTATTTGTGGTTGGCTAAAATAAAAAACAAAAATCAGGCAAATCATTAGTATAAATTTAAAAAATACTCAAACTATCAACAAAATGAGAAAAAGAATATTTTGGACAGAAGTTTGTAAATTTTTGTCGGGGGCTTTTTTTGTCCAAGCTGGGGTTAACTGGTGGATGTATTGGAATAACATTTCTGCTCCTATTTTGGGAGCTACATGGTCGCCCAATTTTTTAGGCATTCGTGGGTTTATACATTTTGGGTTGTTTTTGCTTACCTTTTATATAGGTTTTGTCAGCAAAAAAATAACTAATATGTAAATTACTAAATAAATATAAAAAACCCCAAATTTAGGTTAAAATTTGGGGGTTTTGTATTTTTGTTTATTTACCAAACATACCACCAAATTGGGTCATATCGGTAATTTCGTAGCCGTCGGTGCTAAATTTGGCTTTGTTTACGCTGCCAATTTTTAGGTTTTTGTATTTTATTTCTATCCGTTCTTTTTTATCTAGTTGTTCTATCACAACCTCGAGTGGCATACCGTCTACTTGTCCAAAATTAGGGGTTTCGTTTTGTTGTTTATTTTGGCTTTGCATAATTAGCATGCTTTCGGCAAGGTTGTATTTAAGGTCGGGTGCAGCCCAAAAGGTTGTTTTCTGTTTTTCGGTTTCGCCGATATCGCAGCAGGTATGTCCGTCTATTATTTTGGTGCGTCCGGTTTTGGTAAATTTAGCATCTTCTGGCGTTTCGTTGTTTTTATTTTTTACTGTTATTTTGGGCATTTTCATTACCATCGCTGTTTTTTTGCCTTTTTCTTCTTGTAGCATGGTCATCGTACCTTTTTGTCGGTCAAAGATACTAACAAAAGCATCTTTTTTTTCATCGGGTTGTATCTCCACAGCTAACTTATAGGTGTCTATAAAATAACTAATATTTGTGGGCTTGTCTTTCAATTGATTATTTTTATACCGGCTCATTTCGGCATCAAAACTACCAATAAAATCGCTGGGTTTTACGTTGGTGGGCAGTTCGTTAGTTTGTTCAATAGTTACGTCACTTTCGTCGGTTGTTATTTTTACTTTGTCTTTATCGCCCGAAATTTCCACTTTGCTATCGTCTGTTTCGATGATGATATTGCCGTTTTCGTCGGTATTTACGTTTGTGCTGTCTTTTTGTGCTTTGTTTTTTCTTTTTGTGTTTCTTTCTCAAAAGATTCATCAACAGCTTGGTCAATTTTTTTCTCTATGTTTCGGTTAATGGCGTTCTCGAGGGCTCGCCCAAGCCCGAACTGGGCATACGCATTAGAGGAAATAAGGGTTGAAGCAAATAAAAGGGTAATGGATAAAAAGAACTTTTTCATGTTGGGTTATACGTTTGTTTTTTGTGAATGATGTTAGAAATTACGACAACAGTTAGCAAAGCTGTCTACTATATAAAACCAATTGGTTTAGCTATAAGTTCCAATTAAAGCGTGTTTTGTTACAATTTTATCAAAAATTATTTAAAAAAATACTTAAATAGTTTCGAGCCATTGGGTAATTGTATTTTCTAATAATATTTTGCTGGGTTGTATTTTTGGGGGTATAAATTGGGTATACATTTGTAATGCTTTTTCAAGGTTAAATTGGTTTTGGGGCATCGAAAAATAACATTTTGTTGCATCAGTCGGTCAGCCAAATATTCTTGCTCGGTTTGTTCGGGTGTTGGCACCAATATAGCGGCTTTACCTAGTGCTGCCAAATCCATTAAGGTACTATAACCGCTTCTGGGCAACAATTACTTTGCTTTGCAAAATAGTTTGTTGTAGTTCGGTGGTAGTTAGGTGGTCAATTATCACCAAATTGGGGGTTTATTTGTTGCCTGTTATTAGTAGCTGTTATGCCCCGTACTATTATTATTTTTTATTAGATATGGCACTTATTTGTGCCAAAATTAATTGTTCGAAATAGGTGCGTTGTGGTTCGGCTCCCGACAAAAGCACTAAAACATCGTATTGTAAAGGTGGTGGTGGTGTAGGTAGCATAAACCGCGATAAAGTGCCTATATATTTTACCGATTTAGGAGTAGGGTATTTGCTTGGGTGCGATAACTCGCCGCTTAGGTTGTTGGTATGGGCAAAGTCAGCACCCAAACTTGTTGGTATTGCCGATGGGCAAGTTTTGCTATAACATCCATATCTATTGTCCGAAATAATGCCTTTTATTTCATATTTTTTTATTATAGCTTGCAATTGTTTGTGTTCGTGCCAAATACCTTTAAATATATTAGGTAATTGTTGCGCCATTTTTAGTGGCAGCGATTGCCCTGCTTCGGGCAGTTGAATAGTAAAACCCGACAGTTTAAGGTGTTGCAAATCCGGAAATTCGGATTTTAGCAATTGGGCTGCGGCTCCATCGGCAGCAATTAGTACATTTTCGTTTTTGTTTAATAAAGTTTCTGATAATAGGTATGCAAACGAGTGGCATGACCTAATCCCCATTAAGGGGCTAATTAAAATATTTTTTGTTTTCTCACTTTGACATTATATATTTAAATAAAAATACCACTTTGAGCCAAAGCAATAAAGTGGTATTTTTATTTAACTTTAGAAAAGTACATTCAATGGATTATTCACCAGGAAATCACTTTCGGTTAGTTCGATTGCAGCAGAACGCTCCACAAAAGAGTTGATACTTTTGTTTACGTGGTTGATTTTGTCGTAGTTAAGCGAGTAGTAAATAAATTTACCGTCACGTTTAGCTTCTACTAAATCGGCGTTACGCATAATACGCAAGTGTTGCGATGTGATAGACTGCTCTAAACTTATGTATTGTATATTTTGTTTACGTTTATCACCTTTTTTTGGTCGATAAACTCCAAAATAGTCATACGGAGGGTGAGCGATAGCGCGTAATAGGTCGCCTGAGGTTTGAAGTTCTTGATGACTGAAAGCTGCCATGAGAAAAAATTTGAAATTGATTAAAAAAACGGTAGGGAAAAGCTATATAGTTATTGAACTGTAAGAGAGAAACTACTTGGTTAAATCATCAACCAACTGAGCGATTTCAGAGATACGGTTGTGGTTTAGCGAGTAGTAGATAAATTTACCGCCACGCTCGGTGACAACAACGCCCGAACGGCGAAGCATGCTGGCAGTGTTGCGAAGCTACCGACTGCTCTAGGCGCAATTTCACGTAGATTTCGGTAACGGTTAAGCGTTTGTTTTCTTCCAATAATTGGACGATAGACTGACGCAACTTGTGATTAACGGCAGCAAGTAATACGGCTTTACGCAGGGTAGGGTAATCCAAATGAATGGGGGCGTCCGAACTTGGACGGAGGATTACAGAATCGGTTCTTGATGATAATGCCAGTGAGAATTTACTTAAAGTTAGTTAATTAAATAAAGCTTTTATTGCGTATTTTGAACTGCAAAGATATATACTTTCTTTCAGAAAAAGTGTTATTTTTTGTTATTTTTTGCATATACACTGACTTATCCTTTAGTTTCCTATATAAAATGGCTTTACATATAGGGGTTCGTAGTAGGCGGTGTTAGCAAAGTCTTTTTTACAGTATTGTTGATAACTTAATGCCGCTATATTATTAGCTATACAATAAACGGTTTGCGTGTCAATAAATTGTGCATTTGGTGTTGCAACATCGATTTATATTTATGAGAGCCTGTACCACAAAATAAAACCGTTTTTCGTTCAATAAATTATCGAAGGTTGTTGGTTCTAAAACGATGGCTTGTGGAGGGTTTATGATATTTAAGTGGTTATCAAAAAGGGCGGCGAAAACCTCTTGCCGTCGGGCATCAATCATTGCACATAGTACGCATTGGTACGGGGTATGTTTTGCGGCTTGTTGTGCTAGTGCTGTTAGCGTATCGGTACTAATAAGTGGTATATCTAAGGCATAACACAAACCTTTTGCCACCGATGCCCCAATGCGCTAGCCTAAGACCCCTGGACCCGAACTAATTGCTTGCCGATAATTGATTATAGGCGCACTTCTTTTTAGTACTTGCCGATGTATAGTGTTAAAAGTGCTGATTGTGTATTTTTATCGCTATTTTCTATGGCGGCTACTACTGTACCATTTTGTGTTAGTGCTACCGAACAAACATCGGTAGTTGTATCAATATGGTATTTGAATCATTAAACGATTGTTTCTGAGGTATGTTAATAACAAAGCTTTTTTTACTATTATTTAGTAATGAGTTGCAAATTGCATGCCTATTTTGTATAGATACTATTATTTAAACAAGCAATTGTATAAAATGTTTAAAATAGCCTAAAAAATTGCTTTTATATGGTGTGTTTTTTATAAAAAAACGATAAAACTATATTTCATCATTTAATAATACCACTTTATCAGAGAAGCTATGCATATTGTTGCACTATTTCTTTGGTTATTTGCGGTTCGTACATTACCTTTGCCAAACATTTCAGCCCGCTATATTGTAGTATGTAGGTTTCGGCATAATGCCACTGCTTTGTCATTGTAAATATAATGCCTGCAATAGGTATATTTTTTGCTGCAATACAGCAACAGTCATTAACGTATGATTTATACTACCTAAGTAATTTTAACAACTATAACAACCCTCGCTTCTAATTGTTTAATCAAATCAATTATAAGTTCATCTTTATTTAACGGAACCATTAACCCTCCTGCCTTCTATAATTATCATTTATTTGGTGGTAACTGGCAGTTTTATACTTTGCAAGTCAATATCTGTATTTTCAGTTCGGCGGCATAATGCGGCGATGCAGGCGTTTGTAACAAATACGCTTGGGGTGTATTTTACTATATGGGTTGCTAATCAGTGCTTGTACTGCCATACTTGTCGGTATAGTCAATACTACCCGCTTGTACCGGTTTTCCAATAATCAGGCAAGTGCTTCTGTCAAAATTGCAGATACAATGGTTTTTCCTATATCAGTACCAATACCTGTGACAAACAGTTTTTTCATCGTCTAAATGGCTAATTAGTATAGGTTTGTAAAATAGGTGCTCATTTCTGTATGCAAAGATACAGCAAATAACTATAGGTTGTATACTGCAAGTACAAAAAAAATGCTTAACGAAAAAATCAAACTACATTTCTCATTCTATTTTTTTTGCGGGCATTTAGCATCAGTTAGTTACACATAGCGCAATTAATAACAACAACGCCAAATAGTTGTTTAGATACTCAAAAAATGCTTTAAATTAACCTATTATAGCAAAAAATGCTTTAAACCGTTTGTTCAATCAAAAATAAAAGCCTTTTTATTGAAAATAAAATAATTATCTACAAAAAATTATATACTTTAAGTAAAAATCTCACAAAAAAGTAACAAATTTAAATTAGGTCAAAACGAGTTCTAATTATGGTGCAAGGTGGTGTAGGAAACGTGGTAGTTAAAAGTGTAAATGCTACCCGAAATCTTTGGTACCATTATGTTGGCAAGCCGAACTTTATCAAAATGCGACAAAATTGCAGACGAAATAGGCGGCAATCGTGTCCAAACAGCACAAGTAGATGCCGACAATGTAAATTCTTCGAGTTGATAGCCCTAATTATGGTTTTAAACCCGACTGGAGTTTGTCATATGGCACTACCTTACCAAGATTTACCCATCATGGACGCTTGCCTCGAAACAGGTGCATTACCTTGACACTGCCAACTACGAGCCCAAAGTGTGCAATAAATTTGAGTATAGCTGGCGATGGCTTACCAAGAGCGTTTCCACGAAAAAGGTATTATGGCACTACTAGGTTGTGGCTTTGACCCCCGGTGTAACGGGCGTTTTTACAGCCTGGCGCTAAATAAACATCACTAGATGAAATGCACTACCTCGACATTAGGACTGCAACGCGGCGACCACGGCAAAGCCTTTGCTACCAACTTTACCCCGAAATCAACATTCGCGAAATTACCCGCAAAGACTACGAAAACGGACAATGGATTGGTTGACGCCTTATCTATCCACAAACCCATCGAGTACCCACACATTAACCGGTCCTCGCGAATCGTATTTACTATACCACGAAGAACTCACCGTTGGTTAAAAATTCCCTCGTTGCGATTTTTAAAAGCCGTACTACCCGAACCAAGCACCCTGGGCGAAAACTACACAGGGCAAACATCTATCGGTTGCCAAATTAAGGGCGTTAAAAATGGCACAGACCGCACCTATTTTGTGTACAATAACTGCCACCATGCCGAGTGTTTCCGCGAGGGGGCAAGGCGTTGCCTATACCACAGGCGTACCCGCCATCATTTGAGGTAGCCCTTATGCTTACCAACCCCGAGTGGATGCACCCAGTTTGTATAATGTAGGAGGAGCTAAACCCTGACCCATTTATGGATGTTAACAAACATGTTTTGCTTGGCACGACAGTTCGACATCGAGCTCCCACCACTACAAATAAAAATAATAATAATCATCTTACAAACAAAACGTTTCATTAGCATACAAGGAGCGTTTTGTTGTTCTTAATCCAACCACCAACCCCTAATATGTACAAATATCAACATAATAACCTACAAAACTATTGTTTTTTAATTTTTTGGTGAAAAATGGGTCTCCCCTAATCTTTACCTACTTCTATAGTCTCGGTTTTCTGTCTGTCAAAAAATCCATAGTTAGCAATTGACAACTTCACGCCGCTCTTCGGCAGAGGCACTTGCCATAAACACAGCCACTCTATTTTACCATTTATGTCACAACAACACTCTATTTTAATTACCTGGTTCAAACAAAAAACCTCCATGGCGAATCAAACGCCCGAAAAATACAACCTTACCGAAAACCGCTCAACTCTTATCCCACGATTTGAGTAGATTCTGCACACCAACCAACAAGCATGGGAACAACTGCGCGATGCCCTAATTGTTTTTTAGACAACTTGATACGCACTGATAGTAATAGACTATACTATTATTTATACAGAATTGATGTATCAGAAAACGCATAAAACAAAACCATCACCGATAGCCCTAACCAAACACTTACCGCCCCTTTACTTGCCGATTTAATCTTGAGCACCCTCGAAAAAGTAAAACGCGCCTAGCTTATAAACAATGGCAAGAAACCCAAACCCTACAAACAACCACAACGAACAAGCAGACGAGTGGTAAAAATTTTGTTTTTTTTGACTTTTTGCTACCTCAGCACGTCTTAATACCGAGTAGGTAGTGATTTGAAGTAGCATAGTTTTAGAGAAGGGTGACCGGAAAGGTTGTTCCTTCTTTTTTATCCACAATCATAAAGCACACGTTTAACGCCCCTGAAACTTGCATTAAACGTGTGCTTTTTTTTATGAAACTTACATTTCCGTTCTCTATTTTCCTGCAGGATACAAAATTGCAATGTTTTACTGCTCGCCAGTACATCAAAATCATGCCATTACTTTATACCTCGCAGTTTTCGTGGCTAGGTCGCTAACAACAATACACGCCTCCTACAATGCTTTCGGGGTGTAGTGTTCCGCAATACCCGACACAACAGGCGTTGTTCAAAGCCCAAATCAATGGTTAGTTTTAACAATTTATCGGTTTCGGGTACAGCTCCGCGGCAATATGGTAGCAGTTCTAGTCGTTAATTTAGCAAAATCGTCGTAAGGCATTGCTGCTTTACGGGCGTATGAGTAGCAACGGTTTGGGTTCCGGTAGTAGCCTCTGCAACTGTTTTTCTGCATCGCTAAGGTTTGTCGTTTAGCTTCGTTCGGCCATATATGAAGTAATTTCGGCATCTTCTATCTTACGAAACAAATATTCGTTGGTATTCAAAATGCGTCGTCCTGTTTCCATTGTAAAAGTATTATTTTTTATGGCTACCACATCTTCGTTAGATAACAGCAACCAATGGCGCAATTTATTGGCGCTAAATGGCAAAAATGGCTCGAGGTAAACGGCAAAATAAGCGATTATTTCGGCGCAGATGGTTAAACAGCGCCTGCTTGGTCGGGGTTAGTTTTATTAGTTTCCGTCTGGCATCGGTCAAAATTTATTGGGCAGTACGGGCAACGTTCAATATTTCTTGCGTGCATTGCGAAACTCGTAGCGGTGTATGTAGCCATTTGTTTTGCAGTGCTTTTGTATTGTCGCAACTCAAAAGCCGCATCTTCGATAGCCCGGGGTCGGGCGCACATCGGGTATTTCGGCTTCAAAATTTTTGTTTAGTAACACCATCACCATCTTCACCAAATTGCCCAATATTGCCACTAATCCGCTGTTATTGTTGCGCGTTTGTAGGTCTTTCCAGCTAAAATCGTTGTCTTTTGTTCGGCATTATGGCGGTGGGTAACGCAACACATCTTCCATGTCCGAAAATCGTTGAGGTAACTGAGCAGCCAAACAGCATGACTGAGCGAGGTGGATAGCTGTCGCCCTCTAAGTTGAAAAACCGATTGGGCAGGCGACATTGGTAGGCAACACAAATTGCCGTGTGCATGAAGCATATTAGGAAAAATAAGGCAATGAAAAACAATATTATCTTCATAATAAATGCACTAGTTTAGCATCGGGGTTCAAGCAATAATCTTGCCAAGTATCGGGCAGCAGGGCTTTGTAGCGCTGATATAGCCGATAGGTGCATCCATCCAAACATATAATACTTTACCCTCGGCATCGGGCAATGGTACGGGCACGCCCCAGTCAAGGTCGCGGGTAATAGCCGGTCGCGCGTTTCCTGGTTCTATCCACGACTGACATTGTTTGTATAACTTTTTTTCCAACTTTCGGTATTTTGTTGTTCGTCAATCCCTTGGCTTAACCCACCGTTGTAGTTGCCCAAAGCGGCAAGGACCAATGTCGGTTTGACGAAATGGCGTGCGACCACTTAGGTAGATACGGGGTTGATGAGGTCTAAGGGGTCGAGCCGACGAACCGCATTTTTCGCATTGGTCGCCATAAGCCGCACCGTGACCACACTTTCGGCAGGTACCTTTACGTATCTATCTGCCAAAAACTAATTTATTGTGTAGTTGTAATAAGCTTTATTAAAGCAGGTGCAAAGGTAGCATTTTTTGTGGATATGGGATAGTTTTTTTATGGCAAATGCTCAGAAATGATGAAATTTTGGTTTTTACAAAGTGAACTAAGTACCCTATTGCGCAGCAAAGTTCCTTGTCTGGTAATTTAGACAAGGAACTTTTTAGCTAGTTAAGTTTAGTTCGGAAACGATACATATCAACAATAATTCATATAACAATCCTCTCTCGACACGGTTGCTTTTTTAGGGTTTGTGTCCTAAACTTCTTCTTTTTCTTTAAAGGGGTGTCGTTGTATCCAATCGTCGGGGCGCAGGGTATCTACCAATCTGCCTAATATTTTATTAAACCACCAAGTACGGTGTCGCTTCATGCTATTTCGCTGAAATGGGCCCGGCACCAACAGTACTTTTTATTCCCGGTGGCGGTGCGTCCAAAGTTAATTTTTGGAGATTTATTTTGATAATTGTTCGAACTATATCGTACATAATATTATAAATAGCGTATTGTTTATTGTTCGTATCTGTAGCCCACAAATGTGAGCTTCTAAAAAGGGGAGTATTAAATAGACTAATAAACCTACTGAGTGTATCTCGAAGAGCAATAACCTAATAAGTCGAAACTCGTTGCGCTTTTTGTTTTTGCTCATGAAGTATTGAGGTGTGCAATAGGCAATACTTACCTCCGAGTGTTCGCAAACTTGCCTATATAGGCGGTATATTTCGTTTTGTTGTTCGCTTATTTCTTCAACCGACAATACACGCCGCTCTAAAACTTTGGCTTTTTTGAAAACACTTTTGGCACGCGTGCGGTATTTGGCAGATAGGGTGCTTAGGTAATCATCAAAATTTGCCCAGCGGTTGGCATGGCAACACCACGTTAGGCTGTGCCACTACCTCGTTAAACGAGCAACTGGCCAACCGGTGACTGATTGTAAAGATGAGGCTCAAAATCTTTATTGAAACCGCATGTATTGCCATTGGCTTGTGCTTCGGTATCCATTGTTTCCTCCTAATGGCGCTGTCGAGCAACCCAAAGGCTTCTGGAAAAGTTGCTTAGTTCGGCTTTGCTAGAAATAAAGCCGTGCTCGCCGGTAATATAGGCGTTGCCGCAATAAAAGCGATGGTAAAATGTAGGTTGTTTAACGCGTTTAGCCGCCCAACTTGGCATGTTGGAGCAATGATAGTTTCTGCCCTTGTGCGTAAACTATTTCTAATTCCTGTTAATTCTTGGCTACCATTTATATGTACAATCTGAAAACAGACATGCCACCGTTTTGTTTCCTTTTACAAAAGTGGCGTATCTTAGTTTCATCTCCAAACGATTGGTTTCGCGTTGTTTCTAGGTTATGTAAATAATCATATGACATAAAAACAATCGGCTACGCTAATGCTTTTCCATTGCAACACAGGTATTTCGGTTATAGATTCAAACATATGAATATCAGTAACATGGGTACTTTTAGCAATAAGTGGGCAAATTGTCCAGCGTTTTGTACAACCGGTGGCATTTAATACGGTTGATAACATATATATGTGTGTGGTTTTACAGAAAAAATTGTGGTTCTTTTACTTTTGTTGTAGAAACTGACAAATGATAGCTTTTACTCCTATTGAGCAAAGATGACACAACGAAGGCAGCTGTTAAGGGCATGCTGTATTATTTTAGTATTCACTCACCCATTAAAGTCTGTTACTTTTTTTCTTGACAAAAAAGTAACCAAAAAGTCAAGGCTGTATAGATTAACACAAACAAAGTGCAACATCTCCGCTAAAAGATACAAACTTGCACGCCAAACGACTTTACTTGTCGATTTTATTTTCTCGGTTAGGTGTATGCCTCAAACAGTATATCTTTCTTATTACATTTATGCCCATATTTTTAACGCTAATCCCTATAATGTCAGTCCCGAAGAAACCAAATACAACTAGTGAAATGCAACACCCAAATCACAACAAAAGTATAAGAGCCAAAATTGTTTGGGTGCAAAGGTAATAAAAGTGCTGGTTTGGTTTAACAAAAAAAGCAAAATTGGTTCGATAGTTGCCAAATAACTTAAAAGAGATTGTTTACAAAGAACATTTAGTTGCAAAATTTAATAATAAAAAGCACATAATATATTAATCAAAAAATTCCATATTTTTACAAACTAGGACCCAAACAGCTAATACTAAGGTAGTTTGCAAACATTAGGCTAAACAGCAGATTGTTAATAAATTTTGCTTGTAAGACAATAAAACAGTCCAATTAACGTTGCTAAGAAAGTTGAAGTTAGCATCTGCTTGAATAAAAACGTGTACTATGCACAAATTTGTAAATTATGGCGTATTTTTGTACCTTAATTTGCAACTATTTCAGTAAAAATAGTGTCAATGGTGTATAATGTACCATGTGTCAAAAAATCTGAACGTGGAAACAAACGAATTACGCCTATACCATTTATTATAGCACTACTTTGCGTCGTTGAGTGCCAATTTATCGGCCCAAAAACCATATCTTTACCAAACCCAAAACGGGCACTTCAAAATCGGGCTCGTCTGGTCGAGTTTCGCTCTTTATCGCTGAACAAACCCAAATCGTTCGGACGAGGTAGAAAATAATCCTAAGAAAAAGAAAGTAACTAACCAACTTACCAGGGCGTTTCAAAGACATGATTATGTTGCCAAATAGGTATTATCAATGCTAAAAATGAAATACTATTTGTTAAACAAAATGTTGGTATCGAAACACAAAGAAGATTTTAACACCAATTGCCTCGCTTACACCCTTAAAAAAGATGGCAAAATGGTGAGTTTTAATTTGACGAAATCAAATAAAAAGCATCTATCAACATACAAAAACCTAATAGCAAGTATCGATGGACTCCGTATTTGCTACTTGGGCAGGCATTTTATTTAATGGGCGATTACTTAACGGCAGTTAAATCGTTAAATACATCAACAACTGTTCTTGCCAACAAACATACGCATGAGCTAGCGACACCAAGTCGAGAGTAAATGCAAAACACCGCGCAGAAGAACAAAACAGTTAAAAAAGACCGCGAATACGACCGCAAACTTAAAGATCAAGAACGCCAAAAGATAAAATAGACCAAGAACAAAAACGCGACGCAGCTAAAAAGAAACC
>JADKCK010000027.1 GCA_016718845.1 Sphingobacteriales bacterium
TTTATAACGTGCATTTCGGTAAGGGCAAAGTTGTTGCCTATGCAAATACGCGCTCCGCCGCCAAAGGGCATAAAGATAAAACGGTTATCGCCTTTTTGTTGAAAACCCTCAAAGCGGTCGGGTGTAAAGCTATCGGGGTTTTGCCAATACAAGGGGTGCCGATGAATGCCGTAAATGTTGATTAAGCAATTGGTGTTTGTGCCAATGTCAAACCATCTAAATGGTCGGGTTTATAAGCTTGTCGCCTTAACAGTATACCGGTGGGTGCAAACGTAGGGACTTCGTTCATTACGTTGCTGGCATAATTTAACTGCATTACTTTGCTCCATGCTAGGGCATTGCCATTTAAGTTTTGCTAATAATGCTCTTTAAGTTGATTTTCAACGGTTTTATCTTTTTTAATCAATAGCCACATCCACGAAAGCGCATTAACAGTTGTTTCGTGTCCAGCTAAAAAAATGGTCATTACTTCGTCGCGCAGTTGCTTTTCCGACATCTGTTCGCCTGTATCTTCGTCTTTGGCATTGGTTAGCATAGACAATAGGTCGTTGGCTTTGTTATTAGGGTTTTGGGTGCGTTGCCTAATGATGCCATACACAATATCGTCGAGTATTTTTACGTGTTTGCGGGTACGTAAAAGCATGGGTGTAGGCAGCCAAAGGGGCAATTGTATGGGCTGTTGAATGCGCTGCATGGCAAGTTCGTTGAGTATATCTACCTGTTGCCAAACGGTTTTAATGGTGTCGGGGCTAATGCTGGCGCCAAACAAAGCTTCGCAAACAATGCCAATGGTTAGGCGTGCCATTTCTTGTGTAAAGTTTATGGTGCTGCCCTCCCGCTGTTTCCAATCTTTTAGTAAGTTGGTGGTGTGTCGCACAAACAAATCGTTTAAATTATTTATGCGGTCGCGATGAAAAGCAGGAGCCGCCAAACGTCTTTGGCGTTTCCAAAAATCGCCCTCACTGTTCAACAAACCATTTCCTAACAGTAGATAGGGTTTATAGGCACGTCCTTTTTTTAAAGTTGCTATGATTTTCTTACAAAATGTATTTAGCATATTCGGGGCGTTGTATCAAATAAACTTGTCGGTTTAAAATGCGTAGCCAAGCAATATCAGGGTGTTTCTGTGGCGTGCATGAAGTAATGCTTAATGGGTCGTTTTAAAAAATCTTTTAGTTTTACACGGTGTTCGGGTGGTGGATACTGCATGTTTAGTTGTTTTTTGGTTGATGATAATAAACTGCCTTGTTTGAAGGGGCTAAGGTAACAATAAATATTTAAACAAGGTGGGTATCTACCAAAAAATAAAAAGTCGTTGCTTGGTTTAGCAACGACCTTTGGGTGGGTTGTGTTTGTGTTTAGGCAGTTGTTGCTACCCGATTGGCAAAATCTTGCAATATTTCAGCAAAAGGTTCGGGCGATGGGCTAAGTAAATCGTGACCGCTATTGTTTAGCAACTCGATTTGCATAGTAGGCACTAATTGCAAGATGTGAGGTACGTTTTCTTCTCTAAAAAACGCATCTTTTTGTCCGCCTCTGATAAGCAAAGTTGGGCAAGGCAAGTTGGCAAGTTCTTTGCTTAACTCAATATAACCTTCGGCGGCGGCGGCAATGCCATTTACGGCTTTGGCGCTCATGCCAAGGTCTTTGTTTTGTAGGGTTCGTGATGCCCAACTTTTGTCGAATGGAGGATAGAAAGGAGCAAAATCGCCCATTGCCAAAGCTGCCACTTTTTGCGGGTGCAGGTGCGCATAGCGTAGGGCAATAGAGGAGCCTACCGAGTGTCCGTAGAGGTAAAACTGCTGTAAACCCAATTTGTTTACTACTGCGTCTATGTCCGATACTTGGTCGTTTAGGGTGTAGCCTGTATCGGGTGAGTCGCTTTTGCCACGACCACGCAAGTTAATGTGGATTTGATAGACAGGGAAAGGTCGCGCAAATCTTCGATAATTTCGTTAGCAGAGTTACCCATGCCGGGTATCATTATCCAAGGTATTTGTGTGTTGTTGGTAGTGGGTTGATGTAATACCACAAAGTGTATCGCAACGCCATTGTTATCAACAAAATAATCTTGACGCATAATCGGTAAAAATTAGTTTGAAAGAAAGAAATAAATAGGAACTGCGAAGCGGGTACAAAGATACCTTGTTTTGTGGATTGCCATGTAATTGAAGCCATTTTTTAAGATTAATTAACAAGCTACCTATTTGCTTTTAACCAACTAAACTGTCAATAATTGGGGATATAGTTGGCATTAATTAGCCATGTACTACATCCCTTTCATGCTTAACTGTATGCGTTTGCGTTGTTTATCAACACTTAGCACGCGTACTGTTACCTTTTGTTGCAGCTTTACCACTTGTTTAGGGTCGGTTATGCGGCGGTCGCTTAGTTCGCTAATGTGTATTAGTCCGCTTTCGTGCAAGCCAATATCTACAAAGGCTCCAAAGTTGGTTACATTGGTAATTACACCGGCTAAAATCATGCCTTCGTGTAGGTCGTCTATGCTGGTTACGCGTTCATCGTAAGTAGTTGTTTCAAAATCTTGGCGGGGGTCGCGTCCGGGTTTAGCTAATTCTGCCATAATGTCGGTTAAGGTGGGCAAACCAACTTTATCGGTTAGGTACTTTTGTAGGTTTATTTGGCTGCGCAGTTCTTTTTGGGCGATAAGGTCGGCGATGGTGCAATTGTTATCTTTTGCCATTTGCTCAACTATGGGGTAGGTTTCGGGATGCACGGCACTAGTGTCTAAGGGGTGCTTGGCATCGCGGATGCGCAAAAATCCTGCCGATTGTTCAAAGGCTTTGGGTCCTAAACCAGCTACTTTTTTAAGCTCTGCCCTCGACTTAAAGCCACCATTTTCGTTTCGGTAGTTAATCATGTTTTGGGCTAACTTAGGTCCAATCCCCGATACATAAGTGAGCAGCTCTTTACTGGCGGTATTAACATCAACGCCCACCTTGTTTACGCAGCTAACTACTACATCGTCGAGTTGTTTTTTAAGTTGTGTTTGGTCTACGTCGTGCTGATACTGTCCTACGCCAATAGCTTTGGCATCAATCTTTACCAATTCGGCAAGTGGGTCAATCAGTCGTCTGCCTATCGATACAGCGCCGCGTACCGTTAGGTCGTAATCGGCAAACTCTTCGCGGGCAACCTCCGATGCGGAGTATACCGAGGCACCGCTTTCGTTCACCAACACTACGGTTATGTTGGGCAGTTGCATACGCTGTATAAACTGAAAAGTTTCGCGTCCTGCCGTACCGTTACCAATGGCAATAGCTTCTATTTTGTATTCCTCGCATAGGTTTTCGACAACAGATGTTGCTTCGAAACGCCTTGTTGGGCTGTTGTCGTGTGGATAAATGGCGGTATGATACAACAACTTGCCATGTTCGTTTAGGCACACTGTTTTGCAACCTGTTCTAAACCCAGGGTCTATTGCCAGCACTCGTTTTTCGCCTAATGGCGATGCCAATAGCAATTGCATTAAGTTATCGGCAAATACCTGTATGGCTTCGGTGTCGGCTTTATCTTTGGCGGTATTGCGTGTTTCGGTCTCTAACGAGGGCTGCATCAAACGTTTATAAGCATCTTTGGCGGCTAACTTTATTTGTTCGGCGCATGGGTTGCTGTATCTTACAAACAAGCGGTTAAGCGTATCAAGTGCCAGTTCTTCGTCGGGTTCAATGCCATAACGCAACAAACCTTCGTTGGCGGCACGCAAGATAGCCAATAAACGGTGCGATGGTATGCGGCTAACAGGCTCCGACCAGTCGAAATAATCTTTGTATTTCTGTGCTTCTTCTTCTTTACCGCTTGCTACTTTGCTGCTAATCTTACCCAAACGTTCAAACAATCGTCTAACACGGTCGCGGGCTTGTGCGGTTTCGTTTATCCACTCGGCAATAATATCTCGTGCGCCGCTTAGTGCTTCGTCGGTGTTCAGTACTTTTTTTTCGGTGTCGATGTATTTGTTGGCTTCGTCTGTTGGCGAGCCATTATTTTGAGCCATCAACCACGTTGCCAAAGGCTCTAAACCTTTTTCGCGGGCAATGGTGGCGCGGGTGCGGCGTTTGGGTTTATAGGGCAGGTAAAGGTCTTCGAGTTCGGTTATATTTTGGGCTTCGTTGATGCGTTTTTTCAAATCGTCGCTTAATTTACCTTGCTCTTCGATGGTTTTTAAGATGTATTCGCGGCGAGTTTCGCGTTCGCGCAGGCGGGTTATGCCGTCGCGTATATGGGCAATTTGTACCTCGTCGAGGGTTCCGGTGGCTTCTTTTCGGTAGCGGGCAATAAAGGGTATGGTAGCTCCGTCGTCTAAAAGGGCAACGGTGGCTGCTATTTGGTGTTCGGATATGCCCAACTGTTGAGCTAATTCGGCAAAAAGTTGTGGTTCTGTCATGATACGATAATATTTGGGGGAAATGTGGAGATACTTAGGTTTGTTTAGATGGGTTTGTTGCCCTTGTTATTGGGTGCAAGATATAGTTAGGGTGGTGTTGGGTTAGTATAGTTTCGTCACCAAACTACTTGCGTTAGCGCTTATATTTATGTAGCCCAAAGCCGATAGTTTGTAAGGGGCAGCAAATAGCTCAACAAGCAAACAGCCTGCAAAGGTAGTGTTTTTTGTTGAGATAGGCAAAAAAAAACAAAACACCAATCAAATGTTGGTGTTTTGTTGGGTGTAGATTAATTGGTTACCATTATTTGTTTGTTAACAATTAGGTATCATTGCATCTTTACAAAAAAAGCAATTGGCAGCTAACTTACCACTTTAGTTTTTTCCATTTTTGGCTATTATTGCTCTCTACGCCTTTGACAATGGTTGATACCAACAAAATGTCGTCGTTCTCGAGGGTAAAATACACTTCTTCGTATCGGGTATAGGCAACCGCACCTGTTTTGGTTACGGCTTTAAGCAAATCTAAGCCTTCGTAATGATGGGGTTCTTTTTCAGTTATTTTTTTCCATTTCACTTCGTTTTCTTCAAAGTTCAAATCGGCTAATTCGCCCGATACTTTGATGAGTTTGCCCTGAAAGTTATCCCCTATTCGTTCTACACGTATCACCGAGCCAGTCGAAGGGTCGTCGTAGCGTTGCCATTTACCTTCTAAGGGGCTAGGTTTTTGTTCGCAGCTACTTAGCAACACAAGCAATAGCAAACCTATGCTTAATAAATAGTTTTTACTAAACTTGCTAAATGCTGTGGATTTAAATGCTAATTTTGCGGCGCAATTATACACACAAGTGCTATTAATGTTAAAAGTGGGCAAGGTTGATAAAAACAAGGAACAATAATGTAACAACCAACCCGATATTTGGGTAGCATATTTTTTCATAACTAAGTGTATTTCGGAAGCAAAGCTTGAATGCTTTCTGCTTATTTAGTTAATCAAGAAATATGCCTAAATAACCAAAATGTAACATTTGGCAGTTAAGTTGCTATTTTTTGACAAACAAAAGACTTTACTCAAATCATCATTAACCATTAACAAGGCTTGCGGCTACAGGCTGTTAGCTATATACTACACGCCAAATATTTCACAAATTAACCATTAACCATTAACCATTACCATGACTTATCTTTTTTTGTACTTTGCCTTTGGCTGTTTGGGCATAACCACCGAAATTTGGTTTACTGCCCTCAGCGATTTTTTGCATCACCGACATTGGGAAGCAAAAAACTTTAGCCTGCGTGGGCATTCCTACGGTTGGATGTTTTTTATTTATGGATTAGCAGGTATACTGTTTCATGCTTTTTATGGCTACATCGAGCAGCTAGCTTTTTTGTTGCGGGTGTTGTTGTATGTAGTAAGTATTTTTAGTGTAGAGTTTATTGCGGGCTTTTTGCTCGATAAACTAACAGGGCGTTGTCCTTGGCACTACACAAGCCGTTGGGCTATAGGCGGCTATATACGCTTAGATTACGCCCCTTTTTGGGCAGTTTTTGGCGTATTGATAGAACATGCCTACCTTATTTTGCGTCCTTGGCATTTTGGAGTTGGTTAATTGTGCTAAAATTTACCCTAAAACGGTTTTTTTGCTTACATCGTTTTTCTAAACTCAAAAAAAGACGTACCTTTGCAGGCGTTTAAAGTGTGAATAAAATTTGTTAAATATATGCAGAACATTATCTACTTAGTGCCCGTTGTGGGTATCATATCTTTGCTGTTTGCCTTTTGGCGGACAAGCTGGATAAACAAACAAGAAGCTGGCTCGGCTCGTATGCAAGAGATTGCTGGCTACATTCGTCAAGGTGCCATGTCGTACCTTAACACCCAATATCGCGTATTGACGATATTTGCGGTTGTTATGTGTGCCTTTTTAGGCTTTATTTCGTACAACGACCCTGCCTCGTCGCCCTTTATTATCTTAGCCTTTTTAGTAGGGGCTGTCTTCTCGGCTTTGGCAGGTTATACAGGCATGAGCGTGGCTACGAAAGCCAATGTACGTACTACAAATGCAGCTCGCAACAGTTTGTCAAAAGCACTCGACGTATCGTTTGCAGGTGGCTCTGTAATGGGCATGAGTGTTGTAGGTTTAGGCTTATTGGGCTTAAGCCTATTGTTTGTGTTGTTTAACACCCTATTTAACAGCGGCGGCTCGGACATGCTGCGCGTGTTAAACGTACTAACGGGTTTCTCGTTGGGTGCCGAAAGTATCGCTTTATTTGCTCGTGTAGGTGGTGGTATCTTTACCAAAGCCGCCGACGTAGGTGCCGACCTTGCTGGTAAAGTAGTAGCTGGCATACCCGAAGACGACCCCCGCAACCCCGCCGTTATTGCCGATAACGTAGGCGATAATGTAGGCGATGTGGCTGGTATGGGTGCCGACTTGTTTGGCTCGTATGTAAGTACTATCTTGGCTACTATGGTATTAGGTGCTGGTATTATTACCGGCGACATGTCTATGGTGGTATTGCCTTTGTTGATTGCCGCTGTGGGTACTTTGTTCTCGATAGTAGCTACGTTTTTTGTGCGTGTGTCCGAAACAGGCAACCCACAAACCTCGTTAAACATTGGTAACTGGGGTTCGGTAATTTTAACCGCCCTTGTTTCGTACTTTATCATCAATGCAACGATACCTGCAAACTTTACCGAAGGTGCTGCAAGCTATGCATCTATCAATATTTTTTATGCCGTATTGGTAGGCTTAGGCGTTGGTGTGTTGGTAAGTTTAATTACCGAACACTACTGCTCGTTGGGTCGCGGACCCGTTACACGTATCATCAACAGCTCTACTAATGCAGGCACAAATGTTATCTCGGGTTTAAGCGTAGGTATGGAATCTACTGCCCTGCCCATGTTGGTATTGGCTGGTGGTATTGTGTGGGCTTATAGCTTGGCTGGTTTATACGGTGTGGCTATGGCTGCTACTGGTATGATGGCTACTACAGGCATGCAGTTAGCTATTGATGCCTTTGGACCTATTGCCGATAACGCTGGCGGCATTGCCGAAATGGGTATCGAAGATAAAGCAGAGGGCGAGGCTACACGTCACCGTACCGATATTTTAGATACCGTAGGTAACACCACTGCCGCTATTGGTAAAGGTTTTGCTATCGCATCGGCGGCTTTAACATCGCTTGCTTTGTTTGCTGCCTTTATGGAAAGTGCCAAGATTGACTCTATCAACATATCCGACCCCAAAGTGTTGGCAGGACTAATGATTGGTGCCATGATTCCTTATTTGTTCTCGTCGTGGGCTATACGTGCCGTTGGTAGTGCTGCTACCGATATGGTTAAAGAAGTAGCTCGACAATTTAAAGAAATACCCGGCTTGCTCGAAGGTAAAGCAGGCGTAAAACCCGATTACGAAAAGTGTATCAGCATCTCTACCAATGCAGCTATCCGTCAGATGATTGCTCCTGGTTTGTTGGCTATACTTTCGCCTATTATTGTGGGTTTTGCCTTTGGTCCTTTTGTGTTAGGTGGTATGTTAGCAGGTGTATTAGTATCGGGCTTGCTGATGGCAATTTTCCAATCAAATGCAGGTGGTGCTTGGGATAACGCTAAAAAATCGTTTGAAAAAGGCGTAACCATTGATGGTAAAAACTACAAAAAAGGCAGCGACCCACACAAAGCCGCTGTTGTTGGCGATACCGTTGGCGACCCATTGAAAGATACATCGGGTCCTTCGATGAACATCTTAATCAAATTAACCTCTATTGTAGCACTAATTATTGCTACCATGATTGCTGCTCACTAAACCAATACACAACTATTGTTTACCAATAGCTATTGATGTGCTACTAATTGCATAACACAACTGGTACACAAAACATTGTAACAATATATAACCGCTGTTAAGGTCTTGCACCCTAACAGCGGTTTGTTTATTTACCAAACACATCAATAGGATAGGGTTTTAACCCTATCTTATTGATGTGTTTGATGTTTAATGTTATTCAATCAAACGGTTATTGGCATCAAAAATGTTTTTACCACATTATGCCATAAAAATAAACCATTATAATTCGTAAGATAGGGTAAAACCCTATCCTATTGAGTTGGGTAGTTTTGCTATTTTTTAAACAACGGTTGGTATAAAAAAAATAAAATAGGGTCAAACCCTATTTGTTGTATACTTTTTGCCCATTTGTAAAATAAAACCATTGTTAGGTCCCAACAACGTTTGTTTATTTACCAAACCTCAATAGGCTACCTTTGGATTAACAAAAAATATTTCCAATCATTTCACTCCCAAAACTGTTAAACCATTAACCCCAAAATGCAAATTTAATGCCAAATTGACCCAAGATGATAAAAGCAATAAAAATCTACTTTCGCTGTTTATAATGATAACCAAAATTTACTTATGTTTACACAAACACACCCCGTATTTTTTGTTCTTTTGGTAATTTTAGTACCCAACAAACTGCCAAGCCCAAACCACCTTTGGACCCGAGCAAATAATTAGTACAAATGCTAATGGAGCATGGTCTGTTTATGCCATTGATTTAGATGGCGATGGGGATAATGATGTACTTTCAGCTTCTTTTAGTGATAATAAAATAGCTTGGTACATAAACGATGGTAGTGGCAATTTTAGTAGCGAGCAAATCATTAGTACTAATGCTGATTATGCAATCTCTGTTTATGCCATTGATTTAGATGGTGATGGCGATAATGATGTGCTTTCAGCTTCTAATAATGATAATAAAATAGCTTGGTACAAAAATGATGGTACTGGTAATTTTAGTGGTGAAAAAACTATTAGCATTAATGCTAATGGTGCAATTGATGTTTATGCCATTGATATAGATGGCGATAGCGATAATGATGTGCTTTCGGCTTCTGATAGTGATGATAAAATAGCTTGGTATATAAACGATGGTAGCGGCAATTTTAGTAGCGAGCAAATAATTAGTACTAATGCTGATGGTGCATGGTCTGTTTATGCCATTGATATAGATGGCGATGGAGATAATGATGTACTTTCGGCTTCTGTTTATGATGATAAAATAGCTTGGTACATAAACGATGGTATTGGTAATTTTAGTAGTGAGCAAATCATTAGTATTAATGCTTATGTTGCACACTCTGTTTATGCCATTGACTTAGACGATGATGGTGACAATGATGTACTTTGGGCTTCTATAATGGTAATAAGACGGCTTGGTACATAAACAATGGTAATGGCAGTTTTAGTGCCGAGCAAATAATTAGCACTAATGCTAATCGTGCAACTCTGTTTATGCCATTGACTTAGATGGCGATGGAGATAATGATGTACTTTCGACTTCTCAATTTGATAATAAAATAGCTTGGTACGAGAACCAATTGTACGCAGTAGGAATGCCTAATGAACCTAATAATTTAACGGCTAATGCACCTACAGTTATTTGTTCCTTAATCAATAATACCTCCAACCCAAACACCCTACAAATACAATACAATGCCCCACAAACCCAGCCAACCACCCTACAAATCTACAACATAATGGGTAGGCTACTAACTACGCAAACCTTTGATGCCACAAAAGGCATTAACACTTGGCAGATGCCCGTAGGCATGTATCCCGCAGGGGTGTATCTGTTGCAGGTTAGCAACACAAACAGTAAAGAAACTGTTAAGTGGATTAAGGAGTAGAATAACTAAACCGCTGTTAGGCTTTAAAAGCCTAACAGCGGTTTATTTTGCCTCATATACAAAAAAAACACCTAAAATACACAAAAACACCAACAAAAAACACTACTTTTACGCTGTATATTAAACAACAATCCTAACCCAAAACTTACAACTTATGTTTACACAAACACACACCCGTATTTTTTGTTTCTTTTTGCTTTGCCTTACTTATTGCTACCCAACAACAAACTGCCAAGCCCAAACCACCTTTGGACCACAGCAAATAATTAGTACTAATGCTAATGGTGCAAACTCTGTTTATGCCATTGATTTAGATGGCGATGGAGATAATGATGTACTTTCAGCTTTTGTTTTTGATGATAAAATAGCTTGGTATAGTAATGATGGCAATGGCAATTTTAGTGACGAGCAAATCATTAGTACTAATGCTAATGGAGCATGGTTTGTTTATGCCATTGACTTGGATAATGATGGCGATAATGATGTACTATCGGCTTCTTGGTATGATAATAAAATAGCTTGGTACATCAATGAAGGTAATGGTAATTTTAGTGCCGAGCAAATTATTAGTACAAATGCAAATTATGCAACATCTGTTTATGCTATCGATTTAGATGGCAATGGAGACAATGATATACTTTCGATTTCTTATAGTGATAATAAAATAGCTTGGTACATAAATGATGGCAATGGTAATTTTAGTGCCGAGCAAATAATTAGTACTACTGCTTATGGTGCAAGGTTTGTTTATGCCATTGATTTAAATGGTAATGGAGACAATGATGTACTTTCGGCTTCTGCTAATGATGATAAAATAACTTGGTATAGTAACAATGGTATTGGTAATTTTAGTACTGAACAAATCATTAGTACTAATGCTAATGGTGCATATGCTGTTTATGCCATTGATATAGATGGTGATGGAGATAATGATGTACTTTCGGCTTCTCATCTTGATGATAAAATAGCTTGGTACATAAATGATGGTAACGGTAATTTTAGCAGCGAGCAAATTATTAGTACAAATGCTAATGGTGCAACCTTTGTTTATGCCATTGATATAGATGGCGATGGAGACAATGATGTGCTTTCGGCTTCTTCTTATGACAACAAAATAGCTTGGTACATAAATGATGGCGGTGGTAATTTTAGTACCGAGCAAATAATTAGTACAAATGACAATAGTGCAAATGCTGTTTATGCCATTGATTTAGATGGTGATGGAGATAATGATGTGCTTTCTGCTTCTTGGGATGATGATAAAATAGCTTGGTACGAGAATTTAAGTACTCCTCCAGTCTTACCAGTATCTTTATTATCGTTTAATGGCAAGCAACAGTCCAAAGGCAACTTATTGTATTGGCTAACCTCCAACGAGCAAAACAACGATTATTTTACGCTACAAAGCAGCAGTAATGGTACTAACTTTACGAGCATCGCAAAGATAAATGGTGCAGGCAACAGCAACACCACCAAATCTTACCAATATCTAGATGCCACCGTCACCCAAGCCACCACCTATTACCGCCTACTACAAACCGATTATAACGGCGTACAGCACCAAATAGGCACTATTAGTGTAGGCAAAAACGAGGTGCAAAGCCCCATAACGCTTAATACCTCCACCCCCAACACCCTACAAATACAATACAATGCCCCACAAACCCAGCCAACCACCCTACAACTCTACGACATAATGGGTAGGCTATTAACTACGCAAACCTTTGATGCCACAAAAGGCATTAACACTTGGCAGATACCCGTAGGTATGTATCCCGCAGGCGTGTATCTGTTACAGGTTAGCAACACAAACAGTAAAGAAACTGTTAAGTGGATTAAGGAGTAGAATAACTATACCGCTGTTAGGCTTTTAAAGCCTAACAGCGGTTTTTTTATTTACCAAACACATCAATAGGATAGGGTTTTAACCCTATCTTATTGATGTGTTTGATGTTTAATGTTATTCAATCAAACGGTTATTGGCATCAAAAATGTTTTTTACCACATTATGCCATAAAAATAAACCATTATTAATTCGTAAGATAGGGTTAAAACCCTATCCTATTGATGTTTGGGGTGTTTTTTGCTATTTTTTTAAACAACGGTTGGTATAAAAATAAATAAAATAGGGTTAAAACCCTATCTATTGGTGTAAAAAACATTTTTTGCCACATTATGCCATAAAATAAAACCATTGTTAATTTTTCGCACCCCAATAATGGGTTGTTTATTTACCAAACACATCAATAGGATAGGGTTTTAACCCTATCTATTGATATAAAAAACATTTTTGCCTCATTTCACCCCCAAACCGCCACCTTATTAAACCATTAAACCCCAACAACAGCCTATTTTACCAAATCTACAAAAAAATTTACCTAAAATACACAAAACCACCAAAAAAAAACACTATTTTTACCCCATATATTAAACAACAATCCTAACCAAAAACTAACAACTTATGTTTACACAAACACACACTCGTATCTTTTGTTTCTTTTTGCTTTGCCTTACTTACTGCTACCCAACAACAAACTGCCAAGCCCAAACCACCTTTGGACCAAAGCAAGTAATTAGTACAACAAATGCTAGTGGTGCAAGCTCTGTTTATGCCATTGATTTAGATGGCGATAGTGACAATGATGTACTTTCATGTCTTTATAGTGATAATACAATAGCTTGGTACATAAATGATGGCAGTGGAAATTTTAGTAATGAGCAAATTATTAGTACTAATGCTGATTATGCAAACTCTGTTTATGCTATTGATTTAGATGGCGATGGCGATAATGATGTACTTTCTGCTTCAATCAATGATGATAAAATAGCTTGGTACATAAACGATGGCAGCGGTAATTTTAGTAGCGAGCAAATCATTAGTACTACTGCTAATGGTGCATGGTCTGTTTATGCCATTGATATAGATGGCGATGGCGACAATGATGTACTTTCTAACTTCTTATTATGATGATAAAATAGCTTGGCACAGTAATGATGGCAGTGGCAATTTTAGTGCCGAGCAAGTTATTACTACTAATGCTAATGGAGTATTGTCTGTTTATGCTATTGATATAGATGGTGATGGAGATAATGATGTGCTTTCAGCTTCTCAGTTTGATAATAAAATAGCTTGGTACATAAACAATGGCAGCGGTAATTTTAGTGCAGAGCAAATAATTAGTACTAATGCTAATGGTGCAAGCTCTGTTTATGCCATTGATATAGACGGTGATGGCGATAAGGATGTCCTTTCAGCTTCTTTTAGTGATGCTAAAATAGCTTGGTATATAAACGATGGTAGTGGTAGTTTTAGTGTCGAACAAATTATTACTACTAACGCCGATGGTGCACGCTCTGTTTATGCCATTGATTTAGATGGCGATGGCGACAATGATGTTCTTTCAGCTTCTATTTATGACAATAAAATAGCTTGGTATATAAACAATGGCAACGGTAATTTTAGTAGTGAGCAAGTTATTAGTACAAACACTAATGGTTCTGTATCTGTTTACGCCATTGATTTAGACGGTGATGGGGATAATGATGTGCTTTCGGCTTCTGCTTATGGCACTCACGTAGCTTGGTACGAAAACATTTTGCTAAGCCCAACCGAGCCTATACCACCTATTGCCAATTTTACCACCACACCCACCGCTACACCTGCCGCACCAAACCCCGATACCCTATATATTTGCAGCGGACAAACGGTATACACCAACAATTTATCCTCAAATGCCAACGCCTACCTCTGGAACTTTGGCGACGGTAGCACTCCCAACACCCAAACTAACCCAACACATACCTACACCCAAGCCGGAACCTACCCGCTTACCCTAATTGCCTACAACAACACCCCAAGCCCCTTTACCTGCGAGGCAAATGCAGGATACCCACAATATGGCATCGAAGGTGGATTTGGAGGTATTCAGGGTTATAATAATTCGCTTAACTACACCCAAAGCTACCTAACTTTTGATGTAGATAGTAATATGGTTAGCATACACTCAACACTTGATAATGCAGCTTACAACTCTACTAACGAATACATTGTAGCTGTTAACTACTTAGCCAGCGAAGTAACACCTGCCAACACTATTAGCGGCTTACAACAACAAGTAGCTAATGGCGAATGTATTAATTTTGATGTGTATTCGTTATGTGGACTGAAAAACAACAATTTATTTCCTATCTATAACGCTGCTTATGGAGGCTATTTAATCATGTTTGACCCTAACTTTTCTATTCCATATAATCCCGAAGGTAATTATGATAGCTATGTGTATCCCTACCACGTTGCATATACTGGATTGGGTTGGTTTGGTGACTTACAGTATTACCTCTTAGACACCAATTATCAACCATTTGCCTTGGGCGATACCATACAATATTGCCCTACCTACAATGGCGTAACACAATGCTGCAAAACCATTATTATTCCCAGCACATTGCCCGGTGGCGGAACACCAGAGCCGCTTGCTCCCTATAACCCCATTGTGCCGCTATATAGCGCACGCCCTGCAAATAGCAATGAAGTGGTACTGTCCGATACCACCAACATTGTGGTAGTAGTGCAGCCTGCCCTTGCACCCGACATTACTTGTATCAGCACCCTTTGTGCCAACGATACGGCACAATACCACACCAATGCCCTCTGTACCAACTATCAATGGGCAGTAATAGGCGGCACTATAATAAGCGGGCAAAACACCCCCGATATAAACGTGGTGTGGGGTAACACCCCCGAAGGTACTATTAGCCTAACAGCCGCTTGCGACGAGGCTTACTGCAATCTGCCAACAGTAGTTGCCGTGCCTATCATCACCCAAACAGCTACTATTGCAGGCAAACACTTAGTATGCCTAAACGAGGTGCTTAACTATACAGCCCCTTTCTTTGGTGGCACAACGTATAACTGGACAATAGACCCACCACAAGCAGGCGAAATAATAGCAGGCAACAATAGCCACCAAATTACTGTCCGATGGACTAATATGGAGGCTACCCTTACAGCATCTTACCAAAACCAAGTATTGGGTTGCAACGGTACGGCTAATTTAAACATTACACCTGTGGCTGCCTTTGCCATAGATACCTTAGACATTGTTTGCCAAGGCACACAAAGCACCCTAAACACCACCGAAAACGGCGAATTTACGTGGTCGGTAGTTGGGGGCAATATAGTATCGGGGCAAGGCAGCAATAGCATTGTAGTAGATTGGACAACCGAAGGAACCACAACAGTAAATGCTACTGCCAACAACCCAAACAGTTTTTGTAACCTAACAGCCAACGCAAGTACTACCGTTTTGGCGTTTCCGCAAAGCCCTACCATAACAGGGCAGACCATCATCTGCCCAACCCAAACTTATTTGTACAGTGCATCGCCTACACAAAACAACACTACTTTTGTATGGACAGCCACAGGCGGAACCATTACCGCAGGGCAAAATAGCGCCACCGTAAGTGTTGTATGGAATGGCTTGCCGCCTTACAGCTTGTCGGTTGTGCGCCAAACAAATAGCCAACCTGCTTGCTTATCTAACCCAACTACTTTGGCAGTTAGCAGTTTTACTAACAGTGGCGGTTTAAGTATTTTGGGCGATAATGTAGTTTGTCCTGCATTAACAGCAAACTATACAGCAACACCTAATATAGCTAACCTATTGTATGAATGGAGCATTAGCCCCACAACAGCCGGACAGATTATTGGCGGACAAGGTACTGCCAACATAGTTATACAATGGGCAACAACTACGCCACCCGATGCCACATTAACGGTAACAGCATGTAGCCAAACCGCTAACTATACCATAAACTTTGCCGATGTTCCGCAGCCCCTCATCAACCAAAATAATGTATTGTGTAGTGATAATACCGCTACCCTATCGGTTACAAATGTTGCCGATATAAGCCAGTATATTTGGCAAACCGAAACAGGTAGTACCTTATCTAACGCACCCACTGTTGTTGTTGATGCAGCAGGTATTTATACGCTAAGCGTAATTAACAGCAGTGGTTGTTTGGGCTACGATGCCATTAGTGTTGTCGAAAACACGGCTCCTGTTGCCGATATTTTATCATCAAGTTACCTTGTTTGTATCCAAGATGCCTTAGATATACCCCTAATGGCTATTGATGGCACAAACTATGCTTTTGAATGGTTGCTAAACGGTGTGCCTATTGCCGACACCAATAGTCCGTTTTACACCCACCCTGCAACCGATGTAGCAGGTAACTTTACGTATCAGGTAAGCGTTACCGATGTATCGAACAATTGCGTTACTTTGTCCGATGCTGCAAACATTATACAAGCCCTTTGTGTGCCAGATACCAGCGGCGGCGGCGGCACAGGTACAGGAGGTCCAACCGACCCCAACTGCCCTCCAACTGCTGGTCACGAAGTTAGTTTTACCTTAGCATCGGACGGCGACAATTGCCAAACGGTAACACTTACCCAAACATCGGTTGATGAATTTACCCAATTTATTGTTTTTTGGGGCGATGGAGCAATAGACACCTTAACAGGCAATACCGCTACCCACACTTACCCCAACGATATTGCCCTTTATACGGTGCGTTTAAGAGGCTGGTTTGTGCATCCAAATACAGGTGCTTTGTGTTATAAAACCCACGACGAGCCATACAGCGTACCACTTACTGCCCGTTTTGATGTGTTGGAGGCATGTTTGGGCAACGAATGGCAATTTATGGATAGGTCGTATTACCTACCTATTACCAGCATTAGTAACTGGACATGGGACTTTGGCGATGGCTCGGCTACCGTATCGGGTAGCCAAACGGCAGCACATACCTACACCACAGCAGGTAGTTTTGTAGTAACACTAACCATTACCGATGGTAACTGCACCATTAGCAGCAACCAAACCATAACAGTTGCCCCCTTACCAACACTTAATTTTAGTGTCGATGGCGGAGCTTGTGTAGATAATGTATTGCACTTTACGCCCAGCAACCCCAACCTTATCAGTTATGTTTGGTCTTTTGGCGATGGAGCAACTTCATCTACCCAAAATGCTGCCCACCAATACAATGCAGCAACCAACTATACCGCTAACCTTAGTGCCACTACCAATTTAGGTTGTGTTGTAACGGCTAATCCGCAAACAATAAACATAAACCCACAACCACAGCCACAAAATATTGTTGCCACCGATACCTTATTATGCAGCGGCGAAACAACAACCTTAACAGCACCTTTGGGGGTAGCGTATCTTTGGTCAACGGGCAGCGTAGATAGTAGCATTGTAGTAAGTGCCGCAGGTAACTATGTAGTAAAAGTAACTTTGGCAGATGGTTGTTATTATACCACATCTGCCCAAAACATAAACGTAGTATTGCCTCCAAATGCCACCATTTACCCTTCAAGCGATACCGCACACTTTTGCGCAAGCAATACCGCACAATTTTTGTACGTAAATCAAAACGAAAACTATACCTATGCTTGGGCTCCTTATAACAGTACTACTTACCAAAGACAAGTGTATGGCAGTGGCACTTATACCGTTACAGTAACAGATACCCAAACAGGCTGTACGGCTACCGACAATACTGTAGTACAACTACATTCGATATCTGGCGTGCCGATTGTAGCAGGCAATACCACCGATGTTTGCCAAGGCGAAACTGTACAACTTTGGGTAAGCAACAATATGCCTAGTGCTGACCATTTTGTTTGGACAAATGGCGTAGAAGATAGCCTTATTAACATTACCACATCGGGCAATTACGGCGTATATGCCGTTGATAACTGGGGTTGTGTAAGCGATACATCGGCTGTTAGCACCATTACCATAAATGCTTTGCCAAACGTAGATTTGTTTCCGGCAGGCTGCTACGAGTTGTGCCAAGGCGATACCCTTTCTTTGCCCATAGGCACGGCAAGCAATTACCAATGGTTTTTTAACAACACTTTGCTTACCAACAATACCGCCAATTTTGTGCCGCAAGCCGAGGGCGACTATTTTGTGGTAATGACCAACGATGCGGGTTGCACCGACACCAGTGGCGTATTAAGCCTACAGTTTAAAACCAATTGCCCTACCAACAATCTGCTGCCCATTAGTTTAATTGATTTTAGCGGAACCGTTAAAGAGCAAGGTAACTTATTACATTGGGCAAGTGCCACCGAAATAAATGCTAACTATTACACCCTTTATTACTCAAGCAATGGCGAACATTTTGTGCCTATCAACACCACAAAAGCAAGCGGCAACAGCAATACTACCAAACACTATCAGTATTTGCACAACAGCAAAGCAGCACTTAGTTATTATCGTTTAGAGGAGACAGACTACGACGGAACTGCCCATAAATTAGGCACTATTGTACTACACAGGCTTAATGCCGATGCACAAAATGTGTTGGTATATCCAAATCCAGCCCAAACAACTTTGCAAATAAATTACCAAACTACCCAAGCCCAATTGGTTACTTTGCAAATTTACGACATAATGGGTAGGTTGCTACATACACAAACAAAAATGGCACAAGCCAACGCTAATAATTGGCAGATAGATGTAAACAGTTACCCAACAGGTATTTATTGGCTGCAAATAGGCGAAAAAACTATTAAATGGACTAAGTTTTAAACAACAAAGCACCTAAAATATTAACAAGATAGGGTTAAAGCCCTATTTGCTACTGTAAAAACGCTGTTGGTTTTAAATCCTAACAGCGGTTTGTATTTAAAAAAGGATAGGGTTTTAACCCATCTATTGATATAAAATTTTCCTAATGGAGTAAGGTTGCCACAAAACGTTTTACCTAATATGTAAGGATTGGCCAAAGCATTTTTTGCCCTGATTTGTACATGGATATTGGGACTATTAATTCGTAAGATAGTTAACACCCTATCCTATTGATGTATGGGGTGTTTTTTGCTATTTCGTTAAACGGCTATTGGTATAAAACATTGATAAAATAGGGTTAAAACCCTATTGGTTGTCGAACATGGACAAAACCATTATTAATTCGTAAGATAGGGTTAAAACCCTATCCTATTGATGTTTGGGGTATTTTTTGCTATTTCGTTAAACGGCTATTGGTATAAAACATTGATAAAATAGGGTTAAAACCCTATTGGTTGTCATAAAAAACATTTTTTGCCCTGATTTGTACATGGATATTGGTACTATTAATTCGTAAGATAGGGTTAAAACCCTATCCTATTGATGTATGGGGTGTTTTTTGCTATTTTTTAAACGGCTATTGGTATAAAACATTGATAAAATAGGGTTAAAACCCTATCTATTGCATAAAAAACATTTTTTGCCTCATTATGCCATAAAATAAAATTATTATTAATTCGTAAGATAGGGTTAAAACCCTATCCTATTGATGTATGGGGTGTTTTTTGCTATTTTTTTAAACAAGGGTTGGCATAAAAAATAAATAAAATAGGGTTAAAACCTTATTTATTGGTGTAAAAAACATTTTTTGCCCAATTGTGTCATAATACAAAACCATTGTTAATTTTTAAGCATGCTTAATAATGGTTTGTTTATTTATTCAAACACATCAATTGGATAGGTTTTAACCTAAGGTTAGTATAAAAACATTTTTGCCCTAGTTTGGACGTAAGAATTGCCACAAAAAACATTTTTTGCCCTAGTTTGGACGTAAGGATTGGCACAAAAAACATTTTTTGCCCTAATCTGAACGTAAGGATTGGCACAAAAAACATTTTTTTGCCCTAGTTTAAACGTAGGGATTGGCATGAAAAATATTTTTTGCCCTAGTTCAAACGTAAGGATTGGCACAAAAAACGTTTAGGTGTAATTAAACATAACCGCTGCTGAGGTAATAATCCTCAACAGCGGTTATTTTATAAACAATAGTGGTTGTATTTTACTTTATTAAGCTAACATTGCCTTTAACCGTTGTTGCCGGTTTATCTACGAAACTGTATTGTGCGTAATACACATAAACACCTATTTCTAAGGCGTAACCTTTATAGGTTCCGTCCCAGCTTTGGGCAATGTTGTCGGTTTCAAACACTTTCTCTCCCCAACGATTATAAATAGCCATGTAAAAGTTAGTGATGGGGTAGTTGTACGTAGGTTTAAATACATCGTTTGTGCCGTCGTTGTTGGGGCTAAATGCGTTGGGTATAAGCAGTAAGGGCTCGATAGGGGTGTGTTTGCACTCGCAGGTTAGGGGGTTGTACTCATCTATTGTTAAATTGTTGTTATCGTTGCAATTAGGCTCTATTGTAGTATTTACACAAAGGCAAGTGAGTGGGTCTATGCTGTCGGTGGTACTACAATCGTTGTCGTTGCAATTAGGTGGAGCAATGGGTATATGCTCGCAGGTGCAGTTGGTTTCGTTGTAACTGTCGGTGGTGCTGCAATCGTTGTCGTTGCAATTTAGCGGGGCAATGGGTGTGTACTCACACTCGCAGGTTAATGTATTGTAGGTGTCTGTGGTTCCACATAAATCATCGTCGCAGCTTGGCGGAGTAATGGGTAGGTGTTCGCAGGTGCAAGTGGCAGTGTTGTAACTGTCGGTGGTGGTGCAATCGTTATCATCGCAATTTAATGGTGGTATGGGTGTGTATTCGCAGGTACAGGTTGCGGTGTTGTAGCTGTCGGTGGTTCCACAATTATTGTCATTGCAATCGGGTGGTGGTATCGGTATATACTCACAAGTACAGGTCGATGTGTTGTAATTGTCGATAGTGGTACAATCGTTGTCATCACAATTTAGTGGCGGTATGGGTACGTGTTCGCAGGTACAAGTTACCGTATTATAGCTGTCGGCAGTGCTACATAAACCATCGTCGCAAGCCGTTGGGCTTATTGGGTTATGCTCGCAGGTGCAAGTAGCAAAGTTATACACATCGGCGGTGTTACAATCGTTGTCGTTGCAATCGGGTGGCGGTATGGGTGTGTATTCGCATTGGCAAGTGGTGGTATTGTAGGTGTCGGTAGTGCCACATAAACCATCATCGCAAATTGGCGGCGTAATAGGGGTATGCTCGCAGGTGCATGTGGCGGTGTTGTAGCTGTCGGTGGTGCTACATAAACCATCATCGCAATTGGGTGGGGTAATAGGTATGTGTTCGCAAGTACAATTGGCGGTGTTGTAACTGTCGGTGGTGGTGCAATCGTTGTCGTTGCAATCGGGCGGCGGTATGGGTATGTATTCGCATTGGCAAATGGCGGTGTTGTAGGTGTCGGTGGTGCCGCAATTGTTGTCGTTGCAATCGGGTGGTGGTATGGGGGTATGCTCGCAGGTGCAGGTTGATGTGTTGTAATTGTCGATAGTGCCACAATCGTTGTCATCACAATTTAGTGGCGGTATGGGTAGGTGTTCGCAGGCACAAGTTACGGTATTGTAACTGTCGGAGGTGCTGCATAAGCCATCATCGCAAGCCGTTGGGCTTATTGGGTTATACTCGCAGGTGCAAGTAGCAAAGTTATACACGTCGGCGGTGTTACAATCGTTGTCGTTGCAATCGGGTGGCGGTATGGGTGTGTATTCGCATTGGCAAGTGGTGGTGTTATAGGTGTCGGTAGTACCACATAAACCATCATCGCAAATTGGTGGTGTAATGGGGGTATGCTCGCAGGTGCAGGTTGCGGTGTTGTAGCTGTCGGTGGTGGTGCAATCGTTATCATCGCAATTGGGTGGGGTAATGGGTAGGTGTTCGCAGGTGCAAGTGGCGGTGTTGTAACTGTCGGTGGTGGTGCAATCGTTGTCATCGCAATTTGGTGGGGCAATGGGTGTGTGTTCGCAGGTGCAGGTTGCGGTGTTGTAGGTATCGGTAGTGCCACAATTGTTGTCGTCGCAGTTTAGCGGCGGTATAGCTATGTATTCGCAGGTGCAAGTGGCGGTGTTATAGCTGTCGGTGGTGGTGCAATCGTTGTCATCGCAATTTGGTGTGGTAATGGGTACGTGTTCGCAGGTGCAAGTTATGGTGTTGTAACTGTCGGTAGTGCCACAATCGTTGTCGTCGCAATTAGGTGGCGGTATGGGTGTATGCTCGCATGGGCAGGTAGCGGTGTTATAGGCATCAGTAGTGCCGCAATCGTTATCATCGCAATTAGGCGGTGCAATGGGTGGTATTCGCAGGCGCAGGTTACGGCGTTGTAACTATCGGTAGTGTTGCAATCGTTATCATCGCAATTGGGTGGCGGTAATGGGTAGGTGTTCGCATTGACAGATTACGGCATTGTAACCATCGGTGGTGCCGCAATCGTTATCATCGCAAGGCGGTGCAATTGGGGTGTATTCGCAGGGCAAGTAGATGTATTGTACACATCGGCAGTGCCGCAATCGTTATCGTCGCAGTTGGGCGGTGTAATAGGGGTGTGTTCGCAGGCACAAGTTAGGGCATTATAGCTGTCGGCGGTGCTACATAAACCATCATCGCAAGCCGTTAGGGCGGTTATTGGTACGTACTCGCATGGCAAGTGGCAAAGTTATACACGTCGGCGGTATTGCAATCGTTGTCGTTGCAATTGGGTGGTGGTATGGGTGTGTATTCGCATTGGCAAGTGGCAGTATTGTACGTATCAACAGTGCCACATAAGCTATCATCGCAGTTAAGCGGCGGTATAGGTACGTGTTCGCAGGCACAAGTGGCGGTGTTGTAACTGTCGGTGGTGCCGCAATTATTGTCGTCGCAATTAGGCGGTGCAATGGGTGTATGTTCGCAGGTACAAGTGGCAGTGTTGTAGGTGTCGGTGGTGCTACATAAACCATCATCGCAATTAGGTGGGGTAATAGGTGTATATTGGCAGGTGCAAGTGGTGGTGGTGTAGGTGTCGGTGGTGCCACAATTATTGTCGTTGCAAACTGGTGGGTTGATGGGAGTGTGTTCGCATTGGCAAGTGGTGGCGTTGTAGGTGTCGGTGGTGGTGCAATTATTGTCGTTACACGATGGTGGCGGAATGGCAATGTACATACAAGTACAGGTATTGGCGTTTAAGCTGTCGAGGGTTGCGCAATTGTTGTCGTTGCAAATAGGTGGTGGGGCGATATTTACCCTTACCGTATCAATATCTTGCCCACAAGCATTTTGGGCGGCGATACTAAATATTACATAACCCTGTGCTACATCGGCGCTGCTTGGCGTATAAGTGGTATTAGTGCTATTAGGGTTGGCGATGATACCGCTACCCGATGTTTGCCACAAAGGGCTGTTGCCACCTGCAATAACAGCCGATAAATTTGCACTTTGGCAGGCGGTGATGCTTGCAAAATTAACGGCATCTACAACAGGCAAGATACTTACGTTTACAGTTTGTGCCGTTGCCACTAAGTTGCTGCCGTTGCCATTTACAAAACTAGGCATATTGCTTAGTGTGGCGGTGTTTGGCAAGGTAGCATTGTTTGTCCAATCGCCCAGATAGGCATCTAACACAAAAGTAGCCGTAGTATTAGCAGGTATTTGGGCAATGGTAAAGTTGGCTATGTTGCTGTTAGTAATGTTGGTTTGGGCAATGCTTAAATTATTTAACAGATAAGGTTCGGCTGCCCAAATTATGTTAGTAGGCAATACATCGTTAAAGTTTAGGTTTTGAAGATTGGTATTGGTTTGGTTGTTTATGGTAAAGGTATAGCTCACAAAGCTTTGCTCGCAAAGGTTGGTGGCATTAGGCGTTTTAGTAAACGTAACCACATTAGAGGGGCAATCAATAGTGCCGTCAATTAGCACATCTTCGGCAGATGATGCACTACCGTCGTAGTTAATGTACGTTTGATTAGCTGCACCCGATAGCAAAACGCCTTGGTTGTTGTATAAATTATCATCAACACCTGCCACATTATACCATAAAGTGATAGATACACAACAGTTTGCAGGTATGTTATAGGTGGTATTGCCCGAAGCACAATTGTTTAGGTTAGCGCTGCTGCTTACCAATACAGCGCCATTGGGTGCTTGGTCGGTAACGCTTACGTTAGTGGCATTTACATTGCTAATGTTGCACACATCTATGGTATAGCTCACCAAATTGCCGCAAATAGGGGTAGGTGTAGTTGTGTATTTTAGGGCAGATAAAGTAGCTGCGGCGGCGGCACATACCGTTATGTTGTCAATATTGTTGTTGTATAGCGTTTCGGTGATGTTTGTGATAGGAAAACTAATTGGGGGCGATTGTGTGCCGTTGTCGTTTAAAACACCCCAAATATTAGCGGCAGTAGTTACGGGCAAAGTAACGCTAAATGTGCTACTTGTACCTGCGGCTACGGCACACGATATGTAAGTAGTAACAATAGGGGTGGCGCTAAACATAGCAGGGTTGTTGTAATAAAAAGTGATAGGCGTACCGGCAGGCAACGACAATTGCTGGTCGGCTGTTACGGTACAAGTAAGGGTAACACTTTGTGGATTTGGACAAGTGCCGTTTAGGGTGTAGCTAACAATATCTAAAGCACCATCGCGGTTAAAGTAGTAGTTGTTGCTACTGCCTGGGTCGGCGGGACAAACATATAGGTTGGCGATGTTGTTGGCTAAATTGTTGCTTAGTTCTATGTAGGCATCGGCGCCGGGTGCTAACAACGGAACAGATGCTACCTGCGTAAGGATGTCTCGGGTAATAGGATTGCTATATGCATCGTCAAAGGCAATGCTTATGATAACATAACCTTGTGCTTTGTAGCTTTCGGCTACGGCAATCAACGAGCCACTAATTTGGTCGGGTGTGGCATCGGTTGATAAGATAAGCACTTTGGTAGCGATAGGTCGGGCTACGCCTTCTAAGTAGGTATGACCATAATTTAAGGCATCGTTTGGGTTAGTACCCCCTTCAAAAGCACGCGTATAATTGCTATAAGCTTGCAGTGTTGGCACATTACCCGTTATTGGTATGCGTATTTGCTGTTGTCCGTAATCCGACCATTCGATAACGGCTGCTCGGCTTTGGGTAGCCCCATTACCAATGTTAAGCGCATTAATAAGATTGACGAAGAACTGTTTAGATTGTGTATATTCTACCTCATCTACCGAAGTAGATACATCGTTAAGGATAACGATATCTAAGGGGGTGTTGCAGGTGTTTTGCGGCAAGGTTTCGTCGAGCAAGCTAACCGCATGTGTTACGCTATAGCCGTTTCCGTCGGTAATAGTTACATTATAGTTGCCTGCGGCTAAGTTAGGTATGTTGTAAGTTGGCGTATTAACCGTAATAGTGCCGCTATTTGCGCCACTCCATACAAAGGTGTACGGGGCAATTCCCCCATCAACACTTACTTGTATGGCTCCGTTTGGTAAGTTATTACTAGTGTTGGTAGTAGCAACATCAATAATCTCGAAAAAGCTGCCTAAAACTGGGTTAAGGCTTGCTGTAGCCGTAGCTGTGCTGCCATTGGCATTAGTAACCGTAATTTGGTAAGTACCCGCAAGTAGGTTATCAATGGTAAAGTTGTCGGTAGTAATACCGTTACCATTGCCTGTATTAAAGCTACCGTTTAATGTCCATTGATAGCTATAAGGTGCATTTATCAAGCCACTTGATTGTATAAGGATAGAGCCATTACTTGCCCCAATACAAGGCTGGGTGTTGGCACTAGCTGTAATATGCAAAGCTAGTAAGTTTCGGTACCAAGCCACTTCATTATCAAACTCGGATGATGACAACACATCGTTATCACCATCGCCATCTATATCGGCAGCAAAAACCGAGGTGGCATAAAAGGCAGCGGTTGTAATCAATTGTTCGGCACCAAAGCTACCACTTCCGTTGTTTTCGTACCAAGTTATTTTATCTACAATTTGTGCAGCAGCTAATACATCATTATCGCCATCGTTGTCTAAATCAATAGCATACGTTGAGATAGCTCCACTTACCCCAGTTGTAATAATTTGTTGGGTGCTAAAAGTACCGCTGCCGTTGTTGCGGTACCAAGCTATTTTGTTATCCGAGTACGAAGCCCAAAGCACATCATTATCGCCATCGCCGTCCAAATCGGTGGCATACACCGAGCTTGGACTAATAGCCGTTGCGCTAATTACTTGCTCGGCGGCAAAATTACCACTGCCATTGTTCTCGTACCACACTATTTTATCTACACCTGGGGCTGTGGCTACTATATCTTTATCGCCATCGCCATCTAAATCGGTGGCATACACCGATGTTGTAGAAAAAGCATTAGTACTAAGAATTTGCTCGGCACTAAAGCTGCCACTGCCATTGTTTTCGTACCAAGCTATTTTGCTGTCGGTAGCCGAAGCCGATACCACATCGTTATCGCCATCGTTGTCTAAGTCGGTGGCATACACCGATGCAGCGCCTGCGGCATTGTTGCTAATAATTTGCTCGGTGCCAAAGCTACCACTTCCGTTGTTTAGGTAATAAGCTATTTTGTTATCATTGGCAGATGCCGATAGCACATCGTTATCGCCATCACCATCTAAATCGGTGGCATAAACAGCCGAAGCTCCATTGGCATTTGTACTAATAATTTGCTTGGCACCAAAATTACCTATGCCATTATTTGTGTGCCAAGCTATGGTATTGTCGCCACGCGAAGCAAAAAGAGCATCGTTATCGCCATCGCCATCTAAGTCGGCGGCATAAACGGCTTTTGCATTATCGGCATTATTGTTAATAATTTGTTGAGCACCAAAGGTAGTTTGTGCTTGGCAATAATTGTTCAAAAACAAAAAATGAAAAAGCAGTAAAATGAAAGATAGGCTGGGAAATATTTTTCTTGTCCCGACGGGGCATAAGACATAGTGAATAATGAACGATTGTACGTGATTGAACATATTTACAGCTGTTTTGGGTTATTAATTTTAGAAAGACCGTTGAAACGCATTACAAAGATACGCGCTTTGTTTGTAGCATTTGACGTTTTGCTTATTTTTATGGGCATAAATTGGCAAGATGCTTGTTTGGTGTGTTTTGGGGTGCGTTTGGTATTAGTAAACTTGTATTAACAGGTACATTTGTTTTGCCCTAATAATTACCTTGATTTACCAAAATTGCCGTATCTTTGCACCATGATGACACGCATAGGCATTTTCTTTGGCGGCAGGTCGCGCGAGCGCGAGATATCCTTTGCCGGTGGACGCACCGTCTACGATAACCTTGATAAAACACTTTTTAGGGCTGTACCTATTTTTGTGGACAGCTTTGGTAATTTTATCCTTTTAGATTGGCAATATATTTACAAAGGTAGCATCCGCGACTTTTACCCGCCCGTTGCTTCCCTGCCCACATCTGCCCATCAGTTTCAAATCTACGCCGAGTCGTTGGGGGCATTAACGCCTGCCCAACAAGACGAGCTTGCCCGCAGCATTGGCACCCTGCTACATCCACATCAACTAAAGCAACACATCGATTTTGCTTTTCTTGCCCTACATGGTGCTTATGGCGAAGACGGAACCATTCAAGGCTTGTTGCAATACATGGATATTCCATATACGGCATCGGGCATTTTTCCGTCGGCGTTTGGCATGGATAAGGGTGTGCAGCGCAAACTAATGAAGGCAGCACAATTTAATGTTCCGTTGTTTATATTGGTTAATAGGCACAATTGGCTGCGCGACACACCGCAACTTAATCAACAATTATTTGCCTATCTAAAAGATACTGTTGGTTTGCCGATGGTTATAAAGCCTGCCAATCAAGGCTCATCAATTGGGGCTCGTATTTTGGCTGATGATGATTTTGACAAGTTTACCCAAGCCGTAAATCACGCTTTTTTTGTGCAAGAAATTACTGCTCAATTTTGGACTAACCTAAACACCGAACACCGCATACAATGGCTACGCGATTTGGTGGATATTAGAAGTGGTTTGGGCTTGCCCGTTTTGGTGCAGCATCAACAAAAAACGCAAGTTATTTATCACCCCGAGCAATTATTGCAGTACCTAAACACTTATTTTGAGCAAAACACGGCTCCTCTCCTACTCCAAGCCACCGATAACGAACACGAAGTAGTTATTGAGGGATTTTTGAGTGGCAAAGAGTTTTCGTGTATTGTGTTGCGCAACGAGCAAGGCAAAGCCGTAGCCCTGCCGCCCACCGAAATACGCAAAGGTAAAGAGCTGTTCGATTATCGCTCGAAATATCTGGCAGGTTTGTCGAGTAAAATTACCCCTATCGACTTGCCCATCGAGCAAATAAACGGCATTAGAAAAGAGTGTCAACGATTGTTCGATTATTTTAAGTTTCATACATACGCCCGTATTGATGGTTTTATTGACGAAACAGGAACGATATTTTTAAACGACCCCAACACCACATCGGGTATGTTGCCCTCGTCGTTTTTCTTTCATCAAGCCGCCGAAATTGGACTTAATCCGTCGCAATTTTTAACCTACATTATCCGTTCTTCTATCAAAGAGCGCTACCAAACTACCACCAACAGCCACCATTTAGCCACCTTATTGGCACACCTAGATGCCCAAATTGAACAATTACACCTACAAACCGACCACAAAAAACGAGTGGGCGTGGTGTTAGGCGGCTACTCTACCGAGCGGCATATTTCGGTAGAAAGCGGGCGCAATATCTACGAAAAATTAGCTTCGTCGGAGCAATACGCGCCCATACCTGTGTTTTTAACTGGCAACGACCAACATTATCATTTTTACGAAATACCCATTAATATTTTGTTGAAAGATAATGCCGATGACATAAAAGAGAAAATCGAACATTTTTCGACACACCCCGTTATTGAGCAAATTAGGGGCGAATTTGCCGATGTAATGGCAAAATATTGCTCGCCCGATGTGGTATTAGCCCCGCGTGAATTAAATTTTCAGACCTTAAAAGAGCGGGTTGATGTGGCATTTATTGCCCTGCATGGTCGCCCGGGCGAGGACGGAAATTTACAAGAACATTTCGATTTGTTTGATATTCCATATAATGGTTCGAGTGCCAATACCTCGCAAATAACCATTGATAAATTTGCCACCAACCAAACATTAGCCCAACATGGCGTAAAAGTAGCCAAACAAATGCTGGTGTACAAACGCTCGTGGCAAGCCAATCAGCGGCAATTAGTTGAGCGCATCGAGCAGCAATTTACCTACCCACTAATTGCCAAGCCGTCGGACGATGGTTGTAGCTCGGCGGTTAAAAAAATTGACGATTGGGGCGAATTATTAGCCTACATGAACCTTATTTTTAGAACAGATGCCGACCCGCATAGCCTTGAAGATGCTGTTCGCGAATTAGGATTAAAACCCAAAGAAGAGTTTCCGCAAAAAGAGTTTTTTTTGATAGAAGAATTGATACACAAAGGCGATGCTGCGCATTTTTTGGAGGTGACAGGTGGTTTACTTACCCATCATCAACCCGATGGTACGGTGCGCTACGAAGTGTTTGAACCCTCGGAAACATTGGCAAGTGGCGAAGTTTTATCGCTCGAAGAGAAATTTTTGGCAGGCGAAGGGCAAAACCTAACACCCGCCCGATACAACCCCGATGCACAAAAACAACAAACAGTATCGCATAGTGTGCGTGCCGAACTGCTGCGCGTTGCCCAAATTTTGAACATAGAAGGCTATGCCCGTATTGATGCCTTTGTGAAAATCTACGAATCGGGCGAGATAGATACCTACATTATTGAGGTTAACTCGCTGCCCGGCATGACCCCTGCTACCTGCATCTTTCATCAATGTGCTTTAAACAACTACACCCCCTACCAATTTATCGACCAAATTTTGCGGTATGGCATAGAGAAAAAAGCGAAATAGGTGTTGTTAAAGATACTTGTCGGGAGTTGTTAGTGGAGGCAAATCGTCATCGAAACTAAATTTATTGTACCATGATTACCGAAAAAACCAATGCCCGCCGTTTGCTGTTGCGCATGTCTATGAAAAATGTACAAAAAGGCAGCGGAAGTTTATTAAATTTGTTAAATATGCAACAACCAGTTATTTCGCCTGTTTTACAACAAGCACTTGCTAATTTACCTTATTTACTAATAGATGGTTTGGCAGTGGGTTATTATATGCCTATACGGTTTACACAAGATGCCGATATTGTTATTTTATCGGATAAACAAGAAACTGTCGAAGAACATTTAATTGCTTGCGGGTATCGTTTAATAGGGTTACTTTCGGTAGGTGGCAAGTCGTATCAATCGGTTAATGGCGAAATTTTAGATGTTTTAAGCTCGAACAATGATTATATAAAAGAGGCAATGCAGCAACCCAACATTCAAAATGGCATTAATGTGATGCCAATGCCTTATTTAGTGTTGATGAAAATAATGGCAAGCCGAGTGCAAGACCTTGCCGATGCCACCCGAATGTTAGGTTTTGCTAACGAAAGCGATTTGCAAAAAGTACGCGACCTTATTGCTCGGTTTTTACCCGATGCCCTCGAAGATATAGAATCTATGATTTGGTTGGGCAAATTAGAGCTTGAATAGTTTTTTAATTATCTACCCTCTTATACTTTACAACCATGCCCAAACCTCATGTTTTATTGTTGTTGTTTGCTACTGTTTTATTTGGTTGGTTGGTGTATAGTTTTGTAAATGTAGATTTTTGGAACGATGAAATATATACCCTAAAAGCATTTACTTTTGTACCACTACACACCACCCTCACCGATTATCATGCCCCCAACAACCACGTTTTTTTAAATTTGGTAGATAATTTGTACCTGCGCTTATTGGGCATCAACACCTTAAAACAGTTGATGCAAACACCTTACAAATTACGGTGTTTAATGGTGTTTTATGCTTTGTTAACGGCCCTATATCTTTATTTGTTTGTACGGGCAGTAAGCAACAAAAATACGGCAGCATTGGCAATTGTTATATTGTTAAGCACCATGCCTTACTGCAATTTTTTCTGGGAAGTACGCGGATACGGCTTATCTGCCTTGTTTAATGCCGCTATTTTGTATCACGGCTACCGTTTTAGTGAACAATTGAGGTGGAAAAATGCTATTGCTTTGCTTTTTTGTGTATCTTTGTGCATTTATACACTACCTACCAATTTGTACCTAATAATAGCTTGGTTGGGGTTTATTTTTTTGCAGCTTGTTTGTACCCAATTTTATTTATATTACACACAAAAAAGAGCCAATTTAGCGTTTACAAACAATATTTTTGTACGTTTGGGGCAAAATACGGGTTTAATAATACCCTCAAATGTGTTTAAAAATGCCTTGTTTTTGTTGTTATGCTTGGTAATTGGCACTATTTTAGGGTTTGCTTTTTACACACCTATGCTTGCCGCTATGTTTGGCAACAAATATGCCGTAGGTGGCAATATGGCATACAATTGGCACTCACTTGACGCATTAGCTTACTCGTTATTACACTTTGCCTCGTGGCGATACGGTTTATACCTACTTTGGTTAATGGCAATTTTGGTATTTTTTAGGCAAATAAAGTCAAAAAACAACCAATTATCTACGTCAAATAATACTTTACATCGCCAAACTATCCCTTACATCTGGCTAACAGCATACTTATTTGTTGTGCCTTTTGTAATAGATGCCCTACTTAACAAAGCAGCACCATGGCGCGTTTTTGTACCATTAACTCCGTTTTATAGTGCTACGTTGGCATTAGCAATAGGGTATTTATTAAAGCAAATACCTATTTTTAGGCAGCATTTATCGCTCAATTATGTAGCTATTGGCTTGTATTGTATAGCAGCATGGGCTATGTGTTGGGTGGCTGTAAAGCAACATCTACAACACGATTTGTTGCACAATGGTCGAAGCCAAGATTTAAACGTGCAGTATTACCAACACTATTACGAGCCACTAAAAGAGCTACGTTTGTTGAGTAATCATCGAAAAATAAACCCTGTACCTGTGTTGTTGATAGATGCCGAACCACACGATATACCCGATTATCTGACCCAAATAAACATACCATTTTATGATGCAGCCAAACAAGATTCGTTGCTACAAAATACCCAACAATTGTATGTAGTACTGCGATACAAACCCGCTTTTACCCAACAAATACACGAAAAATACCCCAATTGGCAATTTAATTTTTTAAGTGCCGATACATTACGTTACCCCAAAGTAGCTTTTGGTGAAAAAAAATAATTTGTAATACCTAAAAGTTAACACTTTGAAAATAGCCGTGCATTTTACAATTAGGTAATCATGTTACGCAGCCCATTTCAATAATTGAGTATCTTGCATTTTTATACACAGTTATGTAGCTCGTTTCTTAGTGACCGGCATTATAGGAATTGGCGTTAAGAAATAGGCAAAAATGAAGCGGTTAAAAAAAAATACTGTTTGAGACACGCCACACCGAACTTTGAAATAAAGCCGACAATCAAAGCGTTTGGCGTGTCGAGTTTATTTTTTTCAGCGTAATGTTGCCTATTTTAGCCAATTACTATACAGCCTTGATTTTTTTGGTTACTTTTTTGATCAAGCAAAAAAGTAACAAACTTTTAATGGGTGGTAAGTAGTAGCAAAGTAACCACAAATTATCTTCAAAATCCCATGCTACTTAATTACGTCATCCACTCTGCGTAGCGTGAGTTAGGTACAAAACAGCACAAAGTTTAGCATTTTCTGCCCAAATTAACCCAAACAATTTATCCTGCTAAAATATAAACTGTGTAAAGCACTTTGTTGCTGAAAACATTCGTCCAAATACATAAAAAAAACCACCGACTAAATATGTCTACCTCTTTTTTTCAACGCCCGTTTGGGCAATACACCAAAACACGCTACTTTTGGGTTAACCTTGTTAGCATGTTCTTTTTGTCGTTGTTTTTGATTTGGTTTGTCACCATGTCGCTAAGTGCCTATACACATCATGGCGAAAGCATTACCGTGCCCGATTTGCGCGGTTTGACCATGCAAAACGTAGAAAAACTATTGAATAGCAAAAACCTTGACTATGTAGTTGCCGACTCGAGCTTTACCCGCGATATGCTGCCCGATGCCATCATGGAACAGTTTCCGAAACCCGGAGCCAAAGTTAAAGAAGGACGACGTATTTACTTAACCGTAAATGCCCGCACCGCACCTTTGGTAGCCATACCTAATATTGTATACAACTCGCTCGAAAACGCCCTTATACAACTCGAAAGTGCCGGATTGATACTGGGCGAGAAAAAATATGTACCCGACCCTGCCAAAAATGCCGTTTTGGACGTAAAACTACGCGGCGTAACCGTTGAACCTGGCACCAAAGTACCCAAAGGCACTGCCATTGATGTAGTATTGGGTAATGGCGTGGGTAACACTATGGTAGATGTACCAACCGTTATTGGCTTAACTTATGCACAAGCACGTATCACCATTTTGGGCTATCAACTAAATGTTGGGGCAGTTATCAAAGACCCCGGTATTACCGATGCAGGTAGCGCCATTATATATAAACAAGTACCTAACCCCGCCGAGGGCGATACGCAAATATCAATAGGACAACCCATTGATATTTGGATTAAAGAAAACCCTGCCCTAAAAGCACCCGAAGTACCCGTAGCACCTGCACCCGTAAGCCGCGAAGACTCGGTGCCTATTGAACTAAAAAATAAACCCGTTGCCAAAGAAGCACCTGTTGATTAATGTAAATTGTAAGTGGTAATGTGTAAATGGTAAATTGTGCATAAATTCCCCTCCGTGGAGGGGCAGGGGTGGGCTTAGGTAATTTGTAAATTATAAGTGGTAAATTGTAAATTTGTGAAAGCCCCCAAAGTAGTAAAAAACACTTATAGCAATCATTCAATACCACCTGCACCCGTCCCGCTTGACGCGGTAAATGTCTTTTTTGGGGGTGATGTTTGGCACTCCCTAACCCGACAAGTAGGTGGCACCCCCTTAGCACTGTTTGCGCAAACACCCAATAAATCACTTTTCAAAGCCATGTGTCAAAAGCTGCCATTTTATGCTTAATTTATAATTGTGCAACCATTGGCAATAAAAAACACTTTTTTTCGTTAGCTTGCAACCATTGGCAGTATTTCGAGCGTCTTGCCTAAAACAGATGCTTGAAGTACTGCTTGTGCAATAAAATAGATACCTTTATGGCAACCAAATCCTATCCAATTTTTTTTCAATCCTGCACAACTTCACAAAAGTCTGAAGTACGGCACTGCAGGTTTTGAGTGGTTAGTAGTAGAACTAAACGAAAAAAAAGCATCTATAGATACCCAACGTTATTATCTTGTACAACTACCCGAATTGCTGAGCGTTTTGCAAAACATAATAAATTACTATAAAGTAAAATACTAAAACAATAAAATGAAAAATATACTTTTTGCTATTAGCATAGCGTTTTTATTTTTATCTGCCCATAATGCTGTGGCACAAGAAATGCTTTTACCGCTAAAATATAATCCTGCCTACCTAATATCTGCACCAAATGCAAAAGGGTTTCAGCAAGATTTTTCGTATACCTGTAACCAACAACCTAACATTGTTGCTACGGCTAATACATTGCCCTCGTGTAGCATTGTAGGTGGCAGCCCACAAGAAGTAGCAGGTAGTTTTACCGTTACGCTCGACAATGGCGTGGGTCCTTTTAATTTTAGCCTTAAATACCGCAACCCCCTTAATGGGCTATTTACTACAGTCACGTTGGAGCAAATAAACAACAACAGTTACACTTTTGATAACATGCCTGCCGCAGCTTATTACATAAGTGTGTTTGATGCCGCAAGTAGTGTTACCTTTACACAAAATTTTGTGTTAGCCGACCAACAAACCGAAGAACTTATGCCCAATGGCACTTGGTACGAAGAAAAAGCATACTGCGCCGAAGCAGGACATGTAAGACGCGCCACCGTTGCCCCAATTGCTGCCCAATTGCGCCTATACCAATTTAACGCTGCCACCAACACCGTCAGTCAGGTAGCAGGTACAGGTAGCAGCCCCTTTGTGCCAGTAGCTTCGGCACCATTAGCAGCTGGGCAATATTTCATAGAAGCCACTACCAACGATGCGTGTAATTTGCGCACCTTTTATATGTTCGAGATAGAAAACGAGCCTACCATTAGCTTGCCTTTTGTCGACGATTTTTCGACCTCGTACCTTGAACCCGATGCCAAAAAATGGGCAGATAATTATGCCTATATCAACAACGACATGGCAACTAACCCCTACACAGTAGGCGTGGCTACCCTCGATGGTTTTAATCAATACGGACAACCCTACGAACCCATTGACATAGGCACTGGCTTAATAGAAGGCAGCGCCGATGTGCTTACCTCGCGCCCCGCCTGCCTTGAACAAGCAGGTATCGAGGTGGGCGATGTGCTATACCTTAGCTTTTTTTACGAACCACAAGGCTGGGGCGATTTCCCGAATACCCAAGACAGCCTAATACTTGAACTGTTGGGCTTAGATGGCGAATGGCACAACGAGTGGCGCGTGCCAGGACCCAACCAAAAAAGTGACAACCCTACCTTTACATACATAGAACGCGAAATTACCAACCCCAATTTTTTATACGAAGGCTTACAGTTTCGTTTCCGTAACAAAGCAACTATTTCGGGGGCAAACGACCATTGGCACATAGATTATGTGGTGTTAGATACCATTAGCCGCAATGCTACCCGCCAAGATGTGGCTTTCCCAAATATTCCGGGCTCGATGGTTAAAACCTATCAGGCTATGCCGTGGTCGCACTTCAAAAATAATGTAGCTGCTACCTTAACAGAAAAAGCAAATATGCCCGTTACGATGCGAAATTTGTCGGAAAGCGAACAAAACCGCACACTAAAACACACCATTACCGATGTGTGCAGCAAAGCAATAATTTACGAATACGATGCAGGTACTGCCGATGTATTTGGTAATATTCCGCTTTTAAGTAGCCAAACATCAAGTACCGTATTTATTGACGAGGAAATAACCGACTCAATAAATGATAACATAAGCCTTTTTGACAACCGAGACAGCATTGTGCTCGAAAACAAATGGGAAATTGGCGCACCTATTGCTACCGACGAAAACAGCAACAACGACACCGTATATCGTTACCAAAAGTTTTTTAACTATTATGCCTACGACGATGGCACCGCCGAAAAAGCTTATGGCTTAAATGGCACAGGTGCAAAATTAGCCTATAGGTTTATTAGTGTACAACCCGACACTTTGCGTGCCATTCAAATTAACTTTGTGAACATGAATGGAAGCATAGAAAACTACGATTTTAAACTTACCGTTTGGAAAAAAGTGAACGAAAACACCAATACCTCGGAAGTTTTGTACCAATCTGATGCCTTAGACAACCCACATTTTTACAACCAAACCAACGGTTTTTGGACGTATGTGCTGCCTCAAGCAGTAGCCATAAGCGACACTTTTTATGTTGGCTACGAACAAACAAGCAACACCATTTTAACCATGGGCTACGACCACAACACGCCCGGTGGCATCAACCAAAACCTGTTTTACAACACCAGCGGCACTTGGTATTACTCGTTGTTTGATGGTGCTTTGATGATGCGCCCCGTTTTAGGAGCAGCTTTACCCCAAGGCATCAACATAGCCCTTGGTTCGCCAAGTGTGCCTGCGGTAGCTCATCATCAACTAAATATTTACCCCAACCCTGCCACCGACCAACTTTTTGTTAGGTTAGATGGTGTTGTCACCAAAGCATACAGTACCATCTACGATTTTTCGGGGCGGGCTGTTGCCACACAAACACTATCTACACAAGGTATAAATGTTGCCAACTTACCCACTGGCATGTATGTTATTAGGGCATTTGACGAACAACAAAACGAATTAGGTACGGCTAAGTTCATGAAATATTAAAATACTTTGGGTTAATAGTTTGCTATTTAGCCCTTGTAGCCATACGCCAAATAGCTACAAAAGCACCAACAGCAATAAATACATTGTTGTTGGTGCTTTTTTTGTGTAGTTAAGCATAATTTTTGCTATCTTTGCACTAAAAAATAAGCCCTTGAAAATTACACTTTTGCTTATTGCCAAAACCGATGCCGCTTATATTGCCGAGGGCATTGCGATGTACGAAAAAAGGTTGCAAAAATACGGTTTGTTTGAGATAACCATTATCCCCGATTTAAAAAATGCGGCTAACCTTAGTACCGATGAGATAAAACAACGCGAGGGCAAACTGCTGTTAAAACAGTTTGCCCCCACCGATTGGGTTGTGCTGCTCGACGAGCGAGGAAAACAATTTAGCTCCTTAGAGTTTGCCCAACATCTGCAACAATTATTTAATCGAACCTTAAAAAACATTAAATTTGTATGTGGCGGAGCTTATGGTTTTAGCGATGAAGTGTATGAACGTGCCAATAGCAAAATATCTTTATCAAAAATGACCTTTTCGCACCAACTTGTTAGGCTTGTTTTTGTTGAACAATTGTATAGGGCATTTACTATCTTAAACAACGAACCTTATCATCATGAATAAGAATGCAATTATTGATTATCGATTATTGATTATTAATTATTTTTTGGGTAATTTGCTGTATACTATGACAATTTTTGCGGGTTTTGTACGCAATAAAGAAACTTAACACGCTGCTATTAATAACAACTAACTAACCTTATTTTACCATGAAATACAAGCATCTTTTTTTTGACCTTGACCACACCCTTTGGGACGGGCATAGAAGTGCAGCCGAAAGCATTGCCGAGCTATACGACAGGTACAATATGGCGCAATATGGCATAGCAAACGCCGAAGATTTGGTGTTGGCTTTTCATGAAATAAATTATCATTTATGGGAAGAGTTTGAGCACAAAAATATCACTATCGAAGAGTTATTAAAAACCCGATTTGAGTTATTGTTGGCTAAGTTTGGCATAAGCAATAACAAAATGGCAGCCAATTTGTCGAGCGATTACAGAGTGTTGCAAGAAATAAAGCAAATTTATTTGCCTTATATTCACGAAGTGTTGAGTTATTTGCAACCCAAATACGCCTTACATGTTTTTACCAATGGCATAGACCCGTTAAGCGTTGAGCGAAAAATGGGCGGCATAAGGCATTATTTTTGCGAGATAATTGGCACCTATAGCAGTGGATACTTTAAACCACACGCAATTTCGTTTCAAACAGCATTGGCAAAGGCTGGTGCCCAAGCAGAGCACTCGTTGATGATTGGTGATAGTCAGCACACAGATATTATTGGAGCCATAAATATGGGTATGGATTGTGTTTGGCTTAATCAGCGGAAACAAACCATATTAACACAAGCCACCTACGAAATAAGTTGTATGAGCGAGTTAATGCAGTTGTTGTAATTTATTTTGGCAGCGTAAAATAAAAAGTAGCACCTACGCCTAACTCCGATTCTGCCCAAATGTCGCCACCGTGTTGCTGCACAATTTTTTTGCAGATAGCTAAACCTATACCCGAGCCGTCGTACTCGGTTTTGGTATGAAGTCTTTGAAAAATTAAAAATATTTTTTCCAAAAAGTCCTTAGCTATACCAATTCCGTTATCAGATACCGCAAATTGCCAATAATTAGTTTTATCTTGGCAAGTAATAGCAATAATGGGTGCAATGTTTGGTTTTCGGAATTTTATGGCGTTTAGTATTAAATTTTGAAATAGTTGGTAAATTCTTGTTCGGTTGCCTTTTATTGAGTTAGGCATATTTTGGCAAATAATTTGGGCATTTGATTGAGTTATGGTTGCCTTATTAAGTATAATTATTTTTTCTATTTTGTTTTTTATATTTATTTCAACTATTTCATTTTCGTTATAATTAATACGCGAGTACTCGAGTAAATCAACAATTAGTTGGTTCATACCTTGTGCTGCATTAGTAATGTAGGTTAAATATTCGATACCTATGGCATCTAAATCATGGCTATATTTTTGCAATAGTATTTTCGAAAATCCGTTAATAGTACGTAGGGGTTCGCGAAGGTCGTGCGAGGCTATGTAGGCAAAACTTTCGAGTTGAAGGTTAGAGTCGATATATTTTTGTAGTTGTTGATTTTTTTCGTCTAATTCGTCGTTTTTTCTTTGCACGGTTAGCTCCATTGTTTTGCGTTTTGTAATGTCGTGTATCATTACAATGTCGTAGTATTCGTGTCCGTCGTCGTCTTTAACAACCGATATGGCAGTATTTGCCCACAAAATGCTACCATCTTTACAGATATAGCGTTTTTCGAGTGCAAAAGTTGTTTCGTTTGTGGTTAAGGTTTGATTATGCAGATGGAGTTGTATGTTTCTATCTTCGGGGTGTGTTACCTCTTCGATAGATTTATTATCTAGTTCGTTGGGCAGATACCCTAGCATACTAACAAAACGTTTATTTATTTTCTTTATAAATTTACCTTTGGTTTCGCTTAAAACAATACCCATTGGTGCATTTTCGAACACACTTCTAAAAGTAGCTTCGCTTTGTTTAAGGGCATTTTGTGTTTCTATGCTTTGAGTTATATCTTGAACAATACAAATAAGTTTAATTACTTTATTATTTTCATCTACCATTACATTACCTACGTTTCGCACCCATTTTGTTTGTTTATTGGGCAATATTAGTGGAGTTATGTAATCAAAAGGTTCTCTTTTTTCTAAGGTATTTTGTAAATATTGTTCAAATTTGGGTTTATAATCTTCGGCAATTAGGTTTATGTAATCCAGATGCCCCATTGAAGCTTTTGTTTCGCTCATACCGCATATATTTAATAAATTATCTGACCAACGAACTAATTTGCTCACCGGATGATACTCTAAAAAGCCTATATTTGTTAGTTGTTGTATGCTTTTTATTAAGTCGTATGTTTCGGTTAGTTGTCGGCTAATATCATTTTGCAGTTTTGTCGACAATTCGTCTTCGTTTTGAGGTTTTATGTTTACTTGCTGTAAAAGATATGTTTCGTTTGTTTCGGCAATAATCAAAGAGGTACGAAAAGTAACAATTTCCATTGGTGCCGACTTTATTGTGGTGGCTTCGTCGTCTTTTTTATACATAGTGATGCGCATCGCATCGGGTTTTTCGGTTGCCAAAACCTTTTGGTCTAATTGTCTTAGTAAATCAGCCATGCTACGGTCGTACACCTCATAATCTGTTTTACCTATTACTTCATTTTCTTCTCTTTCTAACCATTTATAAGCGGCTTTGTTAAGCCAAACATACGCTAAACTGCTATTTTTTACCAATACTGGCATTTCAAATTCGTTAAGCATATTTTGCCCAAATAGGTCATTGCTCAAAACGTTCATTTTTATTTTTTTTTGATTATAATTATATGGCATTGCGGCACCGTATTAGCCATTGTTAACGTAAAAAATAGCATTTTATTTAGGTAGTGTAAAATAAAAAGTAGTGCCTATGCCCGGTTCCGATTCTGCCCAAATGTCGCCGCCGTGTTGTTGCACAATTTTTTTGCAGATAGCTAAACCTATACCCGAGCCTTCGTACTCGTTTTTTGTATGAAGTCTTTGAAAAACTAAAAATATTTTTTCCAAAAAATCGTTAGCTATACCAATTCCGTTATCAGATACCGCAAATTGCCAATAATTGGTTTTATCTTGGCACACGATACTAACAACTGGGGGTATGTTAGGTTTTCGGAACTTTACGGCATTAAGTATTAAATTCTGAAACAGTTGATATATTCTTGTTCGGTTGCCTTTTATTGATTTAGGAAGGTTTTTATACGTAATTTGAGCATTTATTTCGGACACATAACTACTATTTAACTTTAAAGTTTTATTTATCTCATTTTCTATATCTACTTCAACTACTTCGTTTTCGTTGAAGTTAATGCGCGAGTATTCTAGTAAATCAATAATTAGTTGATTCATACCTTGTGCGGCATTACCAATATAGGTTAAATATTCGGTACCTGCGGAATCTAAAATATGGTTGTATTTTTGCAATAATATTTTCGAAAATCCGTTAATGGTACGTAGGGGTTCGCGAAGGTCGTGCGAGGCTATGTAGGCAAAACTTTCGAGTTGGAGATTGGAGTCGATGTATTTTTGTAGTTGTTGGTTTTTTTCATCTAATTCTTCGTTTTTTGTTTGTATGGTTAGCTCCATTGTTTTGCGTTTTGTAATGTCGTGTATCATTACAATGTCGTAGTATTCGTGTCCGTCGTCGTCTTTAACAACCGATACAGCAGTATTTGCCCACAAAATGCTACCATCTTTACGAATATAGCGTTTTTCGAGTGCAAAAGTTTTTTCGTTTGTGGCTAAAGTTTGATTATACAGTTGGTAGAGTGTTTCTCTGTCTTCGGGATGTATTACCTCTTCGATAGATTTATTATTTAATTCGTTGGGCAGATAACCCAGTATATCAGTAAAAACTTTGTTTGCTTTTTTTAAATACTTACCTTTGGTATCGCCTAAAACAATACCCATAGGTGCATTTTCGAACACACTTCTAAAAGTAGCTTCGCTTTGTTTAAGGGCATTTTGGGTTTCTATAGTTTGGGTTATATCTTGCACAATGCAAATAAGTTTAATTACTGCATTATTTTCATCTACCATTACATTACCTACGTTTCGCACCCATTTTGTTTGTTTATTGGACAATATTAGCGGTGTTATGTAATCAAAAGGTTCTCTTTTTTCTAAAGCGTTGTAAATATATTGCTCAAATGTTGCTTTATAGTCCGATGCCACTAAATTTACATAAACATTATAATCAATCTCGGTTTCGTTGCCCAATACCTCGCACATAGCAAATAAATACTCCGACCACCTAGTTGTTTTAGTGGCAATGTGGTATTCCCAAAAGCCAATATTTGCTAATATTTGTATGTTTTTTATTAAATCTTGGGCAACTACTAATTGTCGTTTAATTTCGCCTTGTAATTTAGCCGTCGACTCATCGCTATCTAGGGCTAGTATGTCTATTTGCTCTAAAATAAAAATCGCTCCTGTTTCATCTTCTACTAAGCTACTTTTAAACGTAATAATTTCCATTAATGCCGACTGTAGTGTCGTCACATCGTTGTCGCGTTTATACGATGTAATGCGCAAAAAATCGGGCTTTGAGGTACTCAAAACCCTTTGATTTAGTTGTCGAACCAAATCGGCTAAACTACGGTCGTATACTTCATAATCCGAGTTGTCTATTATTTCGTCGGGCGTAATTTCTAACCAGTCGTAAGCAGCCTTGTTTAACCAAACATACTTAAAATCATTATTTTTTAGCAAAATGGGGCTTTCAAACTTATCTAGCATATCTTGCCAAAATAAACTGCTTTTTAAAAAATTCATTTTATTTATTTTAAATAATGCGCAAACTTTTTAGGTTGTAAGTTACACTAATTGTTACCAAAAATCGAGCCAACAAACGGTTATTTGTGCAAACAAAAAAACGAATAGCAAAGGTATCTTATTTTTTCCAAATCACTTATTTTAAACAAATATAATACATATTTAATAGCATGAAAAAAGTAGTTATTGTTGATGGTTGCCGCATACCTTTTCAAAAATCGGGCACAGGATACAAGGATTTATTAGCCTATCAGTTGGCACAAATGGCTATAAAAGGCTTGTTAACAAAAACAGACATAAAACCCAACCTTATTGATAGCGTTGTTTTAGGATGCGTAATACAAAACCTAAGTACCAGTAATGTAGCCCGCGAAGCAGCCCTTACAGCGGGTTTATCCGATAAAACACCCTGCCATACTGTCACAATGGCATGTGTATCTGCCAATAAAGCTATAACCGATGCCTATGCCCAAATTGCATTAGGCTATGCCGACATAGTAATTGCTGGCGGAACCGACACCGTATCCGACATACCCATCCAGTTTCCACGAGAAATGCGCAGCAAACTCATCGAATCGCAAAAACTAAAAAGCTTTGGCGATTATCTAGGCTTTGCTACCCGCATCCGCCCCACCGATTTTAAACCCGAAGTACCCGCCATAGCCGAATTTACCACCGGCAAAACAATGGGACAAGACTGCGACCGATTGGCTGACCGCTTTGGGGTAACCCGCCGCGAACAAGACGTATTTGCCCTGCGCTCGCATAAACTTGCCGACCTTGCCCAACGCGAAGGCTGGTTAAACCAAGAGCTAATTAGCGCCCAAGCTCCGCCTAAATTTGTGCCTATTACCACCGATAATGGCGTAAGAGGCGACTCGACGATAGAAAAAATGAGCAGTCTATCGGCTGCATTTACCCGCCCCGACGGTACCGCAACAGCAGGTAACTCGTCGTTTTTAACCGACGGAGCAGCGGTTGTGTTGCTCATGTCCGAAGAAAAAGCCTTGGCACTAGGCTACAAACCCAAAGCCTATATCAAAGATTTTGCCTTTACCGCCCAAAGCCCCCTAACCGATTTGTTGTTGGGTCCTGCCTATGCCACCCCCCGCGTGCTAGAAAAAACAGGCTTAAAACTAAGCGATATAGGTGTATTAGAGTTTCACGAGGCATTTGCAGGACAAGTATTAGCCAACCTAAACTGCCTAAACTCCGATACTTTTGCCCGCGAACAATTAGGCTGGGCAAACAAAGTAGGCGAAGTAGACATGGATTGCCTTAATTTGTGGGGTGGTTCGTTATCTATCGGGCATCCGTTTGGTGCCACAGGCGCCCGCCTAGTAACTACCGCCGCCAATAGGCTAATTGCCGAAAATCAGCAATTTGCATTGTTAGCCTCGTGTGCCGCAGGTGGACATGGTCATGCCATGATTTTAGAACGATACAACAAGTAAAAACACCAAACATCTGCCAACAAGCCAGTCATATAAGGCACATAAACAACCCCGCTTGACGCGGAATAGGTCTTTTTTGGGGGTGATGATTAGCACTCCCTAACCCGATTAGTTGGTGGCACCCCCATAGCAAGGTACAACCCCTACCAAGCACCCAAAATAACTAAACCTATCACTGCCCAACTACATACCATCAAGGTTTTCAAAAAAGCAAATTACGTAATTATCTATTCACCACTAATTAAATAAAACAAAATGCGCGTCCGACCATTAGTTATTGCCATCATTTGGCGAGGCGACCAAATATTGGTATCAAAAGGATACGATCATAATAAACAACAATCGTATTACCGCCCATTGGGTGGCGAAATAGAATTTGGCGAATATGCTGCCGATGCACTATTGCGCGAATTTAGAGAAGAAATTGATGCCGACCTAACAAATTTGCAATATATAAACGTGCTCGAAAATATTTTTGAGTACGAAGGTAATCCACACCACGAAATAGTGATGATTTTTCAAGCCGACTTTGCCGACCATTCTTTTTTTGAAAAAGAAGAATTTGATGTAGTTGAGCAAGATACCGTTGAAAAAGGATATTGGAAAAGTTGGGCAGATTTTGACGAAAAAACGCCTTTGTATCCAGTTGGTTTATCGGCATTGTTGTTCCCAGAGGTGCGCAACCATCAAAACCTAAGCGATTTTGACCAGCTTTGGAACTTTAACAATCCTCAAGAAACCGAACAAGCATTTAGGCAACTTTTGTCTGTGGCTACAACATCGGGGCATATCGATTATTATTTGCAATTACTTACCCAAATTGCACGCACACAAGGTTTGCAACAACAATTCGAGGCGGCACATGCCACCCTTAACGAAGTAAGTAAAGATTTAAATAAAGTATCAAAACGCACGCTTATCCGTTATTTATTAGAACGAGGCAGGGTGTACAACTCGTCGGGCGAGGTGCATCAATCAAAACCCATTTTTACCGAAGCTTGGGAAATTGCCCAACAGTCAGGCGAAGATTTTTATGCTATTGATGCCGCCCACATGTTGGCAATTGTAGAAACACCCGAGCAACAAATTGCCTGGAACGAGCGAGCCTTGTTGCTTGCCGAACAAAGCAAAGACCCCAAAGCACAAAAATGGCTAGGCGCACTATACAACAATTTAGGCTGGACATATCACGACCAAAAAGATTACAACAAAGCCCTTGATTTGTTTTTGCGCGGTTTGTTGTGGCGCGAATCTATCAACGACCAAGCCGGAGCCTTTGTTGCCCGTTGGAGTGTAGCTCGCACTTATCGGTCGTTGGGGCAAGTAACAGAAGCCCTTGCCTTACAACAACGATTGTTTGACGAAATAAATACCCAAACACTACCACCCGATGGCTACGTATTAGAAGAAATTGCCGAATGTTTGCTTATACTAGGCAAAGAAGAGCAAGCAACACCCTATTTTGCACAAGCCTACGAGTTGTTGTCGAAAGATATTTGGCTAACAAAAAACGAAATGCCCAGATTAACACGCCTAAAAACCTTAGGAGCGGTATAAAACCACACAAACACCTCAAAATTATTTTTCATGAAAAAATTAACTGCTTTATTGGCAACTGCTTGTATTTCTACTTTTTTGCATGCACAAACACCCCAGCAAGATACACAAGAAATAAGCATACAATTGATGAATAAAACGCAAACCGTTTTAGACACCGTTTTTACCATTTCGAAGGATACAGATGTTGTGCAATTTTTGCGCTCAAAAGGCATTTACCTCGAAACGACTGTTCCGCAATTGACTAAAGTTGAGGTAATGGCTGAGAGTGAAAAAGTAGTTAATAATGCCGACATGACCTACAAAAATTTTGACATTACCGATTATTTAGAAACTAAAAACATTAGCCTGCAGCAACTACAAGCAATGAACAACGAACAACTTGGGCAATTTGCCGAGGAGATGTTTATGGCAGTATCGGCAGCTATGGCAAACGGCAGAAGCACTAAAACAAACGTTAGCAAACATGTAGTTGTAAAAGAAATTACAGAGTAACTAAATTTCAAAAAACATTGCTTCTGTCAAAATATAGTACTTTGGCTTTAAAAAAGTGCATTTTTTTTCAGCACAAACAATTTGCTCTTTTTTTGCACAAATTTTAATCCAAGTAAAGTCTTTAAATAAGTCACATTATTTCTACTTAATTTTAATTACGTATTTTGAATGAACCCCAAAGCAGCCAAATAACTATTATTTGGCTGCTTTTTTAATTATTTTAAAGTTAATTTACTTTTTTTTTTACATAAAATGGCTATTTAAACTCATTTTCAAATAAAATAGCTTGGTAATAGTGTATAATATCAAGTTTTAAGCACATAAAACACGCCAAACCAAAAATTTGGCATTATGCTTGTATTAGTACTTATGCGCAAAGGCATATACAGTAGCTGTTCAAGCAAACATTATTAAATAAGACAAAAAATACTCCCAAAGAAAGTTGTTCTATTTGGGCAACATTTTTATTCTTTCGAAAAACCCTTTTTTTAAAATCAATTTTATTTTCAAAAAGTTAATTAATTTCCCTTTATAAAACCGTTAATTTCAACACATTACACATTTTATTTTTCACAAAAAATAACAATCGCCTCAATTTAGTAACCTACACAAGTAAGATAAAGCCTTAAAGTAGCATTTAAATTGAGCAAGTATGTAACCTTTTGTTACTTTTTTACGTCACAATATTGTCAAAATGCACTAAAAAGCAGTATCTTTGCATCACAAAACACCGTAATAGATTAAAACAAGCTAATTTCAAAATTTATAAAGCAAAAAAAATGAACAGGAAAAATATACTAATTATCGACGATGACAATAGTACACGCCTACTATTAGACGTACTTTTACGTACAAGCTACGAAACAAATACACAAAAAACAGCCATCGACGCATTATTGTGGTTAAGCTATGGCAACATACCCGACCTAATATTGTTAGACATGTGTATGCCCCATTTTGATGGTACTAGTTTTTTAAAAAACATCCGAACAAGCGGCTTTTACAAGCACATTCCGGTACTTATGTTATCGGCAAACGAAGCCCAAAACGAAATAGACGAAGCCTTAGAGTGGGGCGTAGATGGTTTTGTAAGAAAACCCTTTAAGCCAATCGAATTACAACAAAAAATTCAACATCTATTGGCTTAAATCAAGCATGTTTTTTTAGCTTTCTATCGAATAATCCCCTCCCCCCATTTTTTTTATCACACATACTCTTTTTCGACAAATAATATTCCTAATCTTATGAATAATATGGCATTAAATCTACATGCTAACAAAACTACAGAAACTGCTACTATGCATCACCCAAGTGGAGCTACAACACCCGAAATACTTTTTTTGGGTAAGCCCGACTCGGTCTTATTGGCAGAAGTATTAAGTCTTAGCACCCATAACAGTCTAAACTACGATGTTCGAACATCAAACGACATAGACAAAGCAATAACATGGCTCGAAAATAGGTCGAAATTAGCACTCGATTTGCCCAAAGTTATTTTGTGCGATTTAGAACTTTTAGAGCAAAACCAATTTAAATTGCTAGGCAAAATTAGCGCTCAAACTAGTTTAGCCAACATTCCGTTTATTGTATTGTCGAATGGTAAAATTATCAACGACCATGCTCAAGCTTTGCGCTTGGGTATAGACGATTGTTACACCTATCCGTTTAATCACGAGCACATTCGCGATAGAATTGTTTTTTTACAAAACTTTAAAAAAGTTCGATCATCTACTATTGTGCAACCCGAAAAGCTCTTTAGCAATAAACCGCTTTTTTGGAAACGAGCATTTGATATAGCCCTATCGCTAACGGCTATTACCTTGCTCATGCCCATTATGTTGCTCATTGCTTTGGCTATAAAAATAGAGTCAAAAGGACCTATCATTTATCGCTCGCAGCGCGTTGGTACAGGTTATCGCATTTTCGATTTCCTTAAATTTAGGTCTATGTCGATAGGCGCCGATGCCGAAATCGAAAAATTGCAACACCTAAACCAATATACCGACGACGACATGCCCTCGTTTTTTAAGGTATCAAACGACCCCCGAATTACCCGTATTGGGCGTTTTATTCGCAATACTAGCCTCGACGAATTGCCGCAGCTTTTCAATATCTTAAAAGGCGACATGTCTATTGTGGGCAACCGCCCCTTGCCCCTCTACGAAGCCGAACAGCTAACCCGCGATGTGTGGGCAAAACGCTTTTTGGCTCCGGCTGGCTTAACGGGCTTATGGCAAGTATCAAAACGTGGCAACACCGAAATGTCGGCTATCGAACGCATGGAGCTAGACAATACCTATGCCGATAAATGCTCGTTTATATTTGATATGAAAATTATCTTAAAAACCATACCCGCCATGTTCCAACACGAGTCTGTCTAAACTGTATTTTACCGATAAAATAAAACAAGGCTCTTGTTGCAGAGTAAGCGCACCAAACGTTTATTTGCCGACAAGGGCTTTTTTTATTAAACTTGTTATTCATCTATATTTAAGCAGCTATCCAACACAAATGGTTTCTATTATCACTATAAATTACAACCAAACACAAGTTACCTGCGAGCTACTACAGTCGCTTAAGGCTTTAACTTACCCAAATTACGAGGTAATTGTGGTGGATAATGCCTCGACAGAAAACCCCGAACAAATCATCAAACAGCAGTTTCCAAACGTGCAGGTAATTGTTAGCACAACCAATTTAGGGTTTTCGGGCGGTAACAATTTGGGTATGACACATGCCAAAGGCGATTACTTTTTTTTGGTAAACAACGATACCGAACTAACCCCCAACTGCATCGAACAATTGTTGGCAATGTATCAAAAAATACCAAATTTGGGTATTGTTTGCCCTAAAATACGCTATTTCGAGGCTGCCCAACCCATACAATATGTAGGTTATACCAAACTAAACCCCATAACTGCCCGCAACCACACCATAGGGCAATACGAACCCGACAACGGACAGTATCAGCAAGCTACCCAAACACCCTATGCTCATGGCGCTGCCATGATGGTTAGCCGACAAGCCGTTGAAAAAGTAGGTATGATGCCCGAAGATTTTTTTCTGTATTACGAAGAGCTAGATTGGTCGGAGCAGATGAAACGGGCTGGCTACCAAATATATGTTGAACCACAAGCTACCATTTTTCACAAAGAATCTGTCTCGACAGGCAAAGATAGCCCACTAAAAACCTATTATCTAACCCGAAACCGTATTTTGTTTATGCGCCGTAACGCAACAGGCATTATGTTGCTGTTGTTTTTTTTATACACCTTGCTAATTATGATACCCAAAAACCTGCTAACACTTGCCCTGCAACATCAAACCCAACACCTAAAAGCATTTTGGCAAGGCATAATGTGGCACTTTTTAAATTATAAGTTATAAATTGTAAATTATAATTTTTAAACTATAAATATTTACACCAAATCATTCCCTTTAGGCTAATAAACGGTTATAAACAATTGGCTAGTAGCACCAGTACTTGTAAGTAGTAGCCTATCTATTTAATACTGTCGGGTAAAAGTGATATTTTTAGCCCCGTTAGGGGCGTGATATCGGTAGCAAAGATGTGGATAAACGTATTTTTAGCCCCGTTAGGGGTGTGATATGCTTATTTATCCACGAAAAAACGTTACTAATTTAACCAATAATGGCGAGTTAGCCAAGAACTATAATACCCGACAGTATTAACTTGAAAGACTACTAGGCTTGTTTATCAAACTGTGTGGCGTATTGCCGCGTAAAACTGCTCTTTATTTCATCTCATTATCTATCGCCCAAATAAATTGTAAATTATAAATATTTATACCCACTTAAGTTAAGTAGTAATTGCTGCACATTCAATATTGCTTGTTCAAACCATTTTTACATGCCCCGCTTGACGCGGAATCGGTTTTGGTGTGATAAAACCCTATTTTCACAGTCTATGGCCCAAAGCAAAGCAATCGCCCAACCAGCACTTTTAAATGCTGATTGTAGGCAAGGCGCTAATGGCATCCCAGCCCTGTTGTGGTATCTTTGGTCCACAGTATCTAACGCATAAACCAAAAATCCATTTCCAAAGAATTATCTGTATACTGGTTAAAAATCAAAAAAAGGCAATTAATAAATAAGCATAACAAAGTAGCAAGCCTCAAATACAAAAAACATACAATTAATTTAAAATACCATCTGTTAAATCAATCCAAAATAAAATTTATAACCTATAATTTACAAATAAAATGTTGCATTACTTAGTTTGTTTTTTCTTGGTGTTTCCGTTTGTGGTGGTTGTTTTGTCGCTGTTGCGTGGCAAGCCAACCTTAAAAGTTGCGCCCAATGCTATTGCCAAACAGCATCATTTTGCGTGTATAATAACTGCTTATAAACAATACGACATAGCTTTACCTCTTATCGAATCGCTGCTTCGGCAAACGCACAACAACCTAAGCATTTACTTAGTTGCCGATGCCTGTACCGATGCTGCATTAAACACCACCGATTTGCGGGTGCGTTTGTTGTGTCCGCCAACACCACTTAATGGTAAAGTGCGCTCTATGCAATATGCCCTCGATAATTTGATGGAAATACCCGATTACGTGGTGATTTTTGACCCCGATAATTTGGCAGCACCCGATTTACTAAGCATATTTAACGATTATGTAAATGCGGGTTATGTGGCGATACAAGGCAAACGAACCGCTAAAAACCTAGACACCATTTACGCCTGTGCCGATGCTACGGGCGAAATCTACAAAAACTACATCGAGCGACAAGTACCCTATACGCTTGGGTCGTCGGCAACAATAGCAGGCTCGGGCATGGCAATACGCTTTGATTTGTTCAATAATTTTTTACAAAGCTCGACTATACAACAATACTTGCACAAAAACCAAGTAATTGTTGCCGAAGATAAGATTTTGCAAAACGAGATAGTCAAGAATGGCACGGTAATTGCCTATGCTAATACAGCTATTATCTACGACGAAAAAGTGAGCAATGCCCAACAAGTAACCCGACAACGCACCCGGTGGTTGTATGCCTATTTTCAGAACATTGGCAACTCTATAAAATTTTTGTTGCTCGGAATCACAAAATTAAACGTTAATCAGCTACTTTTTGGTATCTTTGCCGTTTATCCGCCACTATTTTTGCTGCTTTTTGCCGCTATGCTCTTAGCCCTCGTCGATTTGTTTGTGTCGTGGCAATGGCTGTTGATAATGGTAGGCTGTATAGGCATTTTTGGTGGCACTATTTTGTGGACATTGTACCTAAGCAATGCACCTAAAGCCGTTTGGAAAGCCCTTTGGGGACTTCCGTTTTTTGTGCTTAACCAAGTAAAAGCCCTATTTAATATCCGACAAGCACAACACGATTTTTTAACCACCCAACACACTAAAAAAATAAACATCGACGAATTACAAGCAAACAACAAACATTAAATACCTACTGTTGATAAATAACAGTAATCTGTTGCTTGTTTTGTTGTCGTTTATCACCCCTATTATCTAAAAAAAACAAAAAGCAACACAAGCATGGAACTGTTATATTTTGCACAAATACTCTGGAAACGAAAATTGCCCATTTTGCTATTAAGTATCATTGCAGGCATAGTTACGTTTATGTTGGCTACCGAAAAAACGGTACGCTACAAATCGACGGCTAAAATTGCTACTGGCATTATTGGTTACATAGAACACACCGAAGAGGGTAATTTATTTGTGCAAGAATTTGAAATTACCAACCGTTTTAACAATTTGATGGAGATGATGAAATCGCGCAATAGCATTAATATGTTGTTGAGCCACTTGGTGCTGCACGACCTTACACAGCCCAATCCTTTTCACGACCTTAAAGAAGTAAAAAATAGCTACACCCCCGAGCAGCTAAGTAGCATGGCTACCGCTTTGCAAAATAGCATTGACCTAACCAAACAAGCGTCGCCCGCCGCCGATACCCTTTGGCTGCACTACGAACGCGATTTTAAAACCATTGCCAAACTACTTAAATACGATGCCGAAACCTTAACAAACGACCTTAAGGTAGAGCGTATTACCAATACCGATTATCTAAAATTAGATTTTATATCCGACAATCCCGACTTATCGTCGTATGCCCTTAATAGTTTTGGCAACTCGTTTATTCAATACTACTCCACTATTGTAAACCGTAGCACCAACGAATCTATCGCCTTATTGTCGCAAATGGTAGCTACCAAACGCGCCGAATTAGATGGCAAAATGGACGGGCTAAAACAGTTTAAACTAAGCAACGAAGTAGCCGACCTTGACCAACAAACCAAAACCACCCTCAATCAAATTAGCAGCCTTGAGGTAGCCCGCGAAGAAGCAAAGAAAAAAATTCCGGCTTACGAAAAATCGTTGCGCACCTTTAACGACTATACCACCGAAAATCAACAATCGTTTAGCCAAATACAAAACAACAATCAACGCATACGCGAACTACGCGACCGTATTAGCCAACTAAACAACGAGTTTATCACTACTGGTAATCCAAATATCAAAAAACAAATAGATGGTTTGCGCAATCAATTAGACCAAGAGATACGCGCCACAGCCAACGAAAGTGTAAACGGTAAAATGCCAAGCAGCAAAGATTTAGCTACCAAAGGCACCGATTTGTGGGAAAGAAAAATTAATACCGAAGTAGAACTAGAACTAGCCAAACAAAGTGTACAATCGGTAGATAAAGAAATTGACCGATTGAAAGGACAAATATCGCACTACGTAGAAAAAGAAGCCAACATATCGTCTATCGACCGCGAAATTGCCATGCTGTCCGAAGAATATTTGTCGTTGTCCGAAAAACTAAATGCCGCCGAAATGAGTGCCAAAAGCAGCCATCGCAACAACTCGTTGCAGGTTATCGAATCGGCTCGCCCACCCGACAAGCCCGAGGCATCGCAGCGTACCATATTGGCGGGTTTTGCAGGTGCTACTACCTTTACACTTTGTATGTTGTTTGTATTATTGTTAGCTTACATAGATAATAGCCTAACAACCACAGCCCAATACGAGCGAATGATTAAAGGTGTACCCTTGTTACAACACATCAACAAAATTGACGTGTCTCGTTTTGATATAGAAACTATTTTTAAAAGTGCCACCAACGACAAAGGCTACGAAGCCTACAAACAGTTTTTGCGCAACTTGCGGTTTGACATAGAATCGACCAACGCCAAAAATTGGCTAATTACCAGTACCCAAGCCAAACAAGGCAAAACACTTACGCTTGTAGGTTTGGCTTATGCCTTGTTTTTGAACAACAAACGAGTGCTAATCATCGACACTAATTTTAAAAACAACACCCTCTCGCAATTGCCATTTACCACCACCACCGACAACAGCACCCGCATACGCACCATTATCAAAAACTTAGGTATGCAAACAGCTTTTGCCACAGCAGGTAATTTGTTCGAAAACAACTCGGCAGTAGTAGATATAGTTGCATCAAGGTCAAGCAACCTATCGGCATCAGAAATATTGGCAGGTAAAGATTTTAAAAGCTTTATTGCCCAACTACAACCACAATACGACTATATTTTTATGGAGGGTCCCGCCTTAAACGACACCACCGACACCAAAGAATTGGTAAAATATACCGACAAACTAATAGCCGTTTTTTCTGCCAATATGAAACTAAATGCCAACGACCAAGCCAGCATTGAGTATATGCGCACCATAAACGGTAAACTAAAAGGAGCTGTGCTTAATCAAATAGAGTTAAAGAATATTTAACTATAAGTTTGATACCGACTTAAGTAAGTAGTAATCATATATTTAATATCAGTTATTTAAACAGTTTGTGCTTGCCCCGCTTGACGCGGAATCGGTCTTTTTTGGGGGTGATTATTGGCTTACCCTATTTGCACAGCCTTTGGCACCCCCAAAGCAAAGCAAGCGCAGTAGCCATAAAAAATCAAGTACTACAAATTTGCAAGCAACTATCGTACATAGTCAATAATTTATAACAAAAAATTAAATTGAAAACCTCTTGGTTCTCGTCGGGTATGTATGCCATTGCCGACCGTTTTGTGGCGCTATTGTTTGGTTTTGGCAGTATTTATTTGCTGCTGCGTTTATTATCCAAAGAAGATTTTGGCGAATGGGCTTTGTTTATCACCGTTACTGCCTTGGTAGAGGTTGCCCGCAATGGCTTAATCCAAAATGCCCTCATCAAATATTTAGCCGCCACCGACAACACTCAACACAGCCGCATCAATACGGCATCGTTGGTACTTAATTTGCTACTTACCGCCCTAAGTATTGTTAGTTTGTGGGCATTAGCCCCTGTTTTTAGCCATCTTTGGACAGCCAAACAGCTAACGCCACTTTTTCAGGTATACTCGCTAACTACTTTGATGCTAGTGCCTTTTTCACAATCGTTGTTTTTGCAACAATCAAACCTCGATTTTAAAGCCATATTTTGGAGCAATTTTGTACGGCAAGGCATATTTTTTGCTTATGTAGTCCTCTGTTTTGCCCTACATCGCCCAATAACCTTATTTAATTTAGCTATTTGGCAAGTTTGGGGCGCCCTAGGTGGCACTTTAGTTGCCTATTGGTTAGCAAAAAATTATTGGCACCTTAGCTCGCACATAGATTGGCGATGGGTAAATCGTTTGTTTCAGTTTGGAAAATATGTGTTAGGCACTAATTTGGCAGCCATGATTTATAAAAGTGTGGATAAAATGATGCTTGGCGCAATTTTACCAACCAAAGCTCCCGTAGCTGCCTACGACGTAGCCATACGCATCAACAACCTAAACGAAGTACCTACCTTGTCGTTGGCAGCAATGTTGTTTCCCGAAAGTGCCAAACGCGCTCATCAGCAAGGCAACGACTCGGTGGGGCAACTCTACGAACAATCGGTGGGCATTATGTTGGCATTAGTAGTGCCGGGCGTAATAATCATTTGCTTGTTTCCCGAGCTAATTATTAGGCTAACCGCTGGCACAAAATACCTCGATACCGTCAATATCTTGCGCCTAACATCGCTATACACCTTGTTTTTGCCCTTCGCCATTCAGTTTGGCACCGCCTTCGACTCGATGGGCAAACCGCAGCTAAATTTTGCTTTTGTAGTAGCTGGTACTGCCCTTAATGCAGCTATCAACTATTTTTTAATTCATAAATATGGATTAGAAGGAGCCGTTTATGCCACCCTTATCACTTTTGTGCTTACCTTTATTGGCAATCAGTTGTTGTTGCGCAAAATGCTAAATGTTAGGTTTTCTAACATTTTTAAACACACCTTAGCCGCCTATAAAATGGGATGGGAGAAAATTGTAAATTATAAGTTGTAAATTATAAATTATTTATTATATATTGTAAAATACAAATATCAAAATTGTTTTTTTGTTTGTTTAATTATCTGCAAAATAAACAACCTAAAACTTTCCCAACTTTACAAAACTCATCAATAATCAATAATTAATAAAGCTTTCCCACTTTCACAAAACTTATCCATAATTTATAATTAATAATTAATAATTCAAAAACCTTCCCATTTTCACAAAACCTTATCCATAATTAATAATTCATAATTAATAATTACAAATTGGACATCATCATATTAACCATGTCGCGTTGGGACGAACCCTATTCGTCAACTATTTTTTCGTTGGCAAAAGAGTTTGCCCACCGTCATCGTGTATTTTATATAGATCATCCCTATACCATAAAAGATTTTTGGCAAGCCAACAAACAAGCCAATGCCCCACATCGGCGCAAAGCTTTGTTGTTTGGTAACGATATTTTCACCTCGCTTGCTCATCTATCGCCCAATTTAATAGCCGTTACGCCGCGTTTAACACTACCTATTAACTGGGCAAATGGTGGTGTATATAATTTTTTGGCAAGATGGAATGATGGCTCCGTTATTGCAGCTATTCGTAAAACCATACAACAATACAATATAAAACAGTATTTGTTTATTAACTCCTTCGACCCCTTTTTTGCCCAACAACTGCCCCCCGATATTGCCCCTACGCAATATATTTATCAAAGCACCGATGCCATGCAACAAGGCGCTTATGTGGCTAAACACGGCGTAAAATTAGAGCAAGAAATGATGAAACGCGCCGATAAAACGCTAGTGACCTCTAAACAATTGCTAAAATATGCACAACAGTTTTCGGCAAATGCCCACCTTTTACCCAATGCCGCTGATGTAGCTTTATTTAACCAAGCCGTTAGCCAACACTTTGCTCGCCCCACCGACCTGCCAACTACCACACAACCAATTATAATGTATACGGGCAACATTAGCCAATCGCGGATGGATTTTGCCTTGCTGCAAAAAATAGCCCAACAACACCCCAACAAACAATTGGTGTGCATTGGACCTGTTGACAGCCCCGAACATACCAAATATGGCTTAGACAAGATGCCCAATGTAACGTTTCTGCCACCCAAAACAATTGAACAACTGCCCGCCTACTTGCAATATGCCCAATGTTGTATAATTCCGTTTTTGGCAAACGAACTAACACAAAGTATCTATCCATTAAAAATAAACGAGTATTTAGCTGCCGGCAAGCCCGTTGTGACCACTAATTTCTCGGAGGATATCGCCGATTTTGCCCACATAGCCCACGTAGCTCAATCGCACACCGATTTTGTACAAGCCATACAAACCGCCCTAGATACCAACACGCCCGCACTACAACAAGCACGCATTGCCCTAGCCCAAACCAATAGCTGGACAGAACGAGCTAAACAACTTGATAGAATTATTAATTATAAATTATAAATTATATTTTACAAATAAGTACAATTAAACGTACAGCTAATTTTTCTCAAAAAAATCTTACCTACCTTATCTACCATAATCCTAAAAAAACCATTTATAATTTACAATCAATAATTTATAATTAAAAAACTTACCTACCTTATCTACCATAACCCTAAAAAAGTCTAAAACCACCATTTATAATTTACAATTAATAATTAATAATTAAAAAAAAGTGTCTTTAATAGCCAGCATAAAATCCAATCCACGCCTTAAACAATTGGCATTGTGGCTACTAATGCCACGCAACCAAGCGCGCCCTCGGTGGTGGGTGCAGTGGTTCTGGAACCCCTTGAAACACCAACACGGCAGTGGCTCGACTATTTGCAGGTCGGTTAGGTTAGATGTATTACCATTTAGGCAATTTGTTATTGGCAGCAACTCTACCATCGAAGATTTTGCTACCGTAAACAATGGCGTTGGCGATGTGTTTATTGGCAACCGCACGCGCATTGGTTTGGGCTGCGTGTTAATTGGTCCGGTAACAGTGGGCAACGATGTAATGTTGGCACAAAATATTGTAGTATCGGGTTTAAATCATGGTTACGAAGACATTACACAGCCCATTAGCACACAGCCTTGCAGCACCCAAGCCATTGTTATCGAAGACGAAGTTTGGATTGGAGCCAATGCCGTTATTACATCGGGCGTTACTATAGGTAAACACTCGGTGGTGGCAGCAGGTAGTGTGGTTACTAAAAATGTACCGCCCTACTCGGTGGTAGCGGGCAATCCGGCTCGGTTACTTAAACAATACAACACACAAACAGGGCAGTGGGAAAAAGTTTTGTAAGCAAATACCCATTTTTTTTAGGCTCGTTTTGTTTTTGTTCTCTTTATTTTTTGTACCTTTGCACCCTCAAAACGCATACTAGCTGCACACACTATTTTTAGGTACATCATTGCTTTACTAATATTTTACTGATTTATGAAAAAAGCACAGTTGCTTATCATTGTCGCTTTATCGTTTTTTTTGTGCAATATGCACAGTTTTGCACAAGCAAGTTTGGCACAACTATCAACGCCTAGGGTGTTAGATGCTCGTAGCTCGAAAGACGCTATTTTGCAACGCGAATTTGAAAAACGCTGCCTAAATTATCCACCGCAAGAAGTATTTTTGCGCGGATTTAAAAAAGAAGGCATCATTGAGTTGTGGGTAAAAGGCAACAATGGCGAGTTTGTAAAATTTAAAGAATATCCCATTTGTTATTCGTCGGGGAGTTTAGGACCCAAACGCAAACAAGGCGATTTGCAAGTTCCCGAAGGCTTTTATTACATATCAGAGTTTAATCCAGTAAGTAGCTATTTTTTATCTATGAAAATTAGCTACCCCAACCAATCCGATCGCATTTATGGCGGAGGTTATGCCTTGGGCGGCGATATTTACATACACGGCGATTGCGTTACCGAAGGTTGCCTACCAATGACCAACGACAAAATAAAAGAGTTATATTGGCTTTCGTTGCAGGCGTTTAACAATGGGCAAACACAAGTGCCTATTCACATTTTTCCGTACAAATTTAACAACACCAAAAACGACCAGCTCGAAACCGCCAAACACAGCCGAATGCCCAGCCTACTCTCGTTCTGGGACAACCTACGCAGCGGCTATGCTTATTTTGAGCAAACACACCGCCTACCAAATGTATCGGTAAATGGCGATGGTTCGTATAGTTTTTATTAGATAAATTTTTTGGAAAAAAGTGGCATCACCTCCACACACTTCGTCCAAAATCCATAGTTGTGGTTTTCTGTCTGCCCAAAATCTACAGCCACCATCAGCGGACTTCACGCCGCTCTGCGGTCAGTTGGGCATGGTCAAAAAGCAATTTGCCCGCAGTGCAATCTTAGGGTAAAACTCATCTATATACAAATATAAAAACAAATAAAAAAAGCTCAACACATTTGTGTTGAGCTTTTTTTTACGTACAAATACATTTAAATAAAAACAATTCTTAAAACAAAGTTGTAAAAATTTATTTTAAAGCCAACACAAAACAATAAAAATGAAACTTTAGTGTGATAAAAAAGATGTTTTACCGATATTAACAATAATGTTACTAATACAAGTATCGCCACCAAATTTTTAACAAAAAACATATTTTAATAAAAACTTAATATAAAACAAGAAAAATAGCCACTTACAATACATTCTCAATGTTGTAAATAGGCTGTAAGGTAAAAGCGGTAAAGTTTCATCTTTTTTATAAAGGTAAATTTTTCATTGCCTAACTACTTTAATACCTTTGTCGTTGCCTTTTCAATACCTATAAACCATTTAAAACGAATGTATTTTTAATGAAAAATCAATGCTGTCATATTATTTATTTCACTTCGATATTTCTTTTTTTATCTTTTAGTACTTATGCCCAAACTTTTACCAACAATACCGCTACCACTTGCGGTAGTGATTTTGGCACAGGACCTCTGTCGTTGCAACCCAAGTTAATTAATGTATCGGGTTTGCCAAACAGCGGTTTATCAACCTCGGGCATTACGTTAAACCAAGTTAATCTTAAATTAGGCACTTCGGTTTGTACCGGAAACCTAAGTACGTATGTCATAAAATTAACTAATCCAAGTGGATTTACTATTTTTTTGGCAGGCGGCGGTGGTACAGCTCTTACAACCACAGGTACTGGTATGTGGGTAAATATGTCTTTTAGAGACGACCCCGCATTAGAAAGACTCAATCAATACTCTAATTCCACTCAAAGCGGTTATCAACCACACACTATAGGTTATTATGCCATTGCTAACGATGGTGATTTTTCGGCATTTAACGATAGCACTAACCCCAATGGTAATTGGCGATTAGATATTATAGAAAATACTAGTTCGGAGGTATCTTTTGAACGAGTAGATTTGGTTTTTGGTATCCCTATTACACCGCGCGATGTTACTACCTGCGAAAACAACAACAACTGCGGAGGTGCAGTATGTATAGGTACAGGTGGGGTACTGCGAGCAAGCAACGAGGGCTATACACCCAACGACCCTAAATATCCGGGCGATGATGTTGGCACTTGTAGCTGGAACGGTGCTAATAATAATAGTGCCTGGTTTTCTTTTCAAGCATCAGGTTCAACTGCTTATATTACCATAAGCGGTATGGCAAATAGTTCGGGTACAGGTAGTAGCGATATGCAACCTATTGTTTTATACAACCCAAATGGTTGCGCAAACTCGGGTTGGGTAGTGCCAAACGGTGGTTGCCCCGACGACCAACCTACCAACAACAATTCTTATTCTAATACCCTACCCGACCCAAATACAGGAGGAGTATCGCCCAGCAATATTTATTTTAATGGCATTACCGATAATTGCGAGTTTAACCTAAGTGGTTTAACGCCGGGTAATACCTATTTTTTATATGTAGATGGCAATGGTGGTCTTTCATCAGATTTTTACATAGAAGTAGAATCGGGGGCGGTTACTTGCCCTCCACAAACACTCGCCGAACCTCTTTTTACGATTGCTTCCCCGTTTTGTAGTGGTACAACGCCCCCTATTCTACCTACCACATCTAACAACAACATTACAGGCACTTGGAGTCCATCAACCGTAAATAATACAACAAGTGGTAGCTATATCTTTACACCCAATCCTGGTCAATGTGCCGATACTGCTTCTAAAACAATTACCGTCAATCCGATACCAGTTGTTACTGCTAACAGCAATAGTCCTATTTGTGTTGGTAGTACGCTAAATTTAACAGCTACTGGTGGTGGTACTTACAATTGGGCGGGACCCAATGGGGTTAGTTCGACTCAACAAAATCCTAACATTCCAAATGTTACAACAGCTAATGCAGGAACTTATACCGTGACGGTAACAGCAGCATCGCCCAATACATGTACTGCTACTGCTCAAACAAGTGTTACAATAAACAATCCATCGGCATCTGCCAGCCCAACACCTAATACCGCTTGTGCGGCTCCGTTCAATGGCGGGGCAAGCTTAACAACATCGGGTTTTGCTGCATCGCCAACACCTACTTATGCGTGGAGCAACAGTGCAACCACCCAAAACCTAAGCAATGTGGCAGCAGGTACTTATACCGTTACTGTTACGCAAGGTTCGTGTAGCACTACCGCAAATGTAACGATTACCAACAATATCACCTTATCGGCATCTGCCAGCCCAACACCTAATACCGCTTGTGCTACTCCGTTTAATGGTGGCGCAACCTTAACAACGTCGGGGTTTGCCGCATCGCCAACACCTACTTATGTGTGGAGCAACAGCGCAACCACCCAAAACCTAAGCAATGTGGCAGCAGGAACTTATACCGTTACCGTCACGCAAGGTTCGTGTAGCACTACCGCAAATGTAACGATTACCAACAATATCACCTTATCGGCATCTGCCAGCCCAACACCTAATACCGCTTGTGCGGCTCCGTTCAATGGTGGGGCAAGCTTAACAACGTCGGGGTTTGCCGCATCGCCAACACCTACTTATGTGTGGAGCAACAACGCAACTACCCAAAACCTAAGTAATGTGGCAGCAGGTACTTATACAGTTACCGTTACGCAAGGTTCTTGTAGCACTACCGCAAATGTAACAGTTGTGGACAATATCACCTTATCGGCATCTGCCAGCCCAACACCTAATACCGCTTGTGCGGCTCCGTTCAATGGTGGGGCAACCTTAACAACGTCGGGGTTTGCCGCATCGCCAACACCTACTTATGCGTGGAGCAACAGCACAACCACCCAAAATCTAAGCAATGTAGCAGCAGGTACTTATACAGTTACCGTTACGCAAGGTTCTTGTAGCACTACCGCAAATGTAACAGTTACCAACAATATCACCTTATCGGCATCTGCCAGCCCAACACCTAATACCGCTTGTGCGGCTCCGTTCAATGGTGGGGCAACCTTAACAACGTCGGGGTTTGCCGCATCGCCAACACCTACTTATGTGTGGAGCAATAGTGCAACCACTCAAAACCTAAGCAATGTAGCAGCAGGTACTTATACCGTTACCGTTACGCAAGGCTCGTGTAGCACTACCGCAAATGTAACGGTTGTGGATAATATCGTTCTGTCGGCATCTGCTAGTCCAACACCTAATACCGCTTGTGCTACTCCGTTCAATGGTGGGGCAAGCTTAACAACATCGGGTTTTGCTGCATCGCCAACACCTACTTATGTGTGGAATAATGGTGCAACCACCCAAAACCTAAGCAATGTAGCAGCAGGTACTTATACCGTTACCGTTACGCAAGGCTCGTGTAGCACTACCGCAAATGTAACGGTTGTGGATAATATCGTTCTGTCGGCATCTGCCAGCCCAACACCTAATACCGCTTGTGCAACTCCGTTCAATGGTGGGGCAAGCTTAACAACATCGGGTTTTGCTGCATCGCCAACACCTACTTATGCGTGGAGCAACAGCACAACCACCCAAAACCTAAGCAATGTGGCAGCAGGTACTTATACCGTTACCGTTACGCAAGGCTCGTGTAGCACTACCGCAAATGTAACAGTTGTGGATAATATCGCTCTATCGGCATCTGCCAGCCCAACACCTAATACCGCTTGTGCAACTCCGTTCAATGGTGGGGCAAGCTTAACTACGTCGGGGTTTGCTGCATCGCCAACACCTACTTATGCGTGGAGCAACAGCGCAACTACCCAAAACCTAAGCAATGTGGCAGCAGGTACTTATACCGTTACCGTTACACAAGGCTCGTGTAGTACTACCGCAAATGTAACAGTTGTGGATAATATCGCTCTGTCGGCATCTGCCAGCCCAACACCTAATACCGCTTGTGCGGCTCCATTCAATGGCGGGGCAAAAGCTTAACAACGTCGGGGTTTGCCACATCGCCAACACCTACTTATGTGTGGAGCAACAACGCAACTACCCAAAACCTAAGCAATGTGGCAGCAGGTACTTATACCGTTACCGTTACGCAAGGTTCGTGTAGCACTACCGCAAATGTAACAGTTGTGGATAATATCGCTCTATCGGCATCTGCCAGCCCAACACCTAATACCGCTTGTGCTACTCCGTTTAATGGTGGGGCAACCTTAACAACATCGGGTTTTGCTGCATCGCCAACACCTACTTATGCGTGGAGCAACAGCACAACCAACCAAAATCTAAGCAATGTAGCAGCAGGCACTTATACCGTTACCGTCACGCAAGGTTCGTGTAGCACTACCGCAAATGTAACGGTTGTGGATAGTCCAGTTTTACCCACCATAACGCTCAACACCACTTGCGGAGCTACCCCATTTAATGGTAGCGGAAGCATTACCGCAACGGCATCGGTTGTGGGCGGTGGCACCTTGGAGTACTCGATTGATGGCATTAATTTTCAGGCAAGCAATGTGTTTAATAACCTAAGCAATGGTGCTTACACCATTACCGTTAGGGTAGTTGGTGCAGGCTGTACCGAAACAGCTACAACAAGTGTCAACTGTGCTTGTACGCCGCCAACATTATCCGTTACCGACCCTACCCCCATCTGCCAAAACGCCAATAATAATGCCACCATCAATTTAAGCAACACTATTACAAGTAATACAGGTACAACACCCACTTATTACACATCGCTTGCCTTAGCAAATGCAGGTGGTGCGGGCGATGTGGCTAACCCGGCGGCGGTAGGGTCGGGTACGTATTATATCCGCTCCAATAATCCCACCGATGCCAGTTGTTATGTTACCCAAGCCGTAACGATAGTTATCAATCCGTTGCCGCCCGCTGCCATAAACCCTGTTGCGGCAATATGCCAAGACCAAGCTATTACGCTTACTGCCACTGGTGGCACTACTTACAATTGGGCAGGAACAGGCGTGAGTAATGCATCTGCCAACCCGCAAACCATTAGTAATTTAACACCTAATACCAATACCTACACTGTTACTGTTACCGATAGTAATAACTGCTCGGCTACTGCTACAGTTAATGCCACTATCAACCCTATACCCACTACCACCAACACCACCACACCCAATACGGCTTGTACAAGTCCGTTTAACGGGGGCATCAACCTAAGCGTGACACCTGCTGCATCTTACCAATTTAACTGGAGCAACAACGCCACCTCCGAAGATTTAACAGCTATCGAAGACGGTACTTATACCGTAACCATCACCAACCCAACTACTGCGTGTAGTACTACAACCACCGTAACAGTTGCCGATAACTCGGCTGCACCCAACACCACCAACACCACCACACCCAATACGGCTTGTACAAGTCCGTTTAATGGTGGTATTAATTTAAGTGTAACACCTGCTGCATCTTACCAATTTAACTGGAGCAACAACGCCACCTCCGAAGATTTAACAGCTATCGAAGACGGCATTTATACCGTAACCATCACCAACCCAACTACTGCGTGTAGTACTACAACCACCGTAACTGTTGCCGATAACTCGGCTGCACCCAACACCACCAACACCACCACACCCAATACGGCTTGTACAAGTCCATTTAACGGAGGCATCAACCTAAGTATAACACCTGCTGCATCTTACCAATTTAACTGGAGCAACGCAGCCACAACCGAAGATTTAACAGCTATCGAAGACGGCACTTATACAGTTACCGTAACCAACCCAACTACTGCGTGTAGTACTACAACCACCGTAACCGTTGCCGATAACTCGGCGGCACCCAACACCACAAACACCACCACACCCAATACGGCTTGTACAAGTCCATTTAACGGAGGTATCAACCTAAGTGTAACACCTGCTGCATCTTACCAATTTAACTGGAGCAACGCAGCCACAACCGAAGATTTAACTAATATAGAAGACGGCATTTATACCGTAACCATCACCAACCCAGCTACTGCGTGTAGTACTACAAGCACCGTAACCGTTGCCGATAACACCGTTTTGCCAACAGCAAGCATTAGTGGCACAACCAGTATTTGTTCGGGCGATAATGCCAATATCACCTTTACAGGCACCCCCAACGCAACGGTTGTCTATACACTCAACGGAAACACCCAAACCCTAATATTGAGTGCTACCGGAACAACAATTATCAACACAGGTGTTATTGCTAACACCCGTACCTATACATTGGTAAGTATTACATCGGAAGCGCCATTATCCTGCACCCAAAACCTAACGGGCAGCGCTATTGTTACCCTTAACAATTTGCCAATCGTTACCCTAAACACCGACTGCGGAGCTAATCCATTTAATGGTGGCGGAAGTATTATTGTTAATGCAACCATAACTGGTGGCGGAACATTAGAATATTCTATTGATGGCACTACTTTTCAGACGGCTAACACCTTTGCCAATTTAACCAACGGAGCCTATACCATTACCGTTCGGGTTGTGGGGTCGGGTTGCTTGGCTACAGCATCTGTCAATGTGAGTTGTGCTTGCACCGCACCGGGTTTAAGTGTTGGCAATCCTGCACCTATCTGCCAAAATGCTGGCGGAACAATTACCTTTGACCTTAACGATGCCATTGATTTTGCTACAGGCACAGCCCCAACATTTTACACCAATTTAGCATTGGCAAATGCAGGCGGTGCGGGCGATGTGGCTAACCCAACGGCGGTAGAGTCGGGTACGTATTATATCCGCTCTAATAACCCCACCGATGCTACTTGTTTTACCGTTCAACCTGTTACCGTAACCATTAACGCACTTCCAACAACAAGCAATGTAGTTACACCCAACACCGCTTGCTCGGCACCTTTTGATGGCGGGATAGATTTGACCGTAACACCTGCTGCATCTTACCAATTTAACTGGAGCAACACCAGCACCAACGAAGATTTAGTAGGCATTGATGATGCAAGCTATACAGTTACCGTAACTAATACCGCCACCAACTGTAGCACTACTGCTAGTATTGTTGTGGGCGATGCATCGGCGGCACCAACAACAAGCAACCTTGTTACACCCAACACCGCTTGCTCGGCACCTTTTGATGGCGGGATAGATTTAACCGTAACACCTGCCGCATCTTACCAATTTAACTGGAGCAACACCAGCACCAACGAGGATTTAGTAGGTATTGATGATGCCACCTATACCGTAACCGTAACCAATATCGCCACCAACTGTAGCACCACCACTAGTATTGTTGTAGGCGATGCATCGGCGGCTCCAACAACAAGCAAGCGGGGCCGGTATTGTTGTGGGCGATGGCCCAACAACAAGCAATGTAGTTACACCCAACACCGCTTGCTCGGCACCATTTGATGGCGGGATAGATTTAACCGTAACACCTACTGCATTGTACCAATTTAACTGGAGCAACACCAGCACCAACGAGGATTTAGTGGGTATTGACGATGCCACTTATACCGTAACCGTAACCAATGCTGCCACCAACTGTAGCACTACTACTAGTATTGTTGTGGGCGATGCATCGGCGGCTCCAACAACAAGCAATGTAGTTACACCCAACACCGCCTGCTCGGTACCTTTTGATGGCGGGATAGATTTAACCGTAACACCTGCCGCATCTTACCAATTTAACTGGAGCAACACCAGCACCAACGAGGATTTAGTGGGTATTGATGATGCCAAGCTATACCGTAACCGTAACCAATACCGCCACCAACTGTAGCACTACTACTAGTATTGTTGTAGGCGATGAATCGGCGGCTCCAACACCTGCTATAAACGGCACAAGCACCTATTGCGTGGGCGACACAGCTACACCACTAACCGCCAGCGGTGGCAATAGTTATCAATGGAGCACCAACGATTTAACCAACCAGATTACCCCCACCACAACAACTGCAGCAACTACCACTTATACCGTAACGGTAACAAACAGCGGAAACTGTACTGCTACCACATCGGTAACAGTAACGGTTAATGCCTTGCCAACCCTTAGTTTAGCCGTTGATTGCGGGGCTAACCCCATAAACGGAAGCGGCGTAATTACCGCAACCGCCAGCATATCGGGCGGAAATGGCACTTTAGAATATGCCACAGATGGCGTAAATTTCCAAGCAAACAACACCTTTAGTAGCTTAATTAACGGGGCTTATACTGTTACGGTTAGGGTCGTTGAAACGGGCTGCTCTACCACCGAAACCATCAACGTAAGTTGTGCTTGTACTGCCCCTACCTTAACCGTTACCGACCCCGACCCCATCTGCCAAAACGCCAACGGCAATGCCACCCTTGATTTAACCACAAGTGTGACTAGTAACACCGGCACATCGCCTAACTATTATACCACCCTTGCTTTGGCAAATGCAGGTGGTGCAGGCAATGTACCCAACCCCGCAGCAGTAACGGCTGGTACGTATTATGTGCGAAGCAACAACACCGCCGACCCCACTTGCTTTACCGTTGAGCCTATTACCGTAACCATAAACGCCCTGCCAACACCCAACATCAATGCTGTTGAACCTATCTGCGAGGGCGAAAGCATTACCCTAACTGCCACCGGCGGAACTGCTTATGTGTGGTCGAGTGGTGGCGGCAATGCGGCTACTGCCACCTATAATAGTTTAAATACCACCACCACTTATACCGTTACAGCAACCGATGCAAACACCTGCTCGGCTACTGCCACCGCTACCGTTACCGTGCAAAATTGCGGATGTGTAACGCCCGCTGCACCACCGCTGTTAATCCAAACGAAGCCATTTGTGCAGGTGAAACCCTACCAACTTTTACGGCTACGCCAGCGTCAAATACGGCTATTAACTGGTACGATGCACCCAACGGAGGCAACTTAATTGGCACAGGTAACACCTTTACACCTACGGTTGCTGGCACGTATTATGCCGAAGCAATTAATATACCTGCCGATGCGTGCCAAAGCTCAAGAGTAGCTTTTGTACTGATTATCAACCAGTTACCCATTGCTTTGTTTATATTAGATGAGGTAATTTGCACCAATCAAGCCACCACTATTAGCTTTAACGGCACACCAACAACTAACGCTACCTATGCTTGGACAATAGAAGATAACGCCCCACAAACAGGTAACACCGCAACGGCAACTTGGGCAACAACAGGGCAAAAAGACGTAACCTTAACTGTTACCACCGATGCAGGTTGTACGACACAAACCACGCAAAGTATTGGTGTATCTGATGTAACTGCCAGCACCATAGCCGACCAAAGTATTATTTTAGGCAGTAGTATCGCCTTGCCTGTAACGGCTCAGTCGGGTTTACAAGGGGCATTAACTTACACCTGGACACCAACAGATGGCAGTTTAAGTTGCAACGATTGCATCAATCCGCAAGCAAGCCCCACACAAACCACCACCTATACTATTTTGGTGGCAGATGAGTTTGGTTGCCAAGCCACCGACAACGTAACAGTAGCCGTAATGCAAGAAAATATCCTAGCAATACCCAACGCTTTTTCACCCAACAACGACGGAACAAATGATGTTTTCCATATTAATGGAGCAAACATCGCCGAATTTACAATGGCTATCTTTGACCGATGGGGACAAAAAACCTACGAAACCAAATCTACTAACCTAAACGAAGGCTGGAATGGCTTGTACCCCGATGGCAAAACTGCCGAATTGGGCGTGTACGTCTATCAGATAAGCGTTACTTTTAGCGATGGTAAAACAGAATTTGCAAAAGGTAATGTAAGCTTGCTTTGGTAGATGAACCATATTGCTTGCTAAATAAAACAACAAAAATCCGATTTGCCAAACCACAATGGTTTGGCAAATCGGATTTTTTTGTTTTGGTTATAGATAACTAGTAAAACAAGTTTTTGACACCATCCTAAATAAAATGCTTAAAAATTGGCGCAAATTTTAGGTTTATGCCTATCTTTGCCAAACATTTAAGCACAAAAAGTACCACATAATATTATTTTCCAATACATAACTCATCATCATGCTCAAAAAAATAGCCTATCCCCTATTTATGCTTTTGTTTTTGGTGATGGTGTTGCTTACCTGCAATACCATGAACCACGAACAAAGCCAAGAACAGCGCTGGCTATTTAAACAAGAAGAGCTAGGCAAAGGCTACCGTTGGCTATATCAACAACAAAATATAGGCATTAGGGCATTAGCACACCTAAAAAACGACGAGCTATTTTTTAAAGATTTTGCCATCATGGTCAACGACTCAACCATCTACTTTAATACCACCGACCTATTTACCACCCAGTTCGACCTGCTGCCCATTGTGCGCCAACTGCCCAACAAACAACACGAAATACTAATGGGCATATCGCCCGAACCCGAACAATACCGCATCTTGCAACTCATTTTTACCGATACCAGCATCACCAAAACAGATACCCTACCCCTTTTTGATGGGCAACACGCCAACGCCGATGCCGATACTACCATGGAGTTTAAAGGCTACTGGAGCAACCTCGAACCCTATTGTTTTGACTGCGATAGCACCTATTACAACCCACAACTATACTACGAAATGCTCAACACAGGCTTTACCCTAGACACCGCCACCACCAAACAATGGATTGACACCAACTACGGCACATTTAACGGATTTAGACCCAACAAAAACCTAATAGTACCACTAAAAAATGCCAATTTGTAACTGCCAAATTATCCGTTTTTAATGGCAAACCAAAGCCCAAATGCCTATACTTTTACAACTTTCAGAAATTTCTGAAAAAAAGAAACTTTTTTTTTGGCAGATTGCCAACGATGTGTTATCTTTGCATGGTGAAAGGCGAATAGGTAACAAAATGAGTATCCGTGTCTCCCCAAAAAAACCTTAAATGAAGCCCAAAAGCGTTTTTGCACAGTTGATAATCCTTGTTACTCTTACATTTGGTGCTTGCCATAAAGCAAAAGATATAGCAAATTTTGTGGATACTACTCCTAAAATAATCAATATTCAACCCTTTGGCGATATAAATGCTACCCAAATAGCCTATATCTACCAACAATTATCGGCTATTTACGACAGCGTACAATTGCTAAAAAGTATACCCCTGCCCCAAACTAGCTACTACACCCCACGCAACCGATACCGAGCCGATAGCTTAATTATTTTTCTGAAAAACCAAACCGCTAACGGATACATAACCATTGGCTTAACCAACAAAGATATTAGCACCACAAAAGGCAAATTTAAAGATTGGGGTGTAATGGGACTCGGGTTTTGCCCAGGTAAAGCTTGCGTAGTGTCCACATTTAGATTATCGAAGAAAGAAACCCTAGACCAACTCTATAAAATATCGGTACACGAATTGGGGCACACCCACGGCTTGCCACATTGCACTACCAAAACCTGTTTTATGCGCGATGCCGAAGGTAAAAACCCACTAAAAGAAGAAACCAATTTTTGCCCAAAATGCAAATTGTTTTTGCAAACCAAAGGGTGTACATTACACTAATGAACAAAAAACATCAAATTTTGCAGATACAATACCTTAGTTTTCATTGCTTTTGCCTGCAATGATTTTTATTCTGATTAAATACTTTAACTAAAAAACAATCAATCATTTAACAATGACCGAAGCATATATTGTAGCAGGCTATCGCACGGCGGTAGGCAAGGCAACCAAAGGCGGTTTCCGATTTACACGCCCCGACGATTTAGCCGTTGATGTAATTCAACATCTGTTGGCAGCCGTTCCGCAACTCGACCCAAGCCGTATCGACGACCTAATTGTGGGCAATGCCGTTCCAGAAGCCGAACAAGGTTTGCAAGTAGGACGCATGATTGCCGTGCGTGCCATTGCCAAAAATACAGCCGGTGTAACAGTTAATCGTTACTGCGGCTCGGGCGTCGAAACCATTGCTATGGCAACCGCCAAAATACGAGCAGGTATGGCTGATTGCATCATTGCAGGCGGAACCGAGTCTATGTCGTTGGTGCCAACTGTGGGCTGGCGAACCGTACTAAACTACGAAGTGGCAAGCAAAACACCCGACTATTATATTGGTATGGGCTTAACCGCCGAAGCCGTTGCACGCGAGTTTGGTGTTTCGCGCCAAATGCAAGATGAGTTTTCGTACAACTCGCACCTAAAAGCTGCCGCCGCTATCGACAATGGTTACTTCAAATCGGGCATTTGCCCCATAACCGTTAAGGAAATATACATCAACGAAAAAAATAAACGTGCCGAGCGTAGCTATATCGTAGACACCGACGAAGGCGTGCGCCGCGACACCACAGTGGCAGGTTTATCTGCCCTAAAACCCGTTTTTGCAGCCAATGGTAGTGTTACAGCGGGTAACTCATCGCAAACATCCGATGGGGCAGCTTTTGTAATGGTTATGTCGGAGCGTATGGTGGTTGAACTAGGTTTAACCCCCATTGGCAGGTTAGTAAGTTGTGCATCTATGGGCGTTGAGCCGCGTATTATGGGCATTGGTCCGGTAGCAGCTATACCCAAAGCATTGCAACAAGCCAACTTAAAACTACAACACATCGACCTTATTGAGCTAAACGAGGCTTTTGCTGCACAAGCAGTAGCCGTTATCCGCGAAGCAAACCTCGACCCTGCCAAAGTAAACATCAATGGCGGTGCTATTGCACTTGGACACCCGCTAGGCTGCACCGGTGGCAAACTAACCGTACAGTTGCTCAACGACCTAAAACGAACCAATGGCAAATATGGCATTGTTACCGCTTGTATTGGCGGCGGACAAGGTATTGCCGCTGTTTTCGAAAGCCTAAACTAATTTGTGTGGTAATTCCCTCAAGCAAAAAAGGTCTAACATTTTGTGTTAGACCTTTTTTGTGTTTAGTTGAGCATAATGGGCATTATGAGTGTAAATATTTCTTCGTTGGGTGTTGTTTCGGAGGGCAGCATAACGGCGGCACGTCCGGGTGTCGAGAACTCAATGGTTATATCGTCGTTGTTAAACGAGTTGACCATTTCTATCAACAAACGAGCGTTAAAACCAATATCCATTGGTTCGCCGCTGTATTCGCAAGGTATTTTTTCGCTCGCCTCGTTCGAGTAGTCAATATCCTGAGCCGTAAGGGTTAGCTGTTCTTCGGTCATGCGCAATACCACTTGGTAGGTAGTGCGGTTCGAGAAGATAGAAATACGACGAAGCGAATTTTGGAATTCGTTGCGGTTAATGGCTAATTTTTTATCGTTGTTTTTAGGTATTACTGCGTTGTAATCCGGAAAACGAGCATCTATCAATCTACAAACAAGGTGTATGTCGCCAAACGAAAAGAAGGCGTTTGAGCGGTCGTAGGATACAGAAACGAGTATTTCGGTGCTTGGCAAGGCGCTTTTTAGCAGATTAAGGGCTTTTTTAGGCACAATAAAGCTTGCCGCGTCGCCTGTATTTTCGATATCGCTGAGGGTGTATTTTACTAAGCGGTGAGCATCGGTTGCTACAAAGTTAATTTGATTATCGGCAATTTCAAAAAACACGCCTGTCATGGCGGGTCTAAGTTCGTCGTGGCTTACCGCAAAAATGGTTTTGTTGATGGCATTTGTTAGGGCATAAGCGGGTATGCTAATGCTGTTGTCGTTGTTTGTTGCTTCGGGGATGCGCGGAAAATCGTTGCCATCTTCGCCACTTAGTTTGTACTGACCATTTAAGGTTTGTATCTCAATAGCAAAGCTGTCTTCGTTTACCCTAAACAACAAAGGTTGTTCGGGTAGGGCTTTTAGCATATCGAGCATAATTTTGGCAGGCACGGCTATCGAGCCGTCGCGGTCGGCGTTTACAACAATTGATGCCGACATAGAGGTCTCTAAATCGGTTGCCGAGATAGTAAGCGTTGAGCCATCTATGCTAAACAAAAAATCGCCCAAAATGGGTAGCGTAGAGTTATTGCCAATGGCTCCGCCTACGTTTTGAAGCTGTTTTAGTAATGCCGACGAGGAAACAGTAAATTGCATGAGTATGTAAAATTAAATCGTTATAAAACTCGGGTTTTAAAGCGCAAAGATAGCGCTTTTTTCTAAAAATCACCACATTTTACTAAACAAAAAGCCTTTTTTAATTATTGATTATCAATTATTGATTATGGACACAATGGGCTCGTTTGATTGCTTAGTTAATAGCATCGCCACCCAAACTTAGTTTTTCTTGATACTTTTAAGCTCTATGGGGTAAAACGATTGACGGCTATCGGGCAAAATGGGTTGGGCAGTGCCTGTTATGCTCACTTTTGTACCTTCTTTGCGGTATTTTTTCTTCATCTTGGTAGGTGCAAACTTAGTGCCGTCGGGTAGTTGCACTATGTAATCGTTGCCTATCTTTTTAACAACACCTGTTTGCTGATACACATCAATTTGCCCCGTTGAGCGGTTAATGATGCTGGGTTCGGTGGGTTTTTCTTCTTTAACATAGGTAACAAAAAACGGAATGCCTATCATGCGGGCATTGATGGGCGGTTTACCTACTACGCCACTAACAGTTACGGTTAAGCCAATGGCTTTGTACTTATCGTCGAGGTTGGCGGGGGAGTAGCGTTTGTTGGGTTGGTCTATGGGCGTTAGCACGTACAGGTCTACTATTTTATCTACCTTACAAAGCACATTTTTGATAGAGTCGGAGCGCTCGTAGCTAAAAGCGGGGCGTTGGGTTTGGGCGTGTACAATAGTAGTTAAACTAAGCGAAAACAAAAAAAACAGTAACTTTTGCATAAGTGTTGATGATTCAAATTGATTAAATGTTGGTGATGATAAATGTGTTGGTAACAAAATACCAAATTTAAAGGTGTTATTTAGACTTGTTTGGGCTTAAATAGTAACCGCTATAGCTGCGTTTTTGTTTACAAATAGAGCCTGTTATTGGTTCATACCGCCCTCTATCAACGAGCTTGCCAGCATAGGTAGGTATGCACAAACTCATGCTTATCCAAAGGGCGGCGTAATTCCAAACGCCCCAAGTGCGCTTATTATTGGCTATTGGTGCCAAATCCTCGCTGTATAGCGGCGATTGACTGATGTTTTCGGTGTGCGTAAGGGTCTAATTCATGTTTTTTGTTTATTTTGTAGAAGATGTGTAAGTGTGTGTTTGTTGGTTTAGATTTAGGGATAACGCTTTTTCTCTTCTAAAAAATGAACGACAGCCATACAATAGGCATGATATGCCAAATTGCCGTTTTTATCGCGCCGTTTATTAGTGTATGTTTCGATAATTTCGTTAATATCATCCTTTGTCCAATACCTATTTTGTAGGTTTTTTTTCTTTTTCAATAATTCCCAAGCAGTGTCCATAGCTGTTCTACGAGCTGTTGGCAACCCAGGTTTATTGAGTTTTAAAATATCAAGTTCTTTTTCTACATCGGCATCACCAAAACGAGATTTTATTTTTCCATCTGCCAAATCATAACTTAACAAACGTTCTGATGTTTCGGCACGGCGGGTCTAAACTTTTTAGCGGTACATACCCCGTTCTCCACTACAATTGCGGTTATTGTAATTACACGAAGCCAACATATTCAGGAAATTAAGTTGATTTGCAGCGTGTATTTGGGGTAGATAAGGGGAATCGGGGTGATGAGCTTGTGTAATGTAGTGTTCTACGGTAATGTTGCCTTCTTGCAATTTTTGCATACAATAACAGCAAATCCAACCTTGTTCGTTGGCAAGAGCTTTTTTTAATACGCCTTTTTCACCTGTTTCCTTATCAGAGTCGACATAACCATCATAAGATGCATTGGGCGTTGTATTCCGAAATTCGCGTAGTGCTGCGGGCTCATTAATTATGTTTTTATTGATGTATTTCATCCTCCATATCGTTTAAAAGGTCTTCGTAATACATTTGTGCCCTCACTACTCCTTCGTCCAAAGTCCCCCATTCGGTTTCCATTTCGTTGAGCAGTTGTTTAGCTATGTCGAGTTGTTGTTGCGTGATAGCAGCATAAAACGCTTCGATTTTTTGCAATGCCTCGGGTGTTCGTCGTGGAATGCCAAATAATTCTTCGATAATTGACGATACATCGCGCCCTTTTGTGAATACATTGATAGGTTGCACTTTACCATCTTTAGCAATTAAAATATTTTCTTTGGGCAGTTCGCGCAGCACATAAGGCGAATGCGACGTGATAATAAATTGATTATTATTACCCAAATTTGGCAATACTTTTAAAAAATCACGTAGCAAAGCGGGGTGTAAGTGCAACTCTATTTCATCGATAATAATGATAGAATTATTTATGTTCACCAAATCTAACAAAATGGAAAACAGCCCGTTCGCCGCCGACAAGCCCGAGGGTCATCAGGCCAAAATCGGTTTTCCGATTGGTTCGGCACCAAGCAATGAGCGTGTTGGAAACACTTTTTGGTATAGATTATTAAGTGTTTCAAACGAATCCCGTTGTCCAGGTCGTAGTTCAATGTCTTTTTGGAGGCGATGAAGGTGAAAATAGTGCATTTTTGCTAAGATATTCCGCAAAGCATCTGTATTTTTTACATTATAGTCCAAATTTTGGATACTATGCGCCGTTCTTTGCTCCGTATACCAATAAATAGTACCTACATCGTCAAATAAATTAAGGTAATCTGTACGGTATTTTTTGAGTTGTAAAGCATACTGATAACCGCTAAATTGATAATAGTTGGCTGTTGCGTTCGCATTTACTCTACGATTATTGTAATGTAAAGATAATCTTACTTCTTGTGGTAAGGGGGATTCCTGTTTCTTAAGTTCTTCGGCATAACTGCGCGTTTTTTCGCGCTCGTTGGCAGCAAATTCAATGTCCATTTCCATTTTTAAGGGCATATTACCTATTTGTATAAAAGGATAGTCAAATCCGTCCCAATCTAATCTATCTACCTTCATGTTAGGACGGCTTGCCGCTCCAATGACAGCCGTAATGCCTGTAATATAGTGTTTTACCCGACCCATTTTCGCCTATTAGTAACGTAATATCGTTAACTTGTCCTTGTTCGTTGCAAAACGAAATGGTTTGTTCGTTGGTAAAACGCTTGTAATTGCGTAATGTAAGCGATTTAATTTTCATTAAAGAGTGTTTTTATTTTTTGATAAATAACAAAACTTTTGCCTTGAACCAACTGGGAGCAAGGCAATAGTAATTTTAAAAATTAACAACAATACCCATCGGCAATGCTTATTGCCTCCGAGATAATAGCCAAACCTTCGTCAATTTGTTCTTTGGTGACACACAAAGGCGGAGCCACAAAAATGTAGTTCCAGCGCACAAAAGTATACATGCCCAAATCTTTTATTTTGGCAGCCACTTGGTTCATAATTGCCATTTCGTTGGGTTTGGCATTAAAGGGTGCCATAGGTTCTTTGGTTTGGCGGTTTTTAACCAACTCAATACAACCCAGCAAACCGGTGTTCCTAAAATCGCCGATAGAAGGGTGTTTTTTGGCTAGTTCTGCCACCTGCTCGTCTACATATTTACCCATTTCGCGGGCGTTTTCCAATAGATTTTCATCTTCGTAGATATTTAATACCTCAACACCTGCTGCACACGCTACCGCATGAGCCGAGTAGGTTAAGCCCAACATCAAAGGGCGGTCGTTGTAGTGTTCGGCAATTTTGTCCGACACAATCAAAGCTCCCAACGGAATATAACCCGCCGTAATGCCTTTTGCGGTGGCAATCATGTCGGGTACAACGCCATAATTATCCACCCCAAACCACGCGCCTGTACGTCCAAATCCGCTCATTACCTCGTCGGCAATCAACAAAATACCGTGTTTATCGCACAAAGCACGCAACTTTTGCCAATAATCGGGCGGGTATTTGATACAGCCCGACGAACCCGATTCGCCCTCCATCAATATGGCAGCCACATTTTCGGGACCCTCAAACTCAATTACTCGCTCAATGTGCGACACACATTCGCGTTTGCAACTGCTCATTTCTTGTCCCCACGGGCAGCGGTAGCAGTAAGCATCTTCTACGTGTATAATGTTGGGTATCTGTTGGCTGTCCGATGCCAATTTGCGGGGGTCGCCGCCTGCCGTCATGGCGCCATAGCTTGCCCCATGAAAAGCTCGGTAGCGGGCAATAATTTTGTGGCGCCCTGTATAAAGGCGTGCCAATTTAATGGCATTTTCGATGGCAGTAGCCCCACAAACCGTAAATAAGGTTTTGGTTAGATTACCGGGCGATATTTCGGCTAATTTTTTGCCCAAATCGCCCCTAGCTTTGGTAATACAACTGGGTGTAACGTAGCTAATTTGCTCCATTTGGCGCACAACGGCTTGCGTAACGCGCGGGTGTCCGTGTCCAATATTCACGTTCATCAAACCCGACGAAAAATCGAGGTAGCGTTTGCCATCGTAATCATATAAGTATACGCCTTTGCCGTACTCTACGTTAATGGGGTTTAAACCCGCTTGTTTCGACCACGAAAACAGGGTGTAATCGAGGTTGTCTTGCAGAATCTGTTGTTTGTCTGCATCGGTATAGGTATCTATTTCTGGAAGCATTTTTTGTTAATTATAAATTATTAATTGTAAATTATAAGCAAGTATCACCTTACATTGATGCGAATCTTAAAAAGTAGTAACTTTAAATGTATGCCAACCACACAAATGGTTTGCGCCTGCCCCGCTTGACGCGGTAAATGTCTTTTTTGGGGGTGATGATTGGCTTACCCTAAGTTGACTAGTGAGTGGCACCCCCAGAACATTTTATGTGCAGGCAGTTGGTCAATTACTTTTAAAAGTTGGCATCACAAAATAAGGCTAATTATCTTTACACTCACCTAGCTCATCCAGTTAGTACGTGCTTCGGCGTTCCATTTTATCGAGGTTTTTTTGTATTCTGTCCAGAATGCGATAGAGCTTTCGCCAGTTATATCGCCTACCCCAAACTTCGATTCGTTCCAGCCGCCAAACGAAAACGGTTCGCGGGGTACAGGTACGCCAATATTTACGCCCACCATACCTGCGCTTGCGTGTTCCATTACATAGCGGGCAACGCCGCCACTTTGTGTAAACACCGATGCAGCATTGCCATACTCCGATGCGTTTTCGATAGCTAAAGCCTCGTCAAGGTCTTTGGTGCGTACAATTGCCAATACGGGTCCAAAGACTTCTTCGCGGGCAATTGCCATATCGGGGGTAACAAAATCTATTACCGTTGGACCCACATAAAAACCACCTTCTTTACCTGCTACGGTGGCGTTGCGTCCGTCTACCAACACTTTGGCTCCACCTTTTTCGGCTTCGGTAATGTATCTTTCGATACGTTCTTTGGCGGCGGCGCTAATTACGGCTCCAAGGTTTTTGCCCACTACAATTTTACGAGCTTCGTCACAAATTTTTTGGATAATCAAGTCTACATTGCCAACTGCCATCATTGCCGATGCAGCCATACAGCGTTGTCCTGCGCACCCCGACATAGAAGCTACCACATTACTTGCTGTCATATCGGGCGAGGCATCGGGCATTACAATTAAGTGGTTTTTTGCTCCACCCAAAGCCAAGGCACGTTTTAGGTTAGCTGTAGCACGGCGATACACTACTTTGGCAATAGCTGTTGAGCCAACAAACGATACTGCTTCTATATCGGGGTGGTCGCAAATGGCTTCTACTATTTCTTTGTCGCCGTTTACAATATTAAAAACGCCATCGGGCAAGCCTGCTTCTTTGAGCATATCTGCCATGCGTTGTGCCGACAGTGGCACTTGTTCAGAGGGTTTCAGAATCATGCAATTACCTAAGGCAATGGCGTTGGGTATTGTCCAGTGTGGCACCATCAACGGAAAATTGAATGGAGCAATAGAGGCAACTACGCCAAGCGGTTTGTGGTCTATGCGGCACTCAACGCCCCTGCTTACTTCCATAATACTACCTGCAATAAGTTGCGGCAGCGAGCAAGCAAACTCGGTTAGTTCAATGCTTTTTTCTACCTCTGCCATTGCCTCATCGAGGGTTTTGCCGTTTTCTTCTTGTATTAGTAGGGCAAGACTTTGGGCGTTGCGCTCAAGTATGGTTTTGTAGCGATAAAATATTTGTACGCGCTCTTTTACGGGCATACTCGACCATGCGCCAAAGGCTGCTTTGGCTGCCAATACTGCTGCATCGAGGGTAGTGGCACTAGATAAAGGAACGGTGCTTATCACTTCGCCATTAAGGGGTGATAGTACATCTAAACTACGAGCTGCATCTGGCACAAAACTGCCACCAATGTAATTTTGCAAAGCTCCGTATTTTAAGGTTGCTGTTGTCATTGTAAAAAAATTGTTTTTAAAGAAAAAGGGCGTGAATTTAGCGCTTTTTGCTCAATTGGTAGGTGTTTGTTGCTTTATTTTTGTGTTAATGGGCAAAACAAAGTAAGATGAGGCTTTAGGTTGGCTTATTTTGTGGTAAAGATAGCGTTTTTTGGTGAAGATTGTTTGCATTTTGTTTAGATTTGGGCAAAAAAATAACAAACCCTTAGCTTTGCGAAAACAAGTGCTAAGGGTTTGTTTGTAGGTTGTTGTTTTATTGGCATTGGCTCATTATTTTTTAGCAACATCAATAATATATTGCAAAATACCCAATAGTTTAGGCAGTTGGTTGAGGTAATAGCGGTCAATATCTACATAAACAGTGTTGCCCTCGAGTTTTAAAAATACCCAATCAAAGGCGTTGGTAACGGCTCCGTAGATGGTTTCGTAGGGGTCGCCCATTTGTTGATTAAACAAGCGGGCGGCATACATTTCGGCGGCGCATTGAGCAAAGCCTTCGTCGGGGGCTTTGTTTTTGCTTTCTACCATACAAAAAATAGGGCATTGTGGTTCAACGATATTTGGCTTTGCCGAAATCATAAAATCAGGAGCTCCGGTTAAGTCGCTTTGATTATCAATATTAAAAGTATAACCCGAAAAAACGCTAATATCTTTATTGCGCTTTTTTAGTTCGCGTATAACTGGATATATAAGTGCTTCTGATTTGGCTTTTTCGGAATACAAGGGCGATTCTATTCCATCGGCAATTTCGTCGAGTAGGTGCGATGTTGGCACAAACTCTACTATAGTTTGCCTAAATAGATGAACGCTTTTTTGGTCGATGCCAAACTTTGCTTTCAGTTTAGCAAAAGTAAAATCGGAATATGCCATTGTATGAAATAATAAAGGTGAGAAACTAAAAATGCTCAATATTGATGCAAAGATACACTATTTTGTTTGGATTTGGGCAAAAAATAAAACAAACCCTTAGCTTTGCGAAAACAAGTGCTAAGGGTTTGTAACTATTTGGTATAGTTTGGTTTTAGGGGTAGTTTATTTTGCTACTTCCAAATTCATGGTACGCGTTACAAGGTCGGTTTTTACTACGCGCACACGCACCGGCGAGCCTAACTGATACCGTTTGCCACGACGACTACCTACAATGGCGTGCTGCATTTGGTCGTAGTCGTAGTTATCATCAATAAGGGTATCTATTGGCACTAAACCTTCGCATTTATTGTCTTTCATCTCTACAAAAAAGCCAAAGTTAACCACGCCACTAATTACGCCGTCAAATACTTGTCCAAGTCGTTCGCTCATATACTCTACTTGTTTGTATTTGGTCGATTCGCGCTCGGCTTGCATGGCTTTGCGTTCCATCAGCGAGGTGTGTTCGCAGCGGCGCTCTAATTCGTCGATGTGTCCGTATTGTGGATGATTATTTAGGCATTGTTCTAAAATACGGTGCAGCATTACGTCGGGGTAGCGGCGTATGGGCGATGTAAAGTGGGCATAATCTTTAAAAGCCAAGCCGTAGTGTCCAATGTCGGCACGGGTAGAGTAGGCAGCTTTTGCCATGCTACGAATGGCTAATGTTTCGAGGATGCGCTGCTCGGGTTTGCCTTTTACATCGGCAAGTAGTTTGTTGAGCGACTGCGATATGTGGTCGGGCGTGTCGATGCGCATTTGGTAGCCAAAGTCGGCGGCAAGGCGCTGAAAATCGGTTAGTTTGTCAATGTCGGGTAGGTCGTGTATGCGGTTAACCGATGGCACTTTTAGCTTGTTGATAAAAGCTGCAACACGGCGATTGGCAAGTAGCATAAAATCTTCGATAAGGCGGTTGGTATCTTGCAATACTTTTAGCACTATCTCGATGGGTTTGCCTGTTTCATCTAAAATAAATTTTACTTCTTCGCTACCAAAGTCTATCGAGCCATCAGCAAGGCGTTTGGCGCGTAGTTTTTTGGCTAAGGTGTTTGCTAATTTTAGTTCTTCTACATGGTCGCCAATGCCGGTGTCTATAATTTGTTGGGCTTCGGCGTAGTTAAAACGTCGGTCGGAGTAGATGATGGTTTTGCCAAACCATTCGTTTATTATTTCGGCTTCGGAGTTTAGCTCAAATACTGCCGAGAAACAGAGTTTTTCTTCGTTTGGTCGGAGTGAGCAAATTTCGTTAGATATTTTTTCGGGAAACATGGGCAGCACCCTATCTACCAAATATACCGATGTGGCGCGCAAATAGGCATCTTGGTCGAGGGCGGTGTTGGGTTGCACATAGTGGGGAACATCGGCAATGTGGACGCCTATTTCCCAGTTGCCATTTTTTAGTTGATGTATTGATAAGGCATCGTCAAAATCTTTGGCATCAAAGGGGTCTATGGTAAAAGATAGCACATCGCGAAAATCGCGTCGGTTCGCTATCTCGTTGGGGCTTATGGTGGTGGGTATGGCGGCGGCTTCGGTTAGGGCTGCCTCGCTAAACTGCAACGGAAAACCAGCATCTACCAAAATAGATAACATTTCGGCATTGTTTTCGCCCGGTTTGCCAAGTACATCTATTACTTCGGCAATGGGGTTTTTGTCTTTTTCGTTATCTGCCCACGACACTACTTCTATCAGTACCTTATCGCCATGTTTGGCGTTTTTTATGCTACTAAGTGGGATAAAAAAGTCGACGCTCATTTTTTTGTCGGGCACTAAAAAGGCAAAGGTTTTTGATATGGCAATAATACCCACAAATTGCGATTGCGAGTGGTTTACAATTTCTACAATTTCGCCTTCTAATCTGCCACCGCCGCGTTTACCTGTTATACGCACTTTTACACGGTCGCCATCAATAGCTTTTTTCATGCGCGAGGCAGGCACATAAATATCGCGCTTGCTGTGTTCGGATATGATGTATGCCGAGCCATTGGCAGTAGCATCAACAATACCCTCTATGGTTTCTCCTGATGGTTGGTGTATGCTGTTTCGGTCGTTTTGTTTGCCTTTTCTTTCGCCAAATTGTGCCAAGCTGTAGCGGCTATTTTTGATAACTATTTTTTTGTATTCGAGTAGGGCATTTAGGGCATCAAATATTTTATCTTGCGGATAATTAGCATCGCCTAATTTTTTTACTACTTCTTTGTGGCTGAGGGGTGTTTCGGGTTGGCTTTTAAATACTTTTAGGATTTTTTCTTCTAGTCGTCCTAATTTTCGACTGTCGTTTTTGGGTTTTTTCATTCGATAAATAAATGCTAATGTGTGACTAAATTTGAAAATGCTGTTTACTACTTAGCTAATGGTTGTTGGTATTTAGCTACTAGTATAATAGCATTTAGTTTTGTTTTTTTGTTTAATATGTACCTACTAAAGCTAGCTTAGTACGCACAAAGTTACTGCTTTTAAACAAAAATAATGCTACTTTAGTTCATTTGGGTAGTTTTTTTTGCATTTTACAGAAATATTATGCACATTTGCCCCTCAAAATAAGGGTTAATCTATCAAAAGCTACTACTTTTGCGGGAGATGTGGGGATGTGGGGATATACAGATGTGGGGATGTGGCGATATACAGATGTGGGGATATACAGATGTGGGGATATACAGATGTGGGGATATACAGATGTGGGGATATACAGATGTGGGGATGTGCGAAACTACATCCATCACAACAACATCACAACATCACCATATCACAACATCACCGCATCACAACATCACCATATCACAACATCACCATATCACAACATCACCATATCACAACATCACCATATCACAACATCACCATATCACAACATCACCATATCACAACATCACCATATCACAACATCACCATATCACAACATCACCATATCACCATATCACAACATCACCATATCACAACATCACCATATCACAACATCACCATATCACAACATCACCATATCACAACATCACCATATCACAACATCACCATATCACACACAACATCACCATCCACATCACCATATACAACATCACCGCATCACAACATCACCGCATCACAACATCACCATATCACAACATCACCATATCACAACATCACCATATCACAACATCACCGCATCACAACATCACCGCATCACAACATCACAACATCGCCATATCACCACATCATGACGCACGAAGTTTTGGAAGAAAGAATTTTACAATTCATATTGCGAGTAATAAGGCTAGGGCGACATTTACCTCATGCAGCCGAGGCGTATACTATCAAAAAACAATTACTTAGGTCTTCAACCTCTATTGGAGCAAACCATAGAGCCATGCGAAGATCCCGATCTCATAATGAGTTTTTTGCTAAATTGTGTATAGTAGTTGAAGAGGCAGATGAAACGCTTTATTGGCTAGAATTACTTGTAAAAGCTGAAATTATTAGTTCCGAAAAATTAACCCTATTAATAAAAGAAGCCAATGAACTAGTTGCCATTTTTGTATCAATGCGCAAAAAAGCAAAGTTAAAAAAAGATGAATAACGAGATGTGATAAAACAACATCACCATATCGCAACATCACCATATCACAACATCACCATATCACAACATCACCATATCACAACATCACCATATCACAACATCACCATATCACAACATCACCATATCACAACATCACCATATCACAACATCACCAACATCACAACATCACCATATCACAACATCACCATATCACAACATCACCATATCACAACATCACCATATCACAACATCACCACATCACCATATCACAACATCACCATATCACAACATCACCATATCACAACATCACATATCACAACATCACCATATCACAACATCACAACATCACAACATCACCATATCACCATATCACAACATCACCATATCACAACATCACCATATCACAACATCACCATATCACAACATCACCATATCACAACATCACCATATCACAACATCACCATATCACAACATCACCATATCACAACATCACCATATCACAACATTAAAATATTAACATAAATCACGTTCAAAAGCAATGAAAAAACTTTACTTTCCGCAATTATTTACCTTGGCAATTTTGCTGTTTGTTTCGGCAGCAGTATTGGCTCAAGATGCAACACTTAGCGGCACTGTCCGCGACAAAAAAAATGGCGAACCCTTACCTATTGTTAGCGTATCGGTGCAAGTAGGCGAACAACGCCGCGGTGCCGAAACCGATTTTGACGGTTTGTATACCGTAAAAATACCCGCAGGTACACACACCGTAACATTTAGCTTGGTGGGTTACGAGGCAGTAAAAGAAACCGTAACGGTGTCGGCAGGCGAAACAAAAACAGTAGATGTATCGTTGGGCGAGTCGTCGAATTTACTAGAAACGGTGGTGGTTACAGGCACTAAGTTTGAGCAAAAATTGGGCGAGCAAACGGTATCGCTCGAGGTAATAAAATCGAACTTAGCCGACCGAGTAAACAATACCGCCATTGACCAAACCATCGAAAAAGTACCGGGCGTAACCGTTATTGATGGGCAAGCAAACATTAGGGGTGGTAGTGGTTTTTCGTATGGTGCAGGTAGCCGCGTAATGCTACTAATGGACGATTTACCCATTTTAACCGCCGATGCAGGTTTTCCGCGCTGGAGCTTTTTACCCGTCGAAAACCTAGAGCAAATAGAAATTATTAAAGGAGCAAGTTCGGCTTTGTATGGCTCATCTGCCCTAAATGGTATTATTAATATGCGCACAGCCTACCCCAAATCGGAGCCGGTAACTAAGTTTTCTATGTTCTCGGGCATCTACCAAAACCCGCGCAACAACAATTATTATGTGTACGATAAAACGACCAAAGCCGTAAAAGATACCCTGCAAAAAGCATGGTGGGGCAACGAACAGCCACACGAAGAAGGTTTTTCGTTTGCTCATCGCCAAAAATTTGGTCAGTTAGATTTTGTAACAGGGGGCTACTTTTTTAACCAAAAAAGTTGGCGCGAAAGCGAATTTGACCGTCGTGGGCGTATCAACCTTAATTTCCGCTATCGGTTTAAAAACCTACCCGGATTGTCGGCGGGTGTCAACACCAATATTCAAAGAACCAAAAGTGGTCCGTTTTTAATTTGGAACGACCTTAATAACCTAGCCGAAAACGACTCGGTGGTTGGTGGCGTAGACAAAGGCGCTTACCAACTTTGGGATGCTACACCCGCCATCGAAAACAGATCAATAACCTATAGCATAGACCCATTTGTGGAGTATTTTAACGCCAACAACAATACCCGCCACAAATTGCTATCACGCTACTACAAAAACGACAACAAAACCAACACCAACCAAAGTACCGACTCGGATTTGATGTATGGCGAGTATCAGTTCCAAAAACGTTTCGATAATGCTAAATTGGTGCTTACAACAGGTGTAGCTGGCACGTATGGCAAAACCGACTCGGATTTGTTTGGATACACCGTTAGTGATGGCGACACCAGTAACATTATCCGTACTGCATCAAATATTGGCGTTTATTTGCAAGCCGACAAAAAGTTTTTTAACAAACTAAACGTGTCGTTGGGTTTGCGCTACGAAAGCAATAGCATAAACAGCGGCATTGATAGCCTTGAAACCAGCACCGAAGCTAAACCCGTGGTGCGTATTGGGGTAAATTACGAGGCAGCCAAATATACCTTTATACGTGCATCGTTTGGGCAGGGCTACCGCTTCCCAACCATCGCCGAAAAATTTGTACGCACCGATTTAGGAACCGTTAGTTATCCCCTAACGCCTACCCTGTCGGCAAACATACCCGTAGGTATTTTTCCCAACAATAACCTAACCTCCGAAACGGGCTGGAGCGCCGAATTAGGCATTAAGCAAGGTGTGCAAATTGGCGAATGGAGAGGTTTTGTTGATGTAGCTGGTTTTATTAACCGTTACAACAACATGATGGAATTTACCTTTGGTGCAGGTAGCGACCTTGAAGCCGTGTTAGGAATTGTGTGGCCCGAGGTTAAAGATTTGTACAACCAAGGTATCCGCCCCACACAAATTACCAAAGGCTTAGGTTTTCAGTCGGTTAATATTGGCAATACCAACATTGTAGGTATTGATTTATCGTTTGTTGGACAAGGTAAAATTGGTACTATACCCGTTAATATCCTAACAGGTTATACCTACATAGACCCCAAATTCCAGAGTTTTGACCAAAAAGAAAAAGTACTTTCGTCTATTTCTTACGACGAAAATGGCGATTATAACGAAGCTTTGGCTAAAAATGTACTAAAATATCGTTTCCGCCACGTTGCCAAAGTTGATGTAGAAGCCACTATCAAAAAAGTGGCACTTGGTTTTTCGTTGCAATACAACAGCAACATGGAGGCTATTGACGAGGCATTTAACAAATTTTTACCGGGCGTTGCCGATTTCAGAGCAGCCAACAACAAAGGGGCAGCCATTATGTCTGCTCGTTTAACCTACGAAATGGCAAAAAATGCCAGCTTAGGTTTTATTGTTGATAACCTAACCAATGTAGAGTACGCCACCCGCCCCGCTATCATGGACGCACCGCGTAGCTTTACCATACGCCTAAACTACAACTTTGATTACGATAAAAAGTAATTGACAATACCCCACAAAAAAGCCTGCTTGGTCGGTAACGACTAAGCAGGCTTTTTTTGTTGATTGATGAAGGGGTTAAAAAAATAGCTGCATCTGCAAATTTCAGCAGCAAATGCCCTATCTTTGCCTCGCGTCGGCTTGTGGTAATTGTTTTTGTTTAGACACTAACAGTTTGTCAATGTTTGTTGGTCTATCATCTCCACAAAACCAAAACCCATCGAGGTGTTTTCGCCAAAACCCGCTTCGTAGCCTATGCGCAATAATTGGGTGGGGGCGGTTAGTTCAAAATCGTATTGGTATAGCATAGGGGTAGGCTCGGCGGTTTTATCGTTGGTACTTGGTTGTAAGGTGGTTTTAGGTTCGGTTAGTAGTTTAAAGGCATAAACCACATTAGAGGGTAAAACGCGCTGCAACCAATTTTGTTTTTTAGAGATTGACTGGCGCACAGGCTCGGTAGATTGCCATTGAGGCATGGCAGTTGGCATTTGCTCAACAAACGAAGGCACATAGGTAGTTGGCGGTGGTTCGGGGGGCGTATCGTTTTGGGGTGTGTTGGATAACAGATGGCGCAAAGCTAAAAACCTATCTACCAAATTACCAAAAAATTTGGTTTTAAATCCTCGTTGATTGGGCTGCACAATGGCTGCCGAGTTGTTGTTTTTATGCAAATAAAGCGGCGATACGCACCTAAACCTAAGCGTAATCAAATCGTCTTTGTCCCAGTTAGGGTCGGGTAGGCGGCTTATTGTCCAAACCAACAACGAGATAGTTTGGTTGTTTGGGGCTATCAAATCTATGTTTTGCTCGTACAAAATACTTTTTACTACATGTTCAAAGCTATCATCTACACACAACGATAAAACAAAAGTATACTTGTCTTCTTCGTTTTGTATCGGCGAAAAAGTAAAGGCATCAAATACCGTTTCGGCTGGGGTTAAATAGCCATTTTGGTGCAAACGTTGCATAAACAATCCTTCGGTATTGTTGAACAAAACACCTAAATAGCTCGCCAACTGAATTTGATAATCGGTAGGCAAAGCAGTTGTTAAATGCGGCTGTAATACAATTTTTAAACGCATGATGTTTCGATATTGTGATGTGGGGATGTAGTGAAGTGGTGAAAGAGTGAAGTGTGAAAGTGTGAAAGAGGAAAGGGTGAGGTGAGATGGAGGGAGAGTGAAAGAGTGAAGTAGCAGTGTTGTATCTGTACTGAAAAGCCCGTAGCCAAAGCCCGTAGCCAAAAGCCTGTAGCCAAAAGCCTGTAGCCGATAGCCAAAAGCCGATAGCCGATAGCCGATAGCCGATAGCCAAAACCTGCCGCCCTGCAGCAAAGTTACAACTAATTGTCGTTTATTTGTCAAAATACGGCAACTTTTTTTTGAAACAACAAATTTGAGGGCTAAAAGTTGCAAAGCGTCCTATTGTCTAACAACCAAATTGTTCAAGCTTTTTTAATCTATCCAATCCAAAACCCTTTTAACCCAATATACATGCGTCGTTTGCTATCTACCACCATTATTTACACTATTTTATCTTTTTTGCAAGGATTTGTTTCGTTGTTACTACAACCTGTGTATACTACTTATTTAAGTAGCAGCCATTATGCCGTGTTTTCGATGATGAACAACCTTAGCAATTTAGTAGCTATAATTGCCGCCTTGAGTATAGGCAACACTTTTTTTACCTTTTACTACGATTATCAAACCGACCGAGCCAAACTAGAAACCTTTTTAGGGCAGTTACTAAGTTTTAGCATTTTGGTATCGGCGGTGGTGGCTATTTTTTTGTTTTTTGTGGGCGATGTGTTGTTTCAGCAAATTTTTCGCGACACGGCATTTCAATTCTATCCTTATGGCTGTTGGGCGGTGTTGTCGGGGGCTGTTTATACGCTAATTGTGCCTTATGTAGTGCTGCTGCGCAACGACAAAAACGTAGCTACCTATGCGTGGTTTATTATTACGTGGGTATTTGCTACCGTAGTTGGGCAGGTTGTGGGTATGGTATATGCTACCGATGCCATAAACGGAGCATTGTTGGGCAGATTGGTGGGTAACACCATAGGCGCTGCCATAGTACTTTGGCATTGCCGCCGCTGGCTAACGTGGCGTTTAGATACCACCTATTTAGCAAAACCACTTAGGTTTGCCGCTTTTCTGCTACCCGGCTTTTTATTAGAATGGGGTGGTGCTTCGGGCGACCGTTTTTGGGTCGAGCGGTGGTTGTCGTTAAGCCTATTGGGTGTATACAGTTTGTTAAACGTAATAAGCGCCACCACCGAAATGGCTTCGGGTGCGTTGCGCATGGCTATCATGCCTTTTTTATACGAGTCGTTGGGCAGCAACACACCTCAATCTACCGAACAACGCCAACATTTGTACAATTTTTATACCGCCATAATGGTATTGGCAGTAACGGCGGTTGTTTTTTTAGTGTCGCACATCAACTATTTTATCAAAAACCCCGATTATTTAACACTTCAACCTTATGTGTATTTATATGTGTTGGGTTATTTATTTTCGGCAATAAGTGCCTTTATTATTTTTGTGTTTTTTTATCACAAAAACCCCAAACCCAATTTGTACCTTATGTTGGGCGTTATTAGCCTAAACATTGCCCTAAATTATTGCCTAACACCCACCTATGCTTTGTGGGGTGTGGTAGCAGCCGCCACCGGTGCAAGAGGGGTGGCTTTGGCGATGCTTATTGGCTTAAACCCTCGTTTATTTGCTCCGTTTTTAAAGTGGAGCTCTGCAACTTTATTGCTTAGTACGGTGTTATGTTTGGTAATTGCTCATTTTGCCACCTATAGGCAGTATTGTAGCCATAGCACGGCTGGCTGGGCAATGCTTTTGGTGGTTGTTGTTTTATTGTTAGGTATGTATAGGCAACAGATAAATCAAACAGTAATGATATTTAAATCTCGATTGGGCAATAGATAAGCAACCGATGCAAAATATCGCCCAAATAAATTTTTGCTCTTGCCAAGCTTGGCACACAGCAAGCACCTGTATAGCTCGAAACAAGAACCATTTTGGTTGAACAAAGAAGCTTTTTGCTTGAAAGAAGAACCATTTTGGTCGAACAAAGCACCTATATAGCTTATCAACAACAGCTTTTAGGTTAAAACAGCTATTATTTGGTAAAGATAGAGAAGTAGATGTATGGAAATTTCGAAAAACAGACACTACGTACGCTTTTATTGTTCAAAATAATGTAACTTTGTCCTGTAGTTATCTACTCAACAAAATACAGTACTTATGAAAACGATTATTCTAGCCACCGTCTTATTTTTAGCCTTTTCTACCAATCAGTCTGTTTATGGTAAAATTAATTCTTTGTATTCTTTGCCGCAAACATCTTGTAACATTACCCTATCGGATACCATAGAATGGTGCGAAGGAGGCTTACAAGGTTTTTGGATAACGGGTGCTCAATTGCCTAATCAGGTACGAATTAGCGATGTTTGGGGCGACGATACGACCTTTACCCTAAACAGTAATTACATTCCGTACACTTTGTTTTTTCCGTATGTAGACAACGATGGGCAATCATACCTACAAATAACCGATTTAGTTAACAACTGTTTTGATGTTTTTTTAGTTCAACCAGGTATTATAGATATTTTGCCTGTTTACTTCCTAACTAATAATGTTAGCACAACACCTGCAAGTTGTGGTTTGTCTAATGGTCAAATTACAGGCATGAGGGTTTCGCCTGGCTCTTTTAGTGCAGGTAAGTGGTACGACAGCCAAGGCAATTTAATGCCCTCGACACCTGTATATAATAATTCGTATGGGCATTTTCAATACGACCTAAACAATGTGGCAGCAGGCACTTACACATTTATTTACGAAAGTGATTGCGATTATTTTGAGACAACAGCAACAGTAGAAGAACAAGTATTATTGTTTGATACTATATTTAACTCTTTGCAAATCTACACCGATTACTGTAACCCTTGTGCATCGGGGGCAATGATACAACAACAACCTTATTACAGCACTGCATGGTCAACAGGAGCTACTGGCTTTACAACAGGTTTTATATGCCCAGGTGATTATAGTATTACACTTACGTATAACAACTTCGGAACACAAGCAACTTGCTCTCAAACCCACAATTTTACCATTGATGCACCCGATACATCTGTCCAAATTATTGGTGGAACAGCAGCTAATATTTGTGGTTTGCCTTGTCAAAGCCAAATAACCGATGTTATTGTTGCCAATGGTACGCCGCCCTACCAATATCTTTGGTCAGATGGGCAAACAACCCTTAATGCCATTAACTTATGCGAAGGTTTGGCTACATTGAGCGTAAGAGATGCACACAATTGCATAGTAACAAAAACTTACACCATCGAACAAAGCACACCTATTTTTCAAATAGGAGCTGTTTCTACACCCGCCACTTGTACTTGTGATGGAGCCGTTAGCGTGTCAGTAACGGGTGGTGTAATGCCCTATACTTATCTATGGTCTAATGGTCAAACGGTTGCCAATATTACTAATTTATGCGCAGGCGATATAACATTAAGCATACAAGATGCTAACAATTGCATTGTTGGCAGGACATATACAATAGAACAAGAAATTAGTAATTTGCAAACAGTAATTTTTTCAGAAGCAGTTACTTGTGGTTGCAATGGCTTAGTTAACATAGATGCCACTGGCGGAATTGAACCTTACAGCTATCTATGGTCGGACAACTCAACTCAAAGCAGTATTAATAGCGCTTGTAGCAGTTTGTTGCCCTATATTGTTACTGTTACCGATGCCAATGGCTGTACACAAGCCAGCTCCATAATATTGAACAACGATACTATGCAAATACAAGAAGTGACAAGCTATCAATCAGTATCTTGCAATTGTACGGGTATTGTTAGCCTGTCGCTATCAGGTGGCACAAGCCCCTTTACCTATCAATGGTCAGACGGCTCTACACAATCTAATTTATATAATGCTTGTGGCAGTCAAGCATATCAAGTAACTATAACCGATAACAGTGGTTGTACAAAAACCCAAGATATTGTTACGCAAGCACCTTATACTATCAATATAAGTGATACACATACTACTAGCGAATGTAACCTTTGTAATGCATCTATCAACGCAACTATTACACCCAATTCTCAGGCAATAAGTTATAGTTATCAGTGGTCAAATAGTGCTAATACCTTAGCACCTTATTATTTATGTGCTGGCAATTATACGCTTGTGGCTACCGACAACTTTGGCTGTACCTACACACACACCATAACAATAGAAGATGTAAGCCCCGATTGTAACGACAACAACCCTAATACAGAAGATATACTTGACTCATCAACCTGCTTGTGCTACCACGAAATAGTGGGCATAGAAACAGCTAATTTTTTAAACATTGCCATCACACCTAACCCTGCACGCAATTACCTCAACGTATCGTCTAATACTAATGGGTTGCTTGAGCTATACAACATAACAGGCTTAATAGTGTTACAACAAGAGCTAAGTGTTGGCGAACAGCAAATCGAAACCAATAATTTACCAGATGGTATCTACATCTGCCAAATAAAAACCAACAAGCAAGTACTTAATCGCCAAAAAGTGGTACTTTTGCGGCAATAAAGCATAAAAAAATGAACCAACAACTTATCCAAACCATAGAAACCGCTTGGGAGCAGCGCGAATTACTTAAACAAACCGACACACAAAACGCCATCCGCTCGGTTATCGAAGCCCTTGATAAGGGCAACTGCGCATTGCCCAGCCTACTGCAAACGGCAATTGGCAAGTAAACGAATGGGCAAAAAAAGCGGTTATTATGTATTTCCCTATTGCACAAATGGAAACCATTGAAGTAGGTCCGTTTGAGTTTCACGACAAAATACCCCTAAAAAACCACTATGCCGACCTTGGCGTGCGTGTTGTACCACATGCCATTGCCCGTTATGGGTCGTATTTGGCAAGCGGTGTAATATTGATGCCCTCGTATGTAAACATTGGTGCTTATGTAGATAGCGGCACGATGGTTGATACTTGGGCAACCGTTGGCTCGTGCGCACAAATAGGCAAAAATGTGCATTTAAGCGGTGGCGTAGGCATTGGCGGTGTACTTGAACCCGTACAAGCAAGCCCCGTTATTATCGAGGATAACTGCTTTATTGGCTCGCGCTGTATTGTGGTAGAGGGCGTGCGGGTATGCTCCGAAGCCGTATTAGGTGCCAATGTGGTTATTACACAATCAACCAAAATAATTGACGTAAGTGGCAGTAAAACCGTTGAATATACGGGTTATGTACCGCCCCGCTCGGTAGTTATACCCGGTAGCTACACCAAACACTTTGCAGCAGGCGATTTTCAGGTGCCTTGTGCCTTAATCATTGGGCAACGAAAAGAAAGTACCGACAAAAAAACATCGCTCAACGAATCGCTGCGCGATTTTTCGGTGGCAGTTTGAAAGCGTAAGATTTAGGCATTTTGTTGTTTATTGGTCTTAGCTAAAAAGGGTATCTTTGCATCAGAAACCCAAACACCATCCTAAATCAAACAAACACAATACCATCAGTTATGAAAAAAACGCGTAATCCTTTCCAACATCTTGCCAAAGCATTGGCATTGCTTACTTTGTTAATAGTAGGCAGTAGTTATTTTCAGGCGTGCAAACACGAGCCTATAATACCCGATATTACCGACACCACAGGCACCGACACCACCGATATTATTATAGACACATCGGCAGTTGATACAACAAGTACACCACCACAATCGTTGTGCGACCCCGACTCGGCGTATTTTGTGCAAGATATTTTACCTATTTTTGTGGCTAATTGCGCCACAAGCGGTTGCCACGATGCTGCAACGCACGAAGAAGATGTTGTTTTGGATAACTACGAACACATCTACGATGAAATTGACCCTTACGACCTGGACAACTCGGTGTTTAAATTGATTATTGAAGATAACAATAGCAACCGAATGCCCCCGTCGCCAATGCCCCGCTTAAGTGCTATGCAAACCCTTGCCATTGCCAACTGGATTTTGCAAGGAGCCCCCAACAACTCGTGCGAAGAACCCGTATTTACCTGCAACACCACCAACGTGAGTTTGTCGGCTACGGTTTATCCAATTTTACAAAATTACTGCATTGGTTGCCACAGCAGCAGCAACGCATCGGGCGGTATAAATTTAAGCACGTACAATAATCTTAAAGCTACAGCGTTAGACGGTACGTTGTTTGGCAGCATTAACCACAGCAGTGGTTATGTGGCTATGCCGCAAGGTTTGCCCAAATTAAATCAGTGTAGCATCGACCGTATTAAATCGTGGATAGATGCGGGCGCACCCAATAACTAAATAGCACACAATCAATTCAAATCCATTAAGCACCCTTTATCTACTTAAATATGCAACTATCTAAAAATTATCTCGCCTTTTTTATCTGTACGGTGTTTTCTATCTTTACGCTACAGTTTTCGTCGTGCTACTACGACAACGAACAAGACCTATATGGCACCGATGTAACAACTTGCGACACCACAAACGTTACCTACTCGCTAAAAGTAGCTGCTATTATTGATAACAAATGCCTAAATTGCCACAGTAACGCTAATTACGACAATTTGGGCGGCGGTACCCCGCTAGAAGGTTACGACAACATAGCCCAATATGCCGGCGACAATTTGTTATGCACCATCGAGCATAGCTCGGGTTGCTCGGCTATGCCCAAAGGTAGTGGCAAAATACCCGATTGCGAAATTACCATCATCAAAATGTGGATAGATGCTGGATACCCGAATAACTAAATTATTGATTGTTGATTATTAATTATGGAGCGATGTGTGTTAATGCCACAAACAACCTACCATAATAGCCCTAATCAATTATCTATCACCCAAATATCTATCACCCAAAAAACAAAAAAACAATCATTATGAGAAAAGCATTTTTAGCAATATTTGTATTAGCTATATTAGGTGGCGGATACGCATATAAAAAATACAACGAAGGTCAAACCGACATTACTACGGTAGCTACCGACCTTACCATTACCGCCCCCGAGTTATTGGCACAGTATGCCGCCGACGAAGCAAAAGCAAACGAACAATACCTAAACAAGGTAATTGAGGTAAAAGGTAGCATTGTCGAAGCACCCAAAGCCGACGAAAAAGGCATTGTAAGTATTATGTTGCAAGGCGATGATACGGGTGGCGTAAACTGCGAACTAAGCGAAACAGCAAGCAAAGACCCCATCAATACGTATCAGGTTGGGCAAGAGATAACCATCAAAGGCAAATGCTCGGGTAGCAATGGCATTGATGTGGTTTTGAGCCAATGCGCCGTGGTGAAATAACACCACCATGCAATTAACAATAGGTAGCTAAATGTTGTGCTTGCCAATCAATAAAAAAATACGGCGGCTGTTTAAACCCTGTCAAATAATCGGTGTCTAAACATTGATTGGCAATAACAACAGAAAAGTATATTTTACGTTTGACAAAATAAAAATACCGTGGCTGTTTAAACCCTGTCAAATAATCGGTGTCTAAACATTGATTGGCAATAACAACAGAAAAGTATATTTTGTTTGACAAAATAAAAATACCGTGGCTGTTTAAACCCTGTCAAATAATCGGTGTCCAAACATCGAATTTATTATACCAAATTCCAAACGTTGATAAAAAAAACCTGAAGTTTATGAAAAAGTTGTTTTTATTGGTTAGTATACTAACCGCTTTTGTAGGCACACAAGCCACTTTTGCTCAGGGCAAATACATTTCTCGCAACGCCCATGTTTCGTTTTTTTCGGCAACCCCAATGGAAGATATTGAGGCACACAATCGCAAGACTGCCAGTATTTTGGACAGCAAAACGGGAACCCTAACGTTTAAGATGAACATCAAGGCATTTGAATTTAAAAAAGCCTTAATGCAAGAACACTTCAACGAAAACTACATGGAGTCGGATAAATATCCGAACGGTAATTTTACGGGCAAAGTTACTAACATTGGCGATGTAAATTTTGCTCAAAATGGCACTTACAATGTTACTGTAACGGGCAATTTAACCATACACGGCGTAACAAAAGCTGTTAGCGTGCCGGGTACTATTGTGGTAAAAGATGGTAAAGTAAGCTCAAAAGCCGAATTTACGGTGTTGCTTGCCGATTACGACATTTCTATCCCAGCGGCAGTGAAAAACCAAATCTCTAAAAGCATAAAAATTAGCGTAGATTCGACTTACGATAGTAAAAAATAAGTTCCTATCTGCCTCTAACAAAAATACGCCCCTCGATTAAGTTCGGGGGGCGTGTTTGTTTTGTAAAAAAAGCCTTACCTTTGGGGCTTAGTTTGGCGTAAGCGCACTTTTATCAACACATCAACTTATTTTTATGCTACAATATATTACTTGGGATTTTAGCCCTGTGGTTTTTGACCTTGGTTTTTGGAGACTTTATTGGTATGGCTTAATGTGGGCTACCTGTATTATTGGTGGTTTTTATTTGTTACAGTACGTTAACAAACACGAACCTGCCGAAAATAGGCATGGCACCCGTTTGATTGAATACATTTTTTTTGGCGGATTAATTGGCGCCCGCTTAGGTCAGGTGTTGTTCTACGACTTTGCCTATTTTTGGCAACACCCCGCCGAGATAGTTAGAATTTGGCACGGTGGTTTGGCAAGTCATGGCGGAGCAATAGGCATATTGTTAGCTACCTTTATATATTGCCGCAACAATGATTACAGCTACATACGCACCCTTGATGTGCTGGCATTGGGCATGCCTTTGTTTGGGGCATTGATACGATTGGGCAACCTGTTTAACTCCGAAATTGTAGGTAAACCCACCGATATGCCTTGGGGTTTTATTTTTGTTCGCAATGGCGAAAATTTTGCTCGTCATCCATCGCAGGTATACGAAATACTATTGTTAAGCAGCGTTTGGTTGTTTTTGATGTGGATATATCGTAGTCGCAAATTGGCTGCTGGCACTATTAGTGGTTTATTTTTTGTGCTTACTTTTTTTCCGCGTTTTGTACTCGAGTTTTTTAAAGCAGATGCAAGCATTACCCAATGGCTTAACTTACCTTTGGGTTTGTTGGGGGTAATACTACTTGTTTGGAGTGCCAGACAAGCACCAAGTGCGCAAATGTAGTGTATTTACAAAATATACTTCATTTCAACAATATGGCATATATTTGTTTTTACTTCAAACTCACAGGTTTCGTAGCTGGGTGCGCCTACTATTATGCGCGGATTGTTGCTAAAACCGAAACCCTCTTTGGGTATACCCAAGAAATTTTTCTCTAGTTTGGTATTGCTATTTTCGTCGTGCATAACCACTACCACATATTTGCCAACGGGTACATTGGTAAAAACAATAGTAGCTGTTTTGCCACTGATTGCGGTTTTCCCGATAGCAAAGCGCTGTTTGGGGTCGTCGGGAAAACCTTGACTGCCATTGAGCAAAGCGGCTTGTACCAAACCTTTGGTATTGCGCAAATTAGTAAACTGAACGGTAACGCTGCAAGTTTCCATGGTGTTAAAAGATAGAGATAAAAAACAACAAATAGCGAAAATATAAGTGTGCATAGCTCCTAAATTTGAGTTATTGGGTAGCAGTTTGATATTTACCACAACGCCTAGCGGTGTATTTAATTGCCTAAAAAACAAATTAACTAGCCTTGATAGTTATATTTTAAAAATAAAAATAATTTATTTATATTTATTTAATTTTGTTTCGTTCCAAATAATAGCTAAAAACGCTCCATAAAATGGCAAGCAAGGTATTTTGTATCTTGCCAATGCGCCAAAGTTATAGCTGGTAAAACCTACGGCAAAGCCAAATAATAAGGTAAAAATTAAACAAAACAAAGCAAACGGGTATTTGTTTAGTACGGTAAATATGCCTATAATACGTGTTTTTACGAGTAAATAAAGCGTAATAAGTAAAATAATGGCACTTTCTATGGCAGTTATAAGCATTACGGGGTTGCGCACTTCGTATAAATAGGGGCGAAACAAAGTAACATTAACCGATTGTGGAAATTTGGATAAGATGCCCGGTATGGTAAACTCTATTGTGCCAAACGAATAACCCGAACTGCCCTGTTCGGCTAACATGCCGTGCCACCCCTGAAAACCCATTGCCATGCTCACAAACTTGGCAAACAAATTGTTGCCTACATCTGCCAACATATAACGGGTTTGGTAAAATAAAAATCCACCTATTAACAACATCACCAAAAAAGTGGCTACCTTTAGGGGCAAATCGGTTACTTTTTGTTTGTAATACGATACTAGCCAGTAAGCAAAAGCAGGCATAAATGCCATTATAATGTAGGGTTTAATGTCGTAAACAAAATGAAAACAAACAGGGATAAGCAACAACGATAAGGCTATTTTTTTGCGTTCCAAACACAAATAGTATAAACCATATAGCAAACCACCCAAACATGCCATTGATATGCTGTCTTTCATGATACCCGACCCCCAAAATGCCACCGATGGCATAAATAATACGGCAAATGCCATTGATTTTTCCATGTTTGGGCATACTTGTATAAAAACCCTATACATTGCCCACAAGCCCAAATAGGCAACAAAAGCAAACAACAACGACGTTGCCCAAAAGCTGTTGTAGGTAAGTAGGTTAAAAATAGCACAAATTTTGACCACCATAAACGTACCCGATTCTAAAAAAAAATGTTGCATTGAGCGGGTAATGTCGTCAATATAATAATTCGATTGCCCCGCATTGCTAAGCAACACCTGAAAAGCAGCCATTGGTCGGAAAAAAAATGCCTCGTACAAACCTTGCGAAAATTGATAATAAGCAAGTGTATCGCCACCGCCATAATAATACATATAAATTGCATCAAAGGCAAAAGCCCCTAACAACTTAACGGTTAATCCGGGCAAAAAATATTTTTTAAAAGTGTCCGAATCGTTTGGGTACCTTAACTCTTTTATAATAATAGCTAGGCTGTAAATAATAAAAAGCCAAAATAATACGGCAGCAAAATCGGTTAATTGCATAACAAAAGGTAAATAAGGTAAAGCGGTGCAAAATAATGCTATATTTGCACCCCAAAGTTAGGTATAATTGCCCAATTTAGCTGTTTGTTTAGTACTTTTTGTACTTTTTTGTACAAAAAGGCAGCTATTACTAAAAACTGTTGAGCTATTGGCTGTTATGGCTACAAAATAGGGGCTGCCTAAGTGAGTAGTTATTTTTCATTTTTACTTATTTTTTTGTGGTAAAATTTTTCAAATCATCAGACCCAATTGTTTACCTACTTTTGGTTCTATACGCCATAGCACTAAACTTTAATTTATTACTATCACCCCCATCACTCGATTTTAAAGCCACTGCGCCTATTTATCAGTTAATAGTTAATGGTTTGCAATCGGTTTATTTGTTAAACAAACATTTGGTAGCCGTTGTATTTATTATTAGTTTATTATTACAGTCGGCTTTGTTCAATGGGGTTGTTAATAGGTTGCGCATATTTGACAGCGATAATTATTTAGCTGCTTTTTGCTATATTTTATTGTTTAGCTTATTTAACGAGCATATTTATTTGAGCGCTCCATTTTTTGCTAATTTTGCCCTACTGTTTGCAGTCAATACGGTTAATGGCTCTGATAGGGCGGGTTTGCTACAATCTTTTGATGCGGGCTTAATTATTGGTATTGCATCGTTGTGTTATTTACCAATGGGTGTAATGTTGCTTTTTATACTTATATCGTTAAACATAAAACATTTTTTTAGTTGGCGCGAGTTTCTTTTACTCTTTTGGGGCTTATCGTTACCTTATTATATTACAGCAGCAAGCTATTTTTTGACCGACCAACTACCTCAGTTTCAACAAATATACATGGGCGATATTACCACCAGTATTGCACAGCCTGTTTATAGGTTGTTTGAGTTGTTGATAAAAATACCTTTGTTATTTTTGATAAGTGCAGTGGCGGTTTTTGTGTTTCAGTCGCGGTACTTTAAAAGCGCCATGGTGGTAAAAAACAGCTTAACTATACTTATTTATATGTTATCGGTTAGTTTGCTAATTTTTTTGTTTCTCGATAAATTTTCGCTAGCACCGCTTTGTGTACCGCTGTTGTCTGTTGCGGCATTGTTGGCTTATGCCTTCGACGAGTTAGGTAAATCGTGGACTGCCGAAATTATACACCTAAGTATTATTATTGTCACTATCTTTTTTCAATATTTTAGCCAATTTTCGCCTTTGTAAATATTAAACATATGATACCTGATTTGTCGTTTATAATAAACAATAATAATTTTGAAACTGTTGCCTTGTTAAAAGCACTTAATAAAGCAAGTAGGGCATTAGCCGAACTTAAAGGCGAGTCGAAGACCATACCCAACGAAATGATATTAATTAACTCGCTTGGTTTACAAGAGGCAAAAGAAAGTTCTGAAATTGAAAATATCATCACTACTCAAGACGACTTGTTTCGTTCGCAGATAGACGACTCGTTTAGTGATATAGCTACCAAAGAAGTGCATCGATATGCTGATGCATTAAAGGTAGGTTTTGCTTTAGTAAAAAAACACCAACTTCTTACTAGCAATTATATCATCGAAATACAAGGTGTATTAGAATCATCTAAAAGTGGTTTCAGAAAACTACCTGGTACGGTACTAAAAGACTCTAATAATCAAACAGTTTATATGCCTCCGCAAAGTTATATCGAAATTGAAAAACTAATGCACGAACTTGATGTATATATAAATGATGATGATTTTCATCCAATTGACCCATTAATAAAAATGGCTATTATTCATTATCAATTTGAAAGTATACATCCGTTTTACGATGGAAATGGGCGAACAGGGAGAATTATAAATATTTTATACTTAGTACAAAAAGAACTGCTCGATATTCCTGTATTATACTTGAGTAGATACATTGTGAATAATAAAGCAGATTATTATAATCATTTACAAACTACCCGAGAAACTAACAATTTAGAGCCTTGGATAATTTGGATGTTAAATGGTGTGGAAGATACTGCCATAAAAACAGTCGAGCTAATCCGTAAAATTAAAAACGAAATAGCGTATTTTCGAGCCGTTATTGAACAAAATGCCCCCAAAATATATAGCAAAGAACTTCTAAATAATTTATTTAAATATCCTTACACTAAAATAAAATTTCTAGAAGAAGATTTACAAGTACATAGACAAACCGCTACCAATTATCTTGAGCAATTAGTTACACTACACTTATTAGAAAAAGTAAAACTAGGCAAAACCAATTTCTACATCAACAAAAAACTATTTGAAGTGCTACAAAACGCACACCGCTAAAATAACGTGTCGAAATTTCGCTATTTTTTCGACACGTCAACAAAACGTGTCGAAATTTTGCCGTTTTTTCGACACGTTTCAAGCCATAGGTTTTATCAAAAAACAAACGTCTTTGTTTGGTCCTTTTTATATACCACCAACCAATTACTTATCTGCTATTACTTGTATTTCATCGGACAAATAAGTGTAGATGCCTTTTTTATTTTGCAAAGCAGTGTTCAACATTGCCTTTGCCACATCGGTGCCTTTAATGCCTCTGTATTTTTTTAAAGCACCCACCATCAGCGGAGCTAGCCACACAGCAACCCGCTGACCAATGGCTTCGCCCGGGCGTTGTTCGTTTCTATCGCCCAACAAAATAGACGGCTGAAAAATATGTAGCGCCGCAAAAGGCATTTTTTTTAGGGCGTTTTCTAACTCGCCCTTTACTTTGCTATAAAAAATACTCGATTTAGCATCGGCACCCAACGACGACACCAACAAAAACTGCTCGGCTCTGTTTTCGAGCGCAATTTTTGCTATTGATAAGGTATAATCGTAATCTATTTTACGAAACATATCCTGCGAACCTGCCTTTTTTATCGTTGTGCCTAAACAATAATACACATCGTGTGCTTTTAGTTGTTCGGCAACTTGGTCTAGCTGCTCAAAATTGGCGATGATAGTTTGCAGTTTGGCATGTTTTGTATCCGATTGTCGGCGTGCAACCACCAAAACTTTGCTATATTTATCCGATGCCAATAATTGAGCAACACAAGCACTGCCTACCAAGCCAGTAGCACCTACCACTAATGCAATACGTTCCATTTTATTTGTTTTTAATTTAGTTTAAATAATTTATGTTACCCACAGTTATAGTTTTAGTATATTTGGGCACAGATTAAAATAGATTACACACCGATTAAGATAGATTTTTTATCTCAACCAGAGTAAGCAACTCGGATAAAAGCTAATTGCTATTTCCGAACAGCAAAGATACACTTTTGTGCGTCTAAATCTGCTTGATTGCGTATTTTTAAACGCCAGAAATACTTTTTGTGTTTTTTTTTCGTTAAAAAGCGTAAAAAATTGCTACTTTTGCAAACTTTTTGCGTACTATTTGTTAACTTTGTACCCTCAAACGCTACGATAACAATCGAATCTAAATAATACCGACATGAAACAGCTTTTAACACTTTGTATAGCCTTGCTTTTAAGCGCCTCGCTGTGGGCAGGCACCGTAGATGCACGGTTTAGCAACGCACATTATCAAGACAACAAATACATAGTTGATGTGCAAGTACGTGCCGCCGACATCACTTTTGAGTTGGGTAGTGCTACCGTGTTTTTTAACTACAACACTACAGCCATTGCACACCCTGCATTTGCTCCGCTTAATTTCAACGAAAGCAACACTTGTGCAGCAGGCGGTGTTGTGGCTCCGTACAAAAACGGCTTTACCTACCTTGAGCGCAACGAACTTGGCGAGGGTAACTACTCTATTACCCTAATGATGCCCAACATGGGCTGCCCCACTGTTACCAACGAGTGGATAGATGTTGCCCGTTTTACCTTTGATGTACTTAACCCAACGGCTACCCCCGCCTTAGCTTTTAGCCACCAATATACCGCCTTTAACACCGTTGATAATACAGGTACTTACCTAAATATTGGCTCGCTGCAAAACATAGACGGCGTTACAGGCATTGGCGCAGCAAACCCTATTTTGGGTGGCGTAAGTGTTAGCCCAACTATTACCAATAATTTGGTAAATGTGGTATGCAATTTAACTAAAACAAGTAACATAAGTATTAATGTATACGACCTAATTGGCAAAACATTGTACAGCACCCAAAAAATGGGCGTAAATGGCACCTACGCCACCAACCTCGACCTATCGAAAATTGCCCAAACAACAGGCTACTATTTGGTAGAGGTAGATAATGGAGTAGGTAAAATATCGCAAAAAGTGTTGTTTGTAAAATAATTAAACAGCTAAAAATTAGGCATTTATTGCCAATACCAATGCCCGTACAATCATAGTACGGGCATTTTTTTTTGTTTTGCATCTACCAAAAATGTTGTACCTTTACCGCACTTTTAACAGCTTAAAATACCTTAAATGTTCAATAAAAATTTGCATAAAATTAGTTTTATTGCTTTGTTATTTGCCTTTATTTTACAGCAAAGCTCGTGCAATGTGGCTGGTGGTGGTAGTACGTTTAGCAAAGATGGGCTTAGTTTTCAAATACCCCAAGGCTGGGCTATCACCAACCAAGATACCATTGGCAACGAAGGCGTGTATGTGGCTTGCGAAAAAAAAGGCTTTGGCGAAACCACTTTTGCATCGTTTACATGGATGTATGGCGAGTTTGATATAGACCGAAACATACAAATACAGCGTGATGCAATATTGCAAAACCCTTTGTTTTTAAAGTGGCGCACCCAAATTACCGACCCACAAAAATCGAACTTTGCCCAATACGCTGCCCTAAAAAGCACCTATACCACCAGATTAAAAGACCAAGAAGTGCGGGGCGATATTTATTGTTTTAATTGTGGCAACAAAGCAGTAACGGTTATGTGGCAAGGCACCGCCAACGACCTTATCACCGATGCCGAGGCGTGGCAGCAAATCCGTGAGTCGTTTAGGTGTGCAAATAAGTAACTATAGGTTGCTCAAAATTGGGCAAATTGCCATTTTTAAGCACTAATTTCGGTATTTTTCTTATTTTTTTAAAAAAAACACCTTTTTTTTGCGCTATAGTTCATTAAATTGCTTAAAAATTCGTAACATTGCGCAGGAGCGATTAGACGAACATTTGGCAGTATTAAAATCGCGAGGCGAAATAACTATTTGGCACAAAGAAATGGTGCTTGCCGGACAAGGATGGGAGGAGGCTGCCAACGAGGCACTATATGCTGCCGATATTATTTTGATATTGGTGAGCGCCGATTTTTTAGCATCGGAAAGACAATATGAAGTGGAAATGAAAAATGCCTTGGAGCGCCATAAACAAGGCAATACTATTGTAGTACCTATCATTTTGCGCGATTGTTTGTGGAACTTGAGCGAATTGGGCAAATTGCAAGTTTTGCCTACTAATAAAATACCCATAACAAACCTCAAACATTGGGGTAGTATTGATGCCGCATTAGCAAATGTTGCAAATGGTATTAACAAAGTAGTTGATGGCATGATACGCCGCAAAGACACGGGGCAAATTTTACCTATTGTGATACAAGACCTCAAGCAAACAAAAAATACACAAACAGAGAAGATATTGCTTGGTGGATTATTCGTGCTGATAATGTTGGCGGCGGTATTCGGTATGAAAATGTGGCTCGACCAACCTACTGCCAAAAAAGTAACCGCAGGTACCACAGTCTCTAAACCTATCGAAGAAGATACTAGTTCAGTCAAACCTATCAAAGATACTTTAAAACCTCCACCAATAATAAATACCACATCGGCAGACATAGAACCACCAGTAGCTGACGATAAGCCAACCCCAAAACCTAAAACCAAATCACAACCCAAACCCAAACCAAACCCCGACCCAGTCAAACTAGATCCCATACTAGACCCTGAACCAAAACCCGACCCACCAAAACCACAACCAGTAGCAAAAAATAATAACGAAGAATACAGTAAAAAAATGGAAGCTGGTAATGCCATAATAGCACAAATACGTAACGCCCAACCATCGGTAATAACTCCCGATAAATTTGAGCAAATTAAGCGCTACTATACAACCGCTAATCAACTAAAGTCTAACATTACTATACCACCAAATATTGATGAGTACGGCTACTGTGCAGAACGTGGGCTGAGATATGCTAGAAATAACGAATGCGGGAATGCCGAAATGTGGTTAAAACTTGCCCTACTTATTAAAAACAATGACGATATTGCTGTTGAATTAAACAAATGCCAATAACAATAAACCTTCAAAACATGAAACTTAAAAACACACTGCTATTGCTACTAAACCTATTGTGGATAGCCTGCGAACCTATAAAACCACCGGCTTTTGATTGCCAACCCTATCAAAATATTGCCAACCAGATCAACCAAGTAATAACCTACGAGTACAACGAAACGGGTATTATTACAAAACTTACCCGCCAAACTTGCAAGGTATAGATAGCTTCAATTTTGTGTACAACGAATTAGGGCTGTTGTCAAAGGTAATTGGCACAGGAGGGGGATTGTCGGCAGATTACACCTATAGCAACACAATTCCTACCCAACTTACTAGTGTTGAATTTGGCATAGGTCCCATCTATTTTGCAAACTACACCTTCAACGAACAAGGAAAAGCCAGTAGTGTAAACTATATAAATGGCAACACACAGGTTTTTATTTATTTTATATATGATGAATTAGGAAATTTAATAAGGCAGGATGTTTATGAAGGGGATGATATTATAACAAGCTATACCGAGTACGAATACGATGATAAACAAGTAATTGCCTATCTGCCCAATGTTCCACTACTTTTTTAATAATTAACGATTTAGGCATGTTTTATAGTTTTGTTGATTACAATGGGACATCTAACAATTGGTCGGAGAACAACGTTACCCGTGCCACGACCTACAATAATTTGGGCGCAGTGATACAGGAAGCAAGCATTACCTACGAATACGATTACAACTACCCTTACAAAACCACCGTTGCAAACAGCAATAACGACACCATTGTTGTTTATACATTACTTAACTGTCAAGAACCTTAACAATAATAAACCATGAAAACACTAATCTACTTTTTCATTTCTACACTATTTTTCATCAGCGCTAATACCCATATCAAGGCTCAAAACACATACCAAGAGCGAAAAGATAACGCCTACAAAGCCTACACCAATGGGTTGTACGATACCGCCATAGACCTGTATAAAATATGTCAAGACGAAATGTCTTCGGATACCGAGGTAAGAAATCTACTACAGAAAAGCCAACAATGCCGCCCGTTAAAAAAGCAAGCAGAAGAGTTTTTTATTGCCCGCAATTACAGCCAATGTAAAAATACTTACGAAAAAATAATTGCCATTAATCCACTCGATAAATTTGCCAAGAGGCGAATAAATGCGTGTAGAATTCATCTGCTACGTTCATTTTACGTAGGGCTTGGACAAATGGCAATTACCGACCCAACTTTCAGCAATTATGAGCCCGGATTTACACACCCCACATTGCTGTTATCGTACAACTTCCCTACACTTGTAAATAGTAATGTGCGCATTGGTTTTTTGGGCAGCTTTAACAACAGCACTTTCAAACGACATATCACCTACGATAGTACCGCCAGAGGGTTTGTGCCCTCAACAGATACAACATTGGTCGATAAACGGCTCAAAGTGTCGGTTTTGGCGCGTTTGTACTATAACTTTGTACCCGCTGATAATGAAACCTTCGAACTATATAGCGGTATCAGTACCGGATTTATTTATCGCCGCTATGTTGGTAACTTACCCAGCGAAGGAGCCTACGAAAAAACCCTTACCTATCCTTATTATACGTTGGGCATTATTGGTGGTGGCAATTTATGTTTAGCAACCATGCCGGTTTATTTATTGAACTGGGCGTTCCACTCTTTGAGCCAACAACCTAAATTTCAAACCAAAATATGTTTGAGTTTGTACAAGGTGGTATTTTGTTTAAACTTGGTCGTTGATGGATATAGTGCCATTTTTAAGCACTAATTTCGGTATTTTTCTTTGTTTTTTAAAAAAAACACCTTTTTTTTGCGCTATAGTTCATTAAATTGCTTAAAAATTCGTAACATTGCACGTTGTAATCAAGTCAATGTATTTTTGTGAGCTGTGCAAAAGCTAAACATTACAACAACCTTTAACTACTACAATTATTACAAACAACCTTAACACAATAATTTTATGACAAAAAATGTAGAATCTTGGGGTTCTCGAATGGGGCTTATACTAGCAATGGCAGGTAATGCTGTTGGTTTGGGCAACTTTTTGCGCTTTCCGGTACAAGCTATTCAAAACGGTGGCGGGGCATTTATTATCCCCTACTTTGTATGTTTCTTGCTTATGGGCATTCCGCTTTTGTGGGTCGAGTGGTCAATGGGGCGCTTTGGTGGTAAATCGGGGCACCATAGTACACCATTTATTTTAGATTCGATGGACAAACGCTCGTTCTGGAAATACATTGGCGTGTTTGGCATTTTTACCAACTTAGCTGTTGC
>JADKCK010000028.1 GCA_016718845.1 Sphingobacteriales bacterium
AAAATTGGCGACCTGCAAAACCCATCAACACCAACCGTTTGGGGCTTGGAAAACACGCTAAATACCACCGGACTGCAACTTATCGAAACTTTGTGTGCGATACAGGCAAACTTTTTGGCTATCAACCCACACAAAATCTGACCAACAATAGCCGCCTAAATTGTACCTCAAGCCACCTTGCGTTTGTTGCGTATGCCAATTTCGTTTAGATTACTCAACAAATACTATTTTTATTTGCCCTTTGAATGGCGTATTTGGCCTAATTAAAAATAGGTTTGAAACGATAATATTTGCAAAGTATTATTTTATAGTTAAAATTATTATTTTATCTTTAATACTAAATATTAAATACTTACCCCCAATGAAATTTAATCCAAGATTTAATTATAACAATTATTAGTGTATCAAGTAAATTCATTTATAATTTATAATTTATAATTAACAATTTAAAATGCCTTATATTTCTCACAACTTTACCGTGTGCATGTACACACTACTATTGTCAAGCTCAAATAGGTCGGGAACAACCCTACTAACCACTGTGTTAAATGCCAACAACGAGGTATTATCTACCCCCGAAGTGCGTTTTACCATGGCATTTTGGGAGCAATATGGCAATCAAGACCCCGTTTCGGGCAATTTTGCTGAGGACTTAAATACTTATGTCCAAATCATATATAAATATATACAACAGGCTCACAAAATGCAACTATCATTAACAGATTTTTGACAAGATACTTACTTTAATTTGATACCAGAAAATTAAAGCAACAACTATACTAATCTTTACATTGCTGCTAACATTTCACAATTGCCCAATAAAAATTACGATACGATAAAACAATTGTTGATAAAAATCCGACTATACGTTTTTATATAAAACAATTATTAAAAATATACCGATGCAAATTACTTAGTAGCCATATTGCGATTATCAGGCGGTGGTTTTATCGCAAAAAAGCATTGAAACAGGGGATGGGCAATATTGCCCTACAAGCCTATTTATGGCATATTTATAATAAAGAAATACATAAGTTAATAAAACAATACGAAGGCCAAAATAATGCCTGTTTATTACGAACAAATGGTGCACAACCCGAGTTAGTAGTAAGCAAATTTACCTCGTTTTTAGCCATCGATTTTACGCTTGAAATGCTTAATCACAGCAAAAACTAAGTGTTAAAGCACAAGATTTGCAAAAAAGCGACATATCAGAACGCGATAAAAAGAAAATCGGCGACCTCATAAAACCCATTAACACTAGTCGTTTAGAGATTTGGAAACAACGCCTTAACCCAAACGAAATAACCCTTATCGAACATTTTTGTGCTAAAACTGGGCAAAAATTTGGCTATCAGCCAACTCTACAAATTTCGGCAAGTACGCATCTAAAACTAAATTTGCGTTATTTATTTCCGGATGATATATATACAAATATCATTTTACCATACTCACCAAATATTATTTTTACTACCTTTTAAACTTCGCATCTTTTTGATGAACAAAATTGGAGCTACGAAGATAAAACAAAAAATAAATGCATTTTTATAGATAATAATTATCCGACAAATAGCACCTCGTGTTGCGTGCCTCTTTATGGATACTTACAAATACTTATGTAATATTTAATTTATTTATTGTTTTATCTAAAATCCATTCATAATCAATAATCAACAATCAATAATTAATAATTGCCTACAACACGAACACTTGGGTCTTATCGGTTAATTTTATTATCGGCTCTGGACAGGCGGTACAACCCCTTACCAAGCGTTTTTAGTGCCAAACCCTACTGTTTTGGCGGCCCCAGGTGCGCTGTAGCTTTTACCAAAAATATGCCCACCAAAAACCAGTATCTGCCACATTTGCCCGACCTTGCTAATTATATAAATTTAGTTATTGGACGCAAAAAAGCCCCGAAAGCACATATGGGAACCGACATGAAAACTCTATTTTCAACAACCTTGACCCTGCCAAATTACAGCAACTCGACTATGCCAATTTTTAAATTGCTACAAGCTAAACATCGAGGATGCCCAATAAAAACAATGCTAGAAACAAATTATTATCGACAAAACCCCGATTATACCTTTTATGTCCGAGCCATTAATGCGGCTTTCCTGATGCCAAGTTTGTGGTCATCTCTGCGATTATAGGTCTGTGGTGTCGTCATTACAAACTTCATCAGGCCGAACACATCGAGAGTTGTGTATGCCTTTTTGTGGAACAAATTTAACCGCAGAAACAGCCCGCCTACATGCTGCTTATCCAAGCAAAATAATGTTGTTGCGCTACGAAGATTTAGTACGAGATACCGAAAATGGGTGCCAAGCCTGCCAATGCCAGAATATTGGTTTTGACAAAGCAATGCCCACACCCCATCAAAACCTCGAAACCCAAGCCAAACCCACAAAATACCGAAGTAACCGCTCGCGATAAAAAGAAAATTGGCGAACTAACCAAGCCTATCAATACCTCACATCTTGGTGCTTGGAAACCCCCTTACCAACCAGAAATAGCCGAAATAGAAACATTGTGTGCCCAAACGGGTAGCTTATTTGGCTACGAACCCAGCAAACTATTAACTACAACCGATAAACTAAAAGTGTATCTGCTTAATCTGCCGCGTTTGGTGTTGGCAAATATTACGTTTTGGTTGTTGGTAAAAAACTATTTTTATTTGCCTTTTAGCTTGCGTATGTTATTGATAAAATACTTAAAAATAACACGATAAAATGGATAAATCATATAAATTTGTATCGGATTTGGAGCCAACTGATGAGCAGTTGCAAGAACTTATGTTGGCTGTTTTACAAGATGTAAAAGAACGTGCAAATAGAGCTAATCAGAAATTTAAAATTTTGCAGTTGCAACAAATAAAAGAAGCCTTTGAAAGAAGAAAACAAAAGCAAGAGCAAGATGAACAAAATTAGTCCTAAACTATTAGTTATAGCAGGACCCAATGGGTCGGGTAAAACATCTATTACCTCTCAAATTTTAAAACATGAGTGGGTGCAAGGCTGTTCATATATTAATCCAGACAATATCGCTCAAGATGAGCTGGGTGATTGGAATTCGCCCGAAGCAGTTTTAAAAGCGGCACAAATTGCAACAGAACGTAGAGAACATTGTTTGTTAAACAAAGAAAGCTTGATTTTTGAAACAGTATTTTCTGCAAATGATAAAATTGACTTTTTAGAACGAGCAAAAAAAGCAGGCTATTTTATAAGACTTTTTTTTGTTGGAACAAATCATCCATCTATTAATGCAAGTCGTATTGCACTTAGAGTAATGGAAGGAGGACACGATGTTCCTATTTCAAAAATAATAAGCCGTTATTCTAAATCAATTAGTAATTGTTGTATTGCTGCTATTCTTGTTGATAGACTTTACATCTACGATAATTCTGTTGATTATGCAGAAGCAAAATTATTATTTAGAGCTAATAACGGACAAATAACTAAAATATACAATAGTATAAACGATTGGGCTTTGCCTATTCTTGAAAATACGTTTATATAATTTATAATAAATAAAATGCCCTACTACAGCCGCGAACAACTCGACCAAACCAATTTGCATTTTATTATAGGTTCAAATAGGTCGGGAACAACTTTACTTACTACTATTTTGAATGCACACCCGCAGGTGTTATCTACCCCCGAGTCGCGCCTTACCCTTACTTTTTACCCACCTTATGCCCACCAAAATCCTATCTCGGAGCAATTTATTACCGATTTAGCCGACTATACACAACTTAGTATTTTTAATAGGGTAAAATCGCAGCAAGGTACGCAACAATTAATTGGCGATTTGGATAAAGAAGTATTTTTAAGTTTTGATGCCCAACAACTCGCCAAACTTAACTATGCTGCCCTTAGCAAACTGTTGTTGCTAAATATTTTATTACCTAATAAAGACTATTCGGGCATAAATACCATTGTAGATAAAAATCCGGGCTATACTTTTTATGTCGAGCGATTGATGAAATTGTACCCAAATGCCAAATTTATTGTGGCAATGCGCGATTATCGAGCCATTGTTTTGTCGCATAAAGAAAGTATTGCTACGGCATTGGTATTGGCTAATCGCAAAAAAAAGGATAAATTAAGTAGCAGTATTATTAATGCATATAAATGGAATATGTACAACCGCGAGGTATTGCGTTTGCAAAAATTGTATCCCGATAAGCTATTAGTGGTATCGTACGAAAACATGGTACAACAAACCGAGACCACTGTGCGTCAGGCATGCCAATTTTTGGGCGTTCCTTTTCTGCCCAGTATGTTATCGCCGCATCAACGCTTAACACCACAAACACCTACCGAAAGCACCGACCAACGCGACCAAAAACGTGCCACCGACCTTGCCCGACCAATAAACACCAACCGGTTAGCCGCTTGGGAAACCAAGTTATCTGCCACCGAATAAGCGCCGCCGAAATACTTTGCGCCCAAACAGGCAAACAATTTGGGTATCAACCTACCCAAAACATTGGTTTAGGGCAGACAAGCCTTTGAGCTACGCGAAATGCCCGACCCCACACCACAAGCCAACGAAGTATTGGTGGCAGTGCAGGCTTTTGGCTTAAATTTTGCCGATGTAATGGCAATGCGCGGCTTGTATCAAGATTGCCCACCACTGCCCACCGTTATTGGTTACGAAACAGTAGGTATTGTTGAGCAAGTTGGCAGCGGTATAACGCATGTAGCTGCTGGCGACCGTGTTGTAGCTTTTACGCGCTTTGGTGCCTATGCTACCAAAGTAGTAGCCCGTGCCGAAGGCGTTGTCAAAATTCCAGAAACAATGCCAAACGGCGTAGCGGCTGCCTTGGCTACCCAATATTGTACTGCATATTATGCGGCTTGTGTAGCAATAAATTTGCAGAAAGGCGAGCATGTCCTTATTCATGCGGCGGCAGGTGGCGTAGGTACGGCACTAATGCAGTTGGCACTTAGGGCAGGTTGCACGGTATATGGCACCGTGGGCAGTGAAGAGAAAATAAACCTAATTACGCAACATGGCGCACATCATGCCATAAATTATAACAAACGCAATTTTGTAGATGCCATAAAAGAGTTGGCTCCAAATGGTAAAGTAGATGTGATTTTTGATGCCGTAGGGGGTAGTTCGGTGCGCAAGGGCATGGGCTTGTTGGCATCGGGTGGGCGAATGGTGTGTTATGGAGCAGCAAGTATGTCGCAAAAAAGTAAAAATATTTTTAAAACCATAAAAAGTGCAGCCGAATTTGGCATCTATCACCCTGCTCAATTTATGATGCGCTCGGTATCGTTAATTGGCGTAAACATGCTGCGCATTGCCGACGACCAACCACAAATTTTACAACATTGCCTACAACAAGTAACCCAACTTGCCGCCGAAGGCATATTACAACCTATTGTAGGCGGCGTTTATCCCATAGAAAAACTACCCGATGCCATTAATCAACTCGAAAACCGCCAAACCGTAGGTAAAGTAGTGGTAGAATGGGGGGGGTAATTATTAATTGTATTAATTGTTAATGTATTGTAATTTATTACCGCAGGTTTGGTATGCTCCCAACCTATGTTTCTATGTGTTGAAAAGAAGAATAGCTAGTTATAAATTGTAAATGGTAATTTACTACCGCAGGTTTGGTATGCTCCTATGTCAACCTATGTTTCTATGTGTTGAAAAGAAGAATAGCTAGTTATAAATTGTAAATGGTAATTTACTACCGCAGGTTTACTATGCTCCTATGTCAACCTATGTTTCTATGTGTTGAAAAGAAGAATAGCTAGTTATAAGTTGTAAATGGTAATTTACTACCGCAGGTATGCTATGCTCCTATGTCAACCTATGTTTCTATGTGTTGAAAAGAAGAATAGCTAGTTATAAGTTGTAAATGGTAATTTACTACCGCAGGTATGCTATGCACCTATGTCAACCTATGTTTCTATGTGTTGAAAAGAAGAATAGCTAGTTATAAGTTGTAAATGGTAATTTACTACCGCGGTATATGCTCTATATCAACCTATGTTCCTATGTTGAAAAGAAGAGGAGATATTGTAGACCTAGCATGTGTCAAAAGAGGAGATTCCTATGCCTATGCCAACGCATGGTCAAAGAGAAATTCCTATGCACCTATGTGTCAAAAAAAGAGTAAGTATATTCCAAACATTACCACCTTATGTTACCCAATCAAATTATAGACCAATATCAAGCCGACAATACCTTTATTTTTGAGAATCAAAAGCTACAAAGTATTAACCTATCGGGCGCACAAATACCCCACATAAGGTTTAAAAATTGTAACCTTTTGTGGGCAAATTTTAGCGATGTAAATGCCCAAAATGCTATTTTTGAGGGCTGTATTTTACGAGCTGCCAACTTTAAACAAGCCAATTTGTTATCGGCACAATTTATAAATTGCAACCTAATTGAGGCAGATTTTAGCGACACAAACGCCGAAAATGCCAATTTTTCGGGCAGCCAAATTAATACTATATTTATAAATGCCTGCTTATTAAACGCCGATTTTAGCAATACCAACATCCACAATACCCAATTTACCAATGCCAATGTGCAAGCAGCGTGTTTCGATTCGGCAAAACTCAACTTCGCCGATTTTAGCCATGCCAACCTAAGCCAAGCTAATTTTGGTAATGCTACCCTAACCGATACCATTTTTGACAATACCAACCTAAGCGATGTTAGCGGTTTACCTGCCGATAATAGCTATTTGTACCAAGCACCGCCGCCAGTAAACAACAGCCCATCTTACCAAAATGGTTATTTATTGGGCTACGAACAAGGCTATAAATATGCCGTAAAAATGCTTAATGATTGCCAATCTTTTGACGAACAAGCTTGGGAAAAAGGTTTAGCTGCATCTGCCCAAAACCCACAACCCGATACTGATTTTACAACCGGCTATGCCAAAGGTTTTATGGAAACTTATCGCGAAGCATGGGCTAGTTAACGGACAATAAAATTTATTAACTTTTGATAGTCAGTGATTTATAGTTCGATTATTTTGTTTATTTAAAAATAGATGCGATAGTTTTTAATAGCCCAATTTTGTTTTTAGTTCTTGTTTAAATTCATTGGCATCGTAGATATGGGCATAGTATTGCTCAAAAATTTGCATGCCTGCTGTTTTTTGGTCAAGGGTATAGTAGTTGTAAAGCAGGGCATACAATTTAGCTTTTAGGGTGTAGGTGGTGGTGTTACATTCGTCGTTTTGGTCGGTTAGGGCGGCTATCTCTGTTAGTAGGCGTTTGTTGGTAGCCATTACCTTGTCGGGGTATTTTTTTGTTGCTTTTTGTTATTTTTTTATTTGCGTAACTATACACCGACACATAGTCGGCATTGGTGTAATATGCCGATGCGTCGGGCATGCTTTCGTAAGCTACTACCTCGAGGGTGCCGTTTTGGTCAAGGTCGGTAAATTCTAGGTCGGCTTGTATGTAATCAAAAAATAGGTTGTCGGTTACTTCTAATTTATTGTTTTTGTATTCTACAATTTCTAAACCTTTGCAATGCAAGCACCAAGTGTTTAGTATCAGAAATTCTTTTGTGCTGTTGTTGTCTAAATCGGCTCCATAAATTTTTTCGATACGTGTATGTCCATCAACTTTGTACACTAATTTGGTTTTGGTATTTTTTACGGTCAAATCGGACAAACCTTTTTCGGTTTGGGCAACAGTAAATACAAAATCGCCGAGGGTGTAGGTAGTTGTTATCAACTCTATGTATTGCTGGGCTGCTGCTGTTTGGGTAAGTAAAATAATAAGCAAAGTAAGTAGTGAGCGCATAATGATTGGTTATTATTAGTTATTGATGTGCTATGTTTTTATTGACTATACGCATTAAAAAATCTTAGGTTTTGTTGTTGCTGCGCTTAAATGCTCTGGGGGTGCCTTATGCTGTGCCAAATAGGGTAAGCCAGTAATCACCCCCAAAAAAGACATTTACCGCGTTAAGCGGGGCTGGTGCCTGTTGTTGTATAGGGGCGAATTAAAAGATGTGGTTGGTGTAGTGTTTTTTATTGTATAGTTTTATTTTCTTAGATACATACATTCGTTTTCGTAGCTAATAAGGGCGTTGTATTGAGCCAAAATATCGGCGCCGATAATGCCGTCTATGGGCGGAAAATCGAAAATGGTTAATGCTTGGTTAATGTTGCTAAGGTCTATGACCGATATGGCAAATTCGGAAATTAAAAACTCGCCTAATGTTATGGTTTCTAAAAAGCTTAAACTTCGGGTTCCTTCGTTTGTACCAAAGCCAATTACTTTGTCGTGGTCTATTTCGGACGGTACTAGGTGTAGTTTTTGGGTAGCCGATTGTTGGTCTAAACAACTATGGCTGGCTCCTGTATCTATAATAAATAACATACTTTGATTATTTATGGTGCCGTAAGTAGCAAAATGCCTTGTAGGTGTTTGTTGCAGTGATACGGGTGTATAGTTTTGTTGTAGCAAAAAATGGTGGAGCGATTGATTGAAATTGGGATTTTCTTGCATTTTTTGTTTTTTGAATAAAAAAATAAATTAATGTAGCATGTATAAAAAGGCAGATTTAATAGATAAATAGGCAAATTTGTGTTTTACGCAGTTATTTTTTCTGAAAAATTTGTTTTCAATAAAAAATGAGCTAACTTTGCTCGTTGAAAACACACATAGTTTGGCTGCTTAGATTTGAGCAGCACGATAATTAATAAATAAGCAATCTTAATCACCCATAAAAAACGGCATCAATGAGTAGTTTAAATAAAGTTATGTTGATTGGGCGTTTGGGCAAAGACCCCGAAGCCTATCATTTTGATAGCGGACGTATAAAAGTATCGTTTCCGTTAGCAACCTCTGATTCTTATACCAACAAAGAAGGTGTTAAAGTAGAAGAAACCGAGTGGCACAATGTGGTTATGTGGGGTAAACAAGCCGAAATAGCCGAAAAATATTTGCGCAAGGGTAAGTTAGTGTTTATTGAGGGCAGGATAAAAACCCGCACTTGGGACGACAAAGATGGCAACAAACGATATACTACCGAGGTAGAAGCTGCTGTTTTTACTATGTTAAGCACTGTCGAAGGTGGTGGTGGTGGTCACGAAGAACGCAATGGAGGTGGTACACGTACTACTCCGCCGCCGCAGTCTAATGATAACCCGGATGTTGACGATTTGCCATTTTAAAAAGCAAACTGTGTTGTTATTGCAACAAAAAAATCCCGTTAGCCAGTGTTTGGTTGACGGGATTTTTTATCAGGGTCAATAACAAGCTTGGGTTATTTACAATAGTGTGCTAAACAGTTTGTTGTTTTCGAGGTGTGGTAACATATCAAAAAACAAGGGGCTTAGTTGTTCGTCTGTTTCAAGGGCATAATTAAACCAAACAAGGGCTTCGGTTTTTTGCCCTGCTGCATACAAACTAGCTGCCTGCTGATAGCACAATACGACATGATTACCCAAATGTTGTTTTGCGTTGGCAATGCAATCCAAAGCTGCTTGATAATTTTGTTCGTAAAAATAAAGGACAATTAGGTTAGTCCAATAAAATATTTCGTTTGGGCATTGGTCTATTAGTGTGTTGTAGCAAGCAATGGCGTTATCAATGTCGCCTAGTTTTTCGAAACAAAACGCCATTTTACTGAGGTACGGCTGAAAGTTGGGTTCGAGTTGCAAAGCTTGTTTAAGAGCAACAATCGCTTTTTTCCAGTTGTGTAGTTGGGTTAAGCAATCGGCTATTTCGGCATAGTAGTGGGCATTATGGGTGCTGGTATCAATTAGTTTTTCGAAATAGCAAAGTGCTTCGGTATGGTTTGCCATGCGTTTACATACTTGTCCAAGCATATAATATAAATCTTCGTCGGGGTCGCCTATTTCTAATGCCATTAGGTAATTGTCTTTGGCTTTTGCAAAATTTTCGAGTGCAAAATAAGCATTACCTATACCCATATATGCAAGGTCGTAATTGTCGTTTATGGCGGTTACAAACTCGTAGGCTTCTATGGCTTTTTTGTGCAAACCCAAGCCCGTGTATGCACTACCTAAGTTGTACCAAGCAAGGTCGCAGTAGGGGTCGTGGTCAATTATTGTTTTGTGTATCGAAATGCTTTCGGTTTGCTTGCTAAATAGTTCTATGTAATAATTTATTCTACTTAATGCACCCTCGTGTGTAGGAGCTAATTTTAAAGCTTTTTTGATAAACAGATACGATTTCTCTTCTTTTTCGCAAGCATCATACACATCGGCAACGGCTAAAAATATGTCGGCTTTTTCTGTTTCGTTGGCATACAACATAGCTTGGCGTAGGCAATCTAGTGCTGCCATATAGTTTTGTATGTTGATATAGGCTTCGGCTTGTAAAACAAAAATTTCGAGTTCGGCAGGCGACAAAGCCTGGGCTTTACTAAGCAACTCTAAGGCGGCGGTGTTTTTATGGGCATCTATTTGCAATCGAGCTTTTTTTATAATAAAAAAAGACGAAAATGGGTGCAGTTCAACTGCCCAATCAACTACTACTTCGGCTTTGTAAAAATCAAAACCTGCCTCGTAGTAATCAATCATATATTCATAGGCTTCTTGGTCAAAAAAATGAACGCTATTGGTAAGCAACATTTTTTCAAATTCGTTAATAAGCTGCCGAGATTCGCGCTCAGGTAAATCTTCGTTTAAGTAGTTTTTTGACATAATAAAACATGCACAATTAAAGGGGAAAATTGGGTGTGTTGAAACACCAAATAATAGGTATTTAGGGGGATTCTTAGTTTTAAAGCTCAAATGTAGCCATAAAAAAGAATGTTGATAAGTTTACGCATCCTTTTACTCATTTTATTACAATATAATGACGATATGGTGTAAAAAACAACATCTTAACACAAAGTTACGTACAATTAAGTTATTTTACAACAAAACGGTACTTTACAATAAAATTAGGCAAGAGTAGATAAATTATTTTTTTTAAACTGTATTAAGCCTCAACAATTTTATTTTTTAAATAAAGTGCATTTTTTTGTTTTTTTTAAAAATACCTTGATATTGCTGTTTATTTAACCTAATTTGTACAAAATTAAGAGCGAAATACACTGGTAGGCTAAAAAAAACCAAATCAATTGCTTTTTTGTAATTTATCGAAAATTAAAGGCATTTTTGTAGTAAAAAAAATAGCTATATCAATTGCATATTACTTGGTGTTTTTAATAAACCAACAAAACCCAAGCAACAAACCTTTTATATTGTAACCTATTTTAATAAAATAAAACAGCTTGATACCAACAACTTGCCAATAATTTGGCTTATTATCTTGCATAAAAAAAAAGGTATTGTCAATGGGCAAGTACCTTACCGCTTTTTTACAGGGCTAATAGCCCACGTACTTAAAACCCTAGCCTATTTTTAGTGAGCTAATTGTAGTTGCAATTAGCTAATTGGAACAATTATTGATAGTTATTAATCAATCCAAAAATTTAAAAAGGTTTTCAATGATACTTAACTACAAAAAAATGTTTTTTGCTATTGGCTGTTTTATGGCTATGGCAGTTTCTGTTGCGGCGCAAGTAACTAACCCGTCTAGTTTCGATTTGCAATTTGCCAACCCAAACGTATCGTGTACAAGCGGTTTGTTTTGTGTCGATGTGCAGGTAAAAGCCTCTGGCGGGGCGCCCAATTTAGCATTTGGCTCGCACACCATTGGTTTTTCGTACAATGCGGCAGCCATCAACGAGCCGGTTTACACAGCCAGTAGCTTTAACCCTTCGGTAATATGCACCGGACCCGGTGGCTTTATGTACAACCCCTACCTAAGCACCAACTTTAGCTACTCCGAAATAGGCATACCCGCCTTAGCCAACCTAACTACCAACCTAAACTTTTTTATACCCGGCTTCGAATGCCCCATTATTACCCAAACCTGGACAACCATGGGGCAAGTATGCTTTACCATTGCCGACCCCACCGCACCCGTCGATTTAAGTTTCGATGCGTCGCTAACCATCGCCAACCTTAGCACCAACACCCCCGCACACACCGAAGGCACCTTCTCTACCCTCCTCATCACCCCACAATCTATTACCCCCTCGGCAGGTATTCGTTGTTTAGGCGCAACATTCACCAAAAACTAAACCGCCCCCAATACATACCAAATCCGCTATGCCCTAAAACATTGTTTTAGGGCATAGCGGATTTATTAGTACACACCATCCAAGCTAAGAAGACATAGCTTTTACAGCCTTAAAAAGTCGGGGACAAAGGGATTTTTGGACATGCCCAACGCCAACTATAAGGCATTACAAAGGCAAGGTAGATGGCAAGACCTTAGAGAAGTAGAATGCTACACCGCAGATATTACCGTATCAGACTATGCCGACCAGCTTAACAATATTGCACCAATTTAACGCCGAAAAAAAGTTTTTCAAAGTTTTTTTGAAAATCAAGTGTCATTGTGTCACACCATAAAAAAAACCACATAACTACCTAATAATCAAGGAGTTATGTGGCTTTTTTGTCATGAAACTTGATTTTTGCAAGTGTCATTGAAAGTTTAATTTTATATATATAATTGCCTATTTATCAGGCAGTTATGTAATGATACTTAAAAAGCATTTTTGTGCAAAAAAATAAAAAACAAAAAAGCACAAGCCCCGTACTCTCTATAAGTACGGGGCTTGTGTGTTTTTAAACAACTTTTAGTTGTATTTTTAGTGATAGCAAATCACTAGCACTAGCATAAACTAGTCTGTCGGTTCTTCTCATAGTTTCCTCCATCTCAAAACGTAGAGATAAATTACGGTAACTATTATTTAAGATACGCAAAGATTGCTCAAGGCAGTGTAGCCTATTTAAAACACGAAATACCTTTAGGTTTGTTTTTAGACCTCGTTTTTTGTTCTTTTTCATCTGGACGACGATTTAAATTGTGAAAAAAAGTAAACGGAAAAAGGGCATACACCCCCTACGTCGTCCAGGACAACCTATTTAGCACGACAAGCGCGTATTTAGGCAGGAGGTAGCCCAATATATTTAACCGCAATTAAGCGGAATAAATTAGCTACTGTATATAATGATGCAACAAGGCATAAAAAAGGGAGCCTTGTGTACTAAATTTTGGTTTGTCTGGACGACGCTGCAAAGGCACGGTTGTTTTTTTAATTGTCAAGCGGTTTTGGTGTTTTTTCAAAAAAAATAGTGAATGGTGTATTTTTTAGTTTTTTTGTTGTAACTTTGCACTAATAAAATCCACGATGAGTGAAATTAACATTGTTGTAGATAAGCTAACCAACTCTATCGAAAACCGTATAACCGGCGATGTGTTTGATACCCAAGTGCTAGCCATTGTTAGCCAAGATTTTAAAACAATAACTAAAAAAAACAATTGGCTTTTTAATTGGAAAAAAGAAACGCAAACCGCCAATGTGTTTAAGCTGGTTGTGCAAAGCAACACAGTTATTCAGGGCTTAATTAGCCTTATCGACATTGGCGATAGCATAAGTATACCCTTAATAGAATCAGCACCATTTAATAGGGGCGATGATAAGGTGTATTTGGGTGTTGCAGGAAATTTGTTTGCCTATGCTTGCAAAACAGCATTTGACAAGGGGTACGATGGTTGCGTATCGTTTTATGCAAAAACTGCTTTGTTTTCGCATTACGAAACAATATTAGGAGCAAAACGTATAGGGCGCGGTTTGCTAATGGTTATAGAACCGCTCGAAGCCCAAAAACTAGTTGACAAATACTTTAAACCTTAATAAAAAAAACATGGGACATATAAACGAACCAGCCGGTGTTACCTTTACGGTAGTAAATAAACGCTTAACCGAGGCCGATAAAAAGTTACTTTCTGCGCACATACAAAAACTAAAAGAGCAACAAATCAAAAAACGAAAACGCAAAAAAGCAACATCGTAAATATATCCCCCCCATTTACCAATTGGTAAATGGGGGGATATATTTGTATTCGGACTGCCTTAACTGTATGATAATAGCATACAGTTAAGGTTTTTTTGTGGTACATTGTACCTTTGCCTCGCTTTCTGTGATATAAACACAATTCCACACAAAAAAATTATTAAATGACTCTTCAAGAAATTCAAGCGTTAAAGGCTGCAAATCTGTACAACGATTACCTAACTACTACCGATGCGTTAGTGCGCCAACAACTTATTAGCGCCGCTCAAAATACAAGTGTTCTTACGGCTACTGGCGATGGAAACAATCGCATATCGACTATGATGGCATATTCAACTGGCGGTTTAAACCAAAAATACACCATATTATTCGATAACTCGGCAAGTACCGAAAGTTGGTGAGCCTGCCGAACCATTGTTTGCCCACAAAACAACAAGTTTGCGCCTCCAACTTTTACAAAATTACCCACCCAAACCAAATCTACACCCATCTGCCAATAAAATGCATTTGCTTCGCGCAGTTCCATATTCGGTGCTGATTGCACCTTTGGTCTACCCACAAAACAACAAGTTTGCGCCTCCAACTTTTACAAAATTACCCACACAAACACACCTTAAGCCACCTAACAAGCAATTAACCCAGTTATCAACACCAATATCGCCAATATTTCCAAAAAAATACACCTAAAAATACTTGGTTTTAAAAAAATGCTTACTTTTGTAGCGGAAAACTAAACATTACCAACATGCTGCAAAGGCTATCTATAAAAAATTATGCCCTAATTGACCGTTTAGAAATGAACTTTTCGGGCAAAATGAACATCATTACCGGCGAAACAGGCGCAGGTAAATCTATTATCTTGGGCGGCTTATCGCTTATGCTAGGGCAGCGCGCCGAGTCAAAATCGCTGTTCGACCCTACCCAAAAATGCGTTGTAGAAGGCACTTTTAACATAGAAGGATACCAACTGCAAAACTTTTTTGAAACAAACGAACTAGACTACGAACCCCAAACCATTGTGCGGCGCGAAATAACGCCCTCGGGCAAGTCGCGCGCCTTTATCAACGACACCCCCGTTACCCTACCACAACTAAAAGAACTAACCGAACAACTAGTAAGCCTACACGCACAGCACCAAACGCTACACCTCTACGATGCCAATTATCACCTTTTTATCATCGATACATTAGCTAATCACGAGGCTTTATTGAACGACTATAAACAAAAATTTAAAGAATTTCAGAAAAATAAACGCCAAATTGCCGAACTTGAAACACAATACGAACAACTACAAAAAGATATTGACTATGTACAGTTTCAACTAAGCGAACTCGACGAAGCAGCCATAGACAACCCAAACGAACAAGACACCCTAGAAAAAGAACAACACCAACTAGACCACGCCGAAACCATAAAACGCCTAATTGCCGAAAGCACCTTTGCCCTCGAAGAGCAAGAAATATCAATAGTGCAACAGCTAAAAACCGTAAAAAGCGCCATTGCCGAAGCCACCCGATACATGCCCGAACTAGAAGAACTACTAAACCGTTTGGACAGCGTAGCCATCGAACTATCGGATATTAGCACCGAACTTAGCCGCACCGAAGATACCCTAATGCTCGACCCGCAACGCATCGAAGAAATAAACGAACGCCTAAACATTTTATATCGGCTACAAAAAAAACACCGTGTTGCCACCCTAGCCGAGCTAATGACCATTCATGCCGATTTAGCATCGCGCAACCAATCGGTTGATTACCTTGCCAACCAAATAGAAAAACTGAAAAAAAACCTGAACCAACAGCAACAAAAATTGTTACAATTAGCAAACCAAATATCTGCCAACCGCACCGCACAATTTGCTGTATTGGAACAACGTATTGCCGAAGGACTAACACAAGTGGGTATGCCCAACGCTAGGGTAAAAGCCGACCACCAAACCCTACCCCCCGACCGCCTTAGCCCCGACGGCATTGACCAAATACAACTACTGTTTGCACCCAACAAAGGCAGCCAATTTAGCGAGCTGCGTCGCGTAGCATCGGGTGGCGAGTTGTCGCGTTTGATGCTTTGCATACAATCAATGATTGCCGCACGCATTGCGCTACCCACCCTTATCTTCGACGAAATTGACACAGGTATATCGGGCGAGGTTGCCTTAAAAGTAGGTGCCGTACTGCAAAACCTAGGCACTAATCACCAAATTATTTGCATTACCCACCTACCCCAAATTGCCAGCAAAGGCGAGGCTCATTTTTTTGTGTACAAAGACGAAAGCACCGACCGTACCATATCGCGCATAAAACCCCTTGATGACAACGAACGAATTACCGAAGTAGCCAAAATGTTAAGCGGTAACCCACCCACCAATGCCGCCATCGAAAACGCAAGGGTGTTGTTAAAGGGATAATTTCAATTTATTTATCTTAAAATGAATATAAAATTACTACTAACATTACCGATGCTTTTGCAAAGTTGGCAACTATTTGCACAGCCAATAACATTACAATACTCGGCAGGATACATTTATCCATCGTTGCACACAACTGAACCTATACATGTCGGAGGACTAGGTATATATAACTATTATGCAATAGATAGTGTTGTGCCTAAATTTGGCATTACTGCTGGCATTGAAAGATATAAGTGCATTAACAAAAAAGGTAATTCGCGATTTTATTTTAACCAAGCAGTTAGTTTAAATTTCATACAAACCGGTTTTGTGAGATGGGTAGGGGGCACCGGATCGCCTCTGCTTTTCTTCCGCTTACCCCTTTACACATCGATACAAGGTTTTATCGATGCTCAACTTAATTTAAGCAGTTGGGATTATGTAAAAACATCAAGCACACAGCCCATGCCACAAAAAAACCAACGTGTTGCCCTAAGTACCATTGATTTAGGTTTTAGGGCAAGTATAGGCAAACAAATACGCATAGGCAACAAACCTGTTAAAGTGTTTTTGGATTATACGCATGGTTTCGGTTCAATTGCTCCCTATCAAATTAAAAAAAGATTTTTCTCGTTGCGATTTATCACCGATTTTAAAACAACTCCACCCATAATCAACAAAAAAATAATTAATAATAAATGATAACCTATCATAAATTTCAACTACCCAACGGCTTGCGTGTTATTGTACACGAAGAACCCGAAAACCCAATGGCAACCCTAAACGTGCTATACGACGTGGGCGCACGCGACGAAAACGAAGCCAAAACAGGTTTTGCGCACCTTTTCGAACACCTAATGTTTGAAGGCTCGATAAACGTTGCCGACTACGATGAGGGCGTACACCTTGCCGGCGGACAATGCAACGCCTTTACTAGCAGCGACATGACCAACTACTACATAACCCTACCTGCACACAACATAGAAAGTGCTTTTTGGCTAGAATCGGACCGTATGCTATCGCTGGCTTTCGACCCCGAAGCATTGGCAGTACAAAAAGGTGTGGTAGTAGAAGAATTTAAAGAAACCCAACTTAATCAACCTTATGGCGATGCTTTTGCACACCTAAAAGCCATGAGTTATCAGGTGCACCCCTACAAATGGGAAGTAATTGGCAAAGAAATTTCGCACATCGAAAATGCCCAATTAGACGATGTGCGCTCGTTTTTCTTCCGTCATTATCGCCCAAACCGCGCCATACTAAGCGTGGCTGGCGGCGTAAAAACCGACCAAATAAAACAATTAGCCGAAAAATGGTTTGGTAGCATTGAGCCGGGCGAAACCTATAACAGGCAATTACCCCAAGAGCCACCACAAACCGAGTTTAGGGCAAAAACCATCGAAGCCGACGTGCCAGTAGATGCCATTTATTTGGCTTTCCATTGTTGCGCCCGCACCGATGCCGATTATCACGCCACCGAGTTGCTCGCCGAGATATTGTCGGGTGGCAGTTCGGGTAGGTTGTTTCGTAGGTTAGTAAAAGAAAACACGCTGTTTAGCTCGCTAAATGCCTACTGTTACGGTCATTTTGATAACGACTTGTTTTACATAGAAGGCAAATTAAGCCACGGCATAACTTTTGAACAAGCCGAAACTGCTATTTGGCAACAATTAGACGAACTAAAAACCGAATTGGTGTCGGGTATCGAACTGCAAAAAGTAGTTAATAAAGTAGAATCGTCTATCGTATTTGCCGAAACAAGCCTTTGGGAAAAAGCTTTTATGCTGGCTTTTTACGAACTATTGGGCAACATAGACGATGTAAACGACGAACTGTCTAAATACGAAGCCGTAACCGCCGCCGACCTACAACGCATTGCTCAAGCCATTTTTACCCAACAAAACTGCTCGGCGGTGTACTACCAATCTCGCCAAGCACAACCCGACGCAGCTTAACATACATCTCAGACCCAAACCGTAAAATGCCGCTAAAGCCTTAAACTTTAGCGGCATTTTTGCGGTTTTTAGGCAACCAAAAATCTGCCCAAAAACAAAAGCGCACCACCTTTTACAGCGTAATGCGCTTTGTTGTACATCAAAATCAGTCACAAACAAAAAAAACATCAGGTATCTACTTCTTACATCAATACATTCACAGATTAGGTGTCGTCTTCTCTATACTTTAAAGGTTACTTTATTAATTTCGTTTACAATAGCCTTTGGGTCGGTTTCTAACAAAGCCATTAGGTCAAATATTTTGTCGCTAAAACCAGCCAATGCAAATACTTTGTTTTCTGGAAATTGCAGCGAGCCGTAGCCTTGCAAATCAAACGAGTAGATAAACGGATTGGCTTTGTACTTGGCTTTGTAAGCATCAAACGATGCTTTTGGCGAATATCCGCCTATCCAACCTTGCATATCCGATAGGATAATGATACGGTCGTAGCGTTGATTAATGGTTTGAAAAATGGCATGAAAGTTAGTTCCGCCAGCGGCAAAGTTTAGGTCATTGGCAATACTTAGGGTGCTGTTTCGGATATTTAATTGACGATATTGTGCATTGTCGCTAAAAGTCATAAAATCGGCATTGTTGCTTTTTGCCAAAATAGCGGCAAACAACGAACCAATTTCGGCTGGTCGGCCTGTCATCGAACCTGACACATCTAAAACCACTAAAGTATTGCCCTCAAAACGAGGCACATTTTTCAACGAAATATCTACGGCTTGGTCAAGTGCTGCCATTACTTTGCGGGCAGCTTTGCCGTTAATTTGTTTAATTTCGGTGTAGGCAGTTGTAAAACGAAAAGGCAATACCAACGAGTTGCGGATTAGTTTTTCGGTCATTAACAATTCCAAAGCTTTATCCAATACCACATCGCTCACCAACTCCATAATATTACGTAGGTTGCGCAATAGGGCAAAGTAGCCAATTTTGCGCGTTTCAATTAGTTCTGTCCATGCATCGGCTTTTAGCGTTTCTTTTTCTAGTTCGTTTTCGGCGTTTTGTCCGGCTTTGGTCAATTTGCTTTCCCAAGTATCTACCGAGCGCAATTCGTTTTTTACCAACAATGTTAAGGCTTCGCGGTTGCGGTCGGTTGGTTTTGGGTGAATTAGATTTACCACATCAACCAATTTTAAATCTTTGTTGGCATTACGGTATTTAGCCAATTGATAACCATCAAATTTATCAAAAGCGGCGGCAAAACCTTTTTTCATGGCGTTAGGCAACTTTAATTTTTGCGTATTAAAATAATATGCCATAATTTCGGTCATGTCGTCGGGGCGATACACAATTTGTTCGTAAAACGATTTAGCCCATTCTTTACCTGTGGCATATTTTGCCAATTCGCCAGCCAACAAGTGCGTGATAGAGCGCATACCAAATTTGGTACGTGCATAAATAGCTGCTTTTGCGGCAAATTCGGCATCGTTTTTTGCCAACAGCTCAATCAAACGGGCGTTTGTATCGGTGGCTTTGCGGTAAAATTGGTCTTGAGCAAACGATGTTAGCAACACGCTTACTAACTCCAAAGCAGGCGTTTGTACGTATGCTTCGCCACCAGCAAGGTTAGTAGTTTTTTGCTCTTTTTTAAATATTTTGTTGAATAAAGACATAACTATAATCTTTTTTAGATTAAGGAAAAAAATAACAAACGAAATCGGCAGCCGTTAACCCTTTCGGGTCAATGCTTGGCGGGATTTGAACCCGCTACAGTTTGATACACAATCAAATACTCTACCAATGAGTTACGAAGTAACGCCCACCATCAGTATTGTTATTTTGGGTGTAACAGCTTGGTATCGAACCAAGATCACTTGTTCTTCAAACAAGCGCATAGACCATCTTTGCTACTGTTACAACTATTTTTGGAGATTTTGGAGATTTTTTGGTTGTTTGGGTAAAAATATAGTATCTTTGCCTAAAATTAGTACCTATGACAACTTCTGATTTAAAATTAACCATTTTTCGCCAAATAGACACTTTA
>JADKCK010000029.1 GCA_016718845.1 Sphingobacteriales bacterium
CATTTACCTAACATTGCTGGATTTATTGATTACAACATCGCCCAACTACCTATATCACACCCCTAACGGGGCTTAAAATACTAGCATTTACCTAACATTGCTGGATTTATTGATTACAACATCGCCCAACTACCTATATCACACCCCTAACGGGGCTTAAAATACTAGCATTTACCTAACATTACTTAATTTATTGATTACAACATCCCCCAACTACCCATATCACACCCCTAACGGGGCTTAAAATACTAGCATTTACCTAACATTACTAAATTTATTGATTACAATATCGCCCAACTACCCATATCACACCCCTAACGGGGCTTAAAATACTAGCATTTACCTAACATTGCTGGATTTATTGATTACAACATCGCCAAACTACCCATATCACACCCCTAACGGGGCTTAATATACTAGCATTTACCTAACATTGCTGGATTTATTGATTACAATATCCCCCGCAAATGTATCCATAATGCCTCTCCCTTTTCACAAAAGGGAGACGATTAAAAGTTTTGCCTGCAAAACCTTTTAATCAGAGGGATTTAACACGCACATATCGCCCAACTACCCATATCACACCCCTAACGGGGCTTAAAATACTAGCATTTACCTAACATTGCTGGATTTATTGATTACAACATCGCCCAACTACCCATATCACACCCCTAACGGGGCTTAAAATACTAGCATTTACCTAACATTACTGAATTTATTGATTACAACATCTCCCAACTACCCATATCACACCCCTAACGGGGCTTAAAATACTAGCATTTACCTAACATTGCTAGATTTATTGATTACAATATCGCTCAACTACCTATACCACACCCCTAACGGGGCTTAAAATACTAGCATTTACCTAACATTGCTGGATTTATTGATTACAACATCGCCAAACTACCCATATCACACCCCTAACGGGGCTTAAAATACTAACCTTTACCTAACATTACTGAATTTATTGATTACAATATCCCCCGCAAATGTATCCATAATGCCTCTCCCTTTTTCACAAAAGGGAGACGATTAAAAGTTTTGCCTGCGAAACCTTTTAATCAGAGGGATTTAACACGCACATAAACCACCTATTTTATTATGTCTGCACATATTTCTGTATCCGATTACCAAATTTATATAGGCAATGTTGAGCAAACGTTGCTTTCTTTTTTGTCTACAAACCATTACTCGCAATATTTTATTCTGGTTGACGAAAATACACAACAATACTGCCTACCGCGTATCAAAAACTTACACACTACTTTACAAAACGCCACTATTATTGCTATAAAAAGCGGCGAAGCACATAAAACTATCGAAACAACTGCTCAAATATGGCAACAATTACTACAAAATAGTGCCGACCGACGTGCTTTGTTGCTCAATTTAGGTGGTGGCGTGATTGGTGATATGGGTGGTTTCGCGGCAGCTACTTATAAACGAGGAATTGATTTTGTACAAGTACCCACTACACTTCTATCGCAGGTAGATGCATCGGTAGGTGGTAAGTTAGGTATTGATTTTGGAGACATTAAGAACAGTATTGGTAGTTTTGCTAATCCAAAAGTGGTATTTGTAGATACTATCTTTCTGCAAACACTACCTTTTAGGCAGTTGCGTAATGGTTTTGCCGAGGTTATTAAACATGCCTTAATTGCCGATGCCCATTACTGGCAGCAAATATGCCAAATTGCCAATCTAACAAATGCCGATTGGGACATTATTGTGGCTACCTCGCTGCACATAAAAAAAAGGGTGGTAGAACAAGACCCTAAAGAGCAAAATGTACGTAAGATACTGAACTTTGGGCATACAGTTGGGCATGCTATAGAAAGTTATTCGCTAACGCACGATGCCGACCCACTATTACATGGCGAAGCAGTAGCTTTTGGTATGATAGCCGAGCTATTTTTAGCTGTAGAAGCGGGTTTATTAACTGTTGATGTAGCTTTACCAGTTGTTGATTGGCTTACGGCTATGTTTGGCGTGCATAAAGTACCCCAAAATTCGCTAGATACATTAGTGTTTTTGATGCTAAACGACAAAAAAAATGCAAACGGGACTATCCAGTTTGCATTAGTTGATAAAATTGGGCATGCTATATTCGACCAATCAGTTGATAGTACTATTATTAGGCAGGTGTTAGCAAAATGCTTTGTTACTGATGATGTAATTTGATAAATAACAAGTCGTTTCTTGCCTTTTTTTCTTCTATTTTTGCCCTTTACACTTATCTTTTCATCGTTTACTATTCATTTAAGCCCATTTGCTTATAAAAATGCTACTTTTTGTAGTCTATATGGTAAAAATACATTACTACCAAAGGCAAATCTATTACAAATAGTGTGCATGCTTGTATTTTTTGCGCCTAATAACGATAAAAGCTTGCACATAACCACTCAAAATCTACCAAATATCGCCCAAATTGCACCAAACATCGAAAGCTAAATAGGCATTGTTGCTGCTGTTTGTACCTTTGCATCAACAAACAGGAAATGGTGTGGTATTGGGTTAAAAAAATGTTTTCATTTATCTACTTATGCAGTACCATATTTTAAAATCGGGCTTCGATTTGCTCGGCAATATAGCCTTAGATGGCTCAAAAAGTATCAGTAATCGGGCGTTGCTCATCAATGCGTTAAGCAACGAGCCTGTAAAGTTACAAAATGTATCCACCTCGGACGATACACATGCCTTGGCAGCCGCTTTATCAACACAAAACGAGCTAATTGATGTAGGTGCTGCCGGCACGACAATGCGTTTTTTAACGGCGTATTTGGCAGTCGGCAAAAAACAACACACGCTAACGGGTAGCGAGCGGATGAAACAGCGACCTATCAAAATTTTGGTCGAGGCGTTGCACAAATTAGGTGCCGATATACGCTATTTGGGCGAAACGGGTTTTCCGCCGCTGCAAATTGTGGGCAAAAAGCTAGAAGGCGGTGTCTTAGAGGTCGATTCGGGGGTCAGTAGCCAGTATATTTCGGCATTGTTGATGATTGCTCCGCTGTTAAACGAGGGTTTATGTTTGTTTTTGCGCGGCAAGGGGGTATCCGAGTCGTATTTGCAGATGACCATCGACGTGATGAAACAGTTTGGGGTGCAGGTGCATAAACATGGGCAGTTTTTGGTGGTCGAGCCGCAAAGTTATGTTTGCAAAACTGGCAATTATGCCATCGAATCGGACTGGAGTGCGGCGTCGTATTACTATGCTATGGCAGCATTTTGCCATTTACGCGGCGGGCGTTGCCATTTGTATTTAGATGGTTTGCAAGGATTTAGCTCGCAGGGCGACAGTGTTTTGCAACATTTGATGCCCGATTTAGGGGTGCAAACTTCTTTTACCGAAAAAGGCATTTTGTTAAACAATGGTGTGCTTGGGGCGGAAGATAAGCCCATTTTTGAACACGATTTTGTACTTTGCCCCGACATTGCGCAGACATTGGCGGTAGTTTGTGGCGGATTAGGCAAAGATGCGGTGCTTAGTGGCTTGCAAACCCTGCAAATTAAAGAAACCGACCGCACACAAGCATTGGCAAACGAGCTACAGAAATTAAACATTGCATTTGCTCCCTATCAAAACCGCAGCGATGTATGGCAGTTGGCAAGTGTAGATAAACTACCCGAGCAAAATGTACCCATTATTGACACCTACGACGACCACCGCATGGCAATGTCGTTTGCACCTTTGGCAATGTTGTTGCCGCAGGGCATTATTATCAATCATCCGCAGGTAGTTAGCAAGTCGTATCCCAATTTTTGGAAAGATTTGCAAAGCTTAGCCTTCCAGATTTACGAGTTGTAGCTTTGTGTTTGAAGTTTATTTTACTACTCTAAAATGTTTTTTGGTATAACTTAGGTTATAGCCATCAAAGTGCCACCATTCGTTGGGTATTGGTCGAAAATTGGCTTGTTGCATTACGGTTTTTAATAGGTTTCGGTTATCAACTTGTTGTTGGTTTAGCATTCCTTGGTCGAGGTGTTGCTGATTGTAACGTGGTTGTGCCAATTTGCCCAAATAATCGTAGGGCGTACCCATATCAAGTGGGGTATTGTTTTGGGTATCAAAGATAGTTAGGTCGATGGCTACGCCGTAGTTGTGTATCGAGTGTTTTTGGGGCGATGCCACATATTTTTGTTTAGGTGTGCCTTTTACTACGTTCCAAAGTTGCTGCTGTACGCTTAAAGGGCGGGCGCAATCGAGCAATAATAAGCTATAATTTGGGTGTTGTTGTTGCAGTTGATGTTGGGCTTTTAGCAACATTTGGGCAACGGCGGGCTGTAGGTAGCACGATGCTAAATTACCGTACATATTTTTTTGGACGAAGTTATCGGTTGTGGCATAGCGTAAATCTACGTTTAATGTTGAGTCTAGGGTTTGCACATTTACTAGCCCAGCTTGTTGAAAAGCCGTTTCGATAGGCAAAAATTTAGTGGTATCGGGGCTTATTTTTTTTGACTTTTTGGTGACATTTTCGTTACCCATAAGTCTTATACTTTGCTTTTTTACGGTGTCTATTTTAGGCGGTATAGTGTGCAAGCTGTCCTTTTTTTGAGAATCGGTGTTGCAAGCAAGCACAGTAAATATGCAAAAAAAGGCAAAAAATAGGTGTTTTGGGCGATAATATTGGTTCATTGGTTTTGTTTTTATGATAAAACCACATTGATACGTGTAATTTTAGGTTTTGTTTCGAGGTTTTATTTTTTTTTGCCTTTTGGCATAATTTTTGACAATAATCAGTTCAAATCAGTAGTTTTTTATCATGAGCAGCAAGCTTTTATCGTTACAGCAGTTACTAAAATCGTTGTCTATTTTTGAGGTCAGTATGTTAAAACAGCAACTGGTTCAGAGCGAGTCGTGTCTTGTAGATTTATTTCAAACATTGCAAGCTCATCTAAATAGTTCGGCAGAAGAATTACAGCAAGTTTTTGCTCATCGCGATTGTGCTCCGCTCAATTTATGTTCAGATGCACTATTAGCTATTGTTTTAAAAGTGTTAAGCACGGTAAAAATAAGCACTCAAGATGTAGTACGCGAGAAAATAGCTAACATTAGGTGTTTGTACGAAAAAAAGCAATTTGATTTGTGTGTTACATTTATAGAAGAAGCACAGCAAATAGCCTTGGAAAACGATTTATTGCAAGAATTGAGCGAGTTGTTTGAGTGGACAGAGATATTAATGCAGTACAATTTATATGCAATAACTAACAATACAACCTTTGCGAAACAGCGCTTGCTTGTTTACGAAAAACTAGTTAACTATTGGCAATATAAACTACTTAGTTTAAGCACAACTGCCCGAAGCGAATCGGCAAATATGCGCATTGACTATACCAAACGTTTAAAGGTTTTGTTGCAAGACCCATTGCTCAAAAGCGAGGACAATGCCCTTTCAGTCAGGGCGAAAATACTATACAATACTATTATATGCAATATATCTCAAAGCTTAGAAAACTACGAAGATTTGCACAAAAGTTATAAACGTTTGTTAGACCTATACAGCGAAAACGATAATTACATTGTTCAAAACTGGCAATCATATATTAGTGTTATTGATAATTTTGCTCAAATATCTATTTATTTAAAGCAATATGATGATGCACTTATTATCAGCGATTTGCTCAAACAAATGGATAGATTATACGATTTTGTGAACGACAACCACTTAACATACGATTTATTAGCTCGGGCATATTATATTGACTTGCAAATTTACAAAAAAACAGCTAACGATGCTCAAATTTTAGCAACTATTACCGAAGCCGAACAATGTTTGCAACAAGCCGATAGCCCAATAAGAAACGACTACAAAATTAGCCTTTTCTACGAAATAGCCGAGAGCCTATTTTGGTTTGATATGCCGCAAGATGCATTGATATATTTACATAAATTATCAGAAATCGTTAACAACACAAACACTTCGTATGTTATATATGGTAAGTTATTGGAATTATTAGTTTTACATCGTTTGGGCGAAATGGAGGAGCTAAAAACCAGACTGCCCCAAAGTAAACAATCTTTGCGAGAAAACCGTATACTTTCGCGTTACGAAACCTTATTTATTGATTTTATTAGCAAATTGGCTGCATGTAAAACTAAGCAAGACCAATATGTAACGTATAAAGAATATGCCTTGTTGTTTAGGTCAATTATGGATAGCTTTAAGTTCGATAATTATTTTAACATTACAGCTTGGCTCGAAAAGCAAATAAATAGCGTTGATGAAAACGAAGCAGTAGCCTAATGGTTGTTTGGTTTTGTTTGATAATATAAAATGTTGCAAGTAAAAAACTTGCAACATTTTTTTGGCAAAGTAAATTGCCCCGCTTCCAATTACGGAAACGGGGCAATTTTTATGAATGCCTAAAGCACAAGGATACTAGCTTATTGTTGTTTAACAAAGCGACCAGTAGCTACTTCGTTACCATTGTTGATGGTAATAAAGTACACACCCGACGCATAAGCCGAAACATCTAATCTAATAGTATTAAAGCCTGTGTTAGCCTCTACATTTTGTGTTGATATCAATTTACCTTCTACGTTGTGGATGGTCATTGTAACCATATTTTTAGTAGCCGATGCAAAACCTACTTCGAGGTTAGCATTGGTAGGCACTGGCATTAGTTGAGTAATACCAAATTTGATTTCGCCACGAGTAAGGGTAATATCAACAGGAGCCGATTTTTGACCGTTAAAGTCGGTTTGTACTAAACGATAGTAGCTTAAACCCGCAGGAGCGTTTTTGTCTAGCAAATTGTAGTTTAAAACGTTTGAGCTGTTTCCTGCTCCATCAACGGTGGCTACTGGTGTAAAGTTGATACCGTCGGTTGAGCGAGAAATGGTAAAGTAATCGTTGTTGTACTCGGTAGCTGTCGACCATTTAAGCAAGTTGCCATTCGACAATACTTCGCCTGTAAAGCTCAACAATTGGATAGGTGTGATTTTACAATTGATAGTATCCGAAGAAACTTCGTTCGAAGTACAACCATTTTCATCTGTTACCATAAATTGATAAGTGCTGCCACCTTGGTAAGGTCCCCATATAGAAACGGGTCCTGTAAATGAAGCGTTGGTATTTGTACCCATTACTTCGTATGTTTCGTCTGCATCGCGGCCAGTTACGGTTAATACAACGGTATATGTTTGGTCGATGTCGTTACAGATAGCCTCACTTGCTAATACTAGCGGTGGTAAGAATGTAAGTTGCGTTGGTGTGCTTGCAGCGGTACACTCTGCATTGTCCAAATCGGGTAGGTTATCGCCGTTTTCGTCGGGTCCCACATAGGCTACTACACTGTAGGTAGTGTTGTAGTCCATGTTTGCATCATCAAAAGTAAATACTGCTGCTTGTGCAGCCGATGTTACATTTACTGATTGTAAGATGTTATTAGGATTAGCAGGATTGAACAATACATAAGTAGCTACTTCGCCGTCTTCGGTGTGTATTTCTAAACCATTTGACACAACTGATGCACTTTGACCAACACACAATGTTTGCGAGCCTGTCATGGCACCTGGCATTGGGTTACATACGGGGCAGTTAGGCGATAACACAACGGTAACAAATTCGTCGCACAATGCACCGTCGCTATATACCGCAAAGTTAAATGGACCTTCGGCGCTACAAGGGAATGTTAAGTCGAAGGTAGCATAACCTAACTCTGGGTCGTATACGGCATTAAATGGAGGCCAGCTTACCGAATATCCACCAAAACCACTATAGGTTGGGTAACCACCTGTAATTTGGAAGTGTACGATTTGGTCTGGACCATCGTATTCAATGGTATGAGTAACAACGATAGGGTTAAGTATCAAGAATTTATCGGCGCAGTTTATTGAGTAGCAACCGCTTAAGTTGTTGGTATTAGCACCAACGTTTAAACCTGTAATGTTACCATCTTCGTAATTTACGGCACATACTTGCCAGATACCCGGTGCTGGTGCAGGGATAGGTGAGCCTGTATGGATAGCAGCAATATTACCTAAAGTATCTGTAACCACATATACTTGGGTAAAGTCGTTATCGTCGTTAAACGGAGATGATTGTAATACAAAGATAGATGCATCATCGCAATAAACAAATTTATCGTCTTCGCCTACAAAGTTAGATACTAAATCAATAGAACCTGCATTTGCCAAACAGCCACTAAACAATACAGTTAAAGTACCTGTTGAGGTTTGACCTGCGTTGTCTTGGATAGTATAAGTAATAGTAATGCTACCTGTTGCACCAGCCGACGGAGTATAAATTACGTTACCACCATTAACTGCTACTGTACCATTAGCTGGGTTAACAGTTGCACCTGTTAAGATGATGGCTCCGTTGTCGCTATCGTTGTTTATTACGTTTACGGTAACTAAGGTAGTACCGGGTTCAACGGCAATAAAGTCGGATACTGCTGTTGGGGCAGGGTCGCAATCGGTTACAAACATAGTACGTGTGCCTGATACAGCAGGACATTCGCCAGCGGCAGCAATTGAGTAAGTAATTACATAGCCACCAGTAGCTAAACCAGCACCGCTAAATGTGTTACCCGTTACGCCTGTACCCGACCATACACCACCTGGTGTACTTGTGCCTAATAATGTGTTTAAGTTAAAGGTAGTGTTACCTTCGCTAAGGCTGTTACAAACAGCAGTAGCTGGTGGAACCAAAGCTACCACAGGTGGGTTAGTACAACCCGAGCAGTTAGCTGTCACCTCTTGATTGCTTATGCAACCATTGGCATCTTCAGCAGTAATTGTATAGGTGCCATTTGCTAATATAGTGCCATTACTTACCACGTTACCGTTTATAACAAAGGTATACGGAGCAGTACCACCTGTGGCACTAACACCCAAACCTGATACACAATTGTACGAGGCAGTTACGTTAATAGTTACGCCTGCACATGGGTCAACTATAATTGGGCAATCAACGGTAACATCTATTGAGCCAGTGCAACCATTGGCGTTAGTACCTGTAATGGTGTAAGTCATGCCGTCCATTACTGAATCGCCATTGCTTGCTGTAGAGCCATCGCCATAGGTATAGGCGACACCATCTTGGTTATTCAAGATTAGGGTAGCTACTCCGTTTTCGCAGCCATAAGATGCATCTACAGTAATAGTTACGCCTGCGCATGGGTCAAGTCCAGGGCAATCTACTGGACCTGTGCTGTCAGAATCGCTACAGCCATCGGCGTTAGTAGCCACAATGGTATAGGTTACACCGTCAGTTAATACATCGCCAGTTGCAGCAGCGCCGCCGCCAGCGTAAGTATAATCAAATTGGAAATCTTGGTTGTTGATAACTAAGGTAGCTACGCCATCGGTACAGTCGTAGCCTGGGCTTACTGGAATAAGTACGCCTGCACATGGGTCAATTGCTGGGCAATCTACCACACCAATATTATCAGAGTCGGTACAACCATCGGCGTTAGTAACTACAATAATATAAGATGCACCGTCCATTAATACATCGCCATTAGCAGCAGCTCCGCCGCCAGCATAAGTATAATCTAATGTAGCATCTGGGTTTTCGATAATCAAGGTAGCTACGCCATCAATACAGTTGTAACCTGCACTGATAGGAACAGCCACACCTGCACATGGGTCAACTGGTGGGCAATCTACTGGACCAGTGCTGTCAGAATCGCTACAGCCATCGGCGTTAGTAGCCACAATGGTGTAGGTTACACCATCAGTTAATACATCGCCAGTAGCAGCAGCGCCACCGCCAGCATAAGTATAATCTAATGTAGCATCTGGGTTGTTGATAACTAAGGTAGCCACGCCATTAGTACAGTCGTAGCCTGGGCTTACTGGAACAAGTACGCCTGCACATGGGTCAATTGCTGGGCAATCTACCACACCAATATTATCAGAGTCGGTACAACCATCGGCGTTAGTAACTACAATAATATAAGATGCACCGTCCGTTAATACATCGCCATTAGCAGCAACACCGCCGCCATCGTATGTATAATCTAAAGTAGCATCTGGGTTTTCGATAATCAAGGTAGCTACGCCATCAATACAGTTGTAACCTGCACTGATAGGAACAGCTATGCCAGCACATGGGTCAGTTGGGCAATCAACGGTTAATGCAGCAGTGGCATCGGCTACGTCACAAACGCCATTATCACTTATGGTAACAGTATAATTACCATCTGCAAGTGTAGCACCTGCAGCAAGGCTGGTTGTGTAGGCACCTGTACCGCCGCTAATATTAAGGCTTAATCCACCGCCATTACAGCTATACGAAGCCGTTGCGGTGATAGGACCAACACCTAAGCATGGGTCAACGATTGGTGGGCAATCTACGTTAATAGCCGATGATGCACCCGCACAGCCATTGGCATCGGTTCCGATAACGAAATAAGTTTCGCCATCTTGCAATACATCGCCATTTACTACCTCAATGCCATCAATGGTGTAGGTTAGGTCAAAACTTGGGTTGGTTATGTCTAAGGTAGCCACCCCATCAACGCAGTTATAACCTGCATCTACGGTAATGTTTACGCCAGCGCAAGGATCAACAGCACATGCAACTGGTGTGTTAAACGGACCAGGAGTTGGATCCAAGGGTACCTCGGCGAAATCTTGGTCGTAAATAAGTGTAAAGCCTAAACTGTTGTTAAAGCTCATGCCTGGGTCGCCGGCTGCCACTACAGGGAAGCAAGCAGTGTAGGCAACAACGGGTGCCGAGGTGATAGAAGCGAAAACGGCGGTAAGGTGTTCGCAACTAGCATTAATAACACCTGGTGTGCTGATATTGACAGCTGTGTTATAATCTGTTGTACTAAACGCCGAATTAACCGTAACTGTAGGAGCGCCCAACACGGCTGTGTTGTAATTCACGAATGTTGCCCAACCCTCGGTATTGTAAGCAGCTCCGGCACTTTGCAATGTTACATCAATGCAAAATTGTGTGGGCGTAGCTCCATTACAAGTTGTGTTAGGATTGGCAAACTGTATGGTACTTGTGTTCTGACCAATGGCGTTTTGTATAAAGCCACAGCTTAACAGTAATACCAAAAGTGTAAAGAATTTTTTCAAATTCATAACTTTTTGTTTATTTATTAATTAGATAATTTTGTGGATGATTATTGAGCAAATGAAAATGATTATCTTTCGTTGGTTTTTCATCGACAGAATAAATGGCATCTTTTTGCTCAAATAAATAAGCTATTAGGGAGCGATAGAAGTAACACCAAATTGTCCGTTGTTAACACGCCATTTAGCGTTTCTGTCTGCTACGTTTACGTTACCGTTCATGTCGTAGTCGCCCGTTCTATAACCTAACAAAGAGTTTTGTGGTCTCCAAACGGCATTACGGTCGGCAATATTAATGGTCATATTACCATCGCCATTACCTGCTTTCATGGCGTAAATACCTGTTGTACCCATTTGTTTGGTTTGTTGTACGCTTGCAAAAGTTTGGGTACTTGTAGTTAAATCAACTACGGCTGCTGTTGGTATAGTTACCGATGTGGGTGTTACTACAGCCAAGTGATTGCGGTGGCGTACAATAAAATAATAGTTATTGCCCGACAATCCGCTAAACGAAAGTGTTGAGCCATCGGTGTTTACAATGCTACCATTGGTTAGCAATATAGCTGCTTTGGTAGCTACTATGTCGCTATTAGAGGTATTATTGGGGTCGTTAGATGCTTGTACTAATACCCAATCTACCATTTCGGTAGGCACAGTTGCAATTGACTCGCCGCCGTTGTAGTTATACGGAGCGCCAGTGTATGGTTGGGTAAGAGGTATGTTGCCACCTGTGTTTAGTGCTTTGTTCATATTTAGGTTGGCTACACTAAATGGTCCTTCTAAGAAAACTTTTAGCTGAACAGTAGCTGCTGTTGAGCAAGCAAAAGAGGCATTATTGCCAGTAGTTGTACCTAATGTATGCGACGAAGCAGGAGCATTAGCTTCGCTGTTAAAGCCTGTGTAGGTATTTACAAATTGCAAGTTAGGTGTTTGCGCTGTGCTTACAACTGTAAAACAAAACTGGGCAACATCTACCCACTCGGTGGTAACTGATAAGCTAGGGCTACCTGCCGCCGAGCCTAACAATATATTGTAGTTACCCTCGCCAGAGTTGCCTGTTTCGAGGCTAAAAAACTGTGGGGCGAAACCGTATCCATCGGCACTATCAAAATTAAGTGCCGTGAAAGTGGGGTTAGCGATAGACTGGGTATTGTACGAAAAAAATACCGTGCCGTTTCCAACTTTGAGCGAGCCAGTGCTTGCTTGCATTTGTACAGTGGTGCAATACTGCGTGCCGGTGCAATTGCTATTGGCAAAACGCAGATTAACAGTACCTGCCGTAGCCTGAGCAATGCCCAAAAACGATAACAATACTACTGCAATAGTAGCTTTAAGGCAAATAGGGTTGAAGTGCAACTTCATATTGATAATTATTTACAAGTTTATAAACTATATTTAATTAGAACAGGGGGATATTAGTTAATTTTTAGGTTAAATAAACCTTTTGGCGGTGCATTGTTAAGATATACCGCCAACTTTGGAGCAAATATACGGCATTATTTGACAACATTGGTAGTAAAATCAAAAATTCTGCTTGTTTTAGGTGTATAAAACGCAAAAAATGTTGTTTTGATGTGTTTTGGGGATGTTTTTTGCTGGATTATATGCTTTATTGAGCCTATTTAGCTAATACAATTGCTAAACAATACGACAGAAAAAGTGTTTCTTTAAAAATCGTACAAATGTAAGCGCAATTGAAAGTAAAGTGGTATATATTGGCTCTTTTTTTTCCAAATTATCAAATTTTTTTTTCAAACAAAAGTTTTTTGCCTTTACGAAAGGTTAAAGATAGGGGGTTTTGATAAATTTACCAAATATTTTGACCTAAAATTGTCAAAATTTAACAAATTGCGGTATATTGGTTGAAAAAAAACAAAAAAAGATTAAATTTAAAAATAAAATACTTTTTTTTATTTTTTATAACTACCGACTATCAAAGTATAAATTAGCCAAACGGTAAATTAATTTAGTTAAACCCAAATAAAAATGTTCGGAAATAGCCTTAAAATGTATTTCAACACTTTGGGCAAAAATACCTAACTTTGCAGCATAATTAGCCCAAATCAATCAATCTTCATCAAAGAAAAAAATAACCAATAATGACAATACGATTAACAAATTTAGCTTTAATTATCCTCTTATTACTTCCAGTTTCGTTGTCGGCACAAGTAGTTATAAACGAGTTTTCGTGTGCCAACCGAAACATAAACACCGATAATTACGGAGAAAACGAAGACTGGATTGAGTTGTACAATACATCTGGCTCGGCTGTCGATTTGTCGGGGTATTATTTGAGCGATAAGGCTGGCAATCCAACTAAATGGCAAATACCAACAGGTGCAACTATTGCTGCTAATGGATATAGACTTATTTGGGCATCGAACAGAAACGAAAATAGCGGCGGCAATTTGCACACCAATTTTAAACTAACGCAAACCATAAATAACGAGTATGTGGTGTTTGCTAGCCCAACGGGTGTTATCATCGACTCGGTGCATATTACACCCACCCGAGCCAATATGTCGAGGGGCAGACAAACCGACGGCTCGGCTACTTGGGGCGTTTTTACCGACCCAAGCCCTAATGCTGCCAACGGACCTGCCACCGAATTTTACAATGGATTTGCCCCAACACCCGACATTGAACCCTCGTCGGGGGGCTATGCCGCTACCGTATCTGTTACCATTACTTGCGCCGACCCCACCGCCAGTATCTATTACACCACCAACGGCAACACACCTACCAACGCATCTACCTTATATACAGGCGCTTTTGATGTTACCAACACCCAAGTAGTTAAAGCCATTGTTATAAGCACCGATGCCAGCCTTTTACGCAGCTTTATGGAAACCAATACGTATCTTATTAACGTATCGCATACCATACCTGTTATATCTGTTAGCGGCGACCAAGTAGACAACCTCATCAATGGCAACCTCAACATTCAACCAGCAGGAGCTTTTGAGCTGTTTAATGCCAACCTTGAACTACAAGACGAAGCCATTGGCGAATTTAACAAACACGGCAACGACTCGTGGGGGTATCCACAACGCGGCATAGACTATATTACCCGCGACGAGTTTGGTTATGATAACGATATTGACGATGAAATATTTTCGACCTACTAACCGCGACGAGTTTCAACGATTGATACTCAAAGCAGCAGCTAGCGATAACTACCCCTTTGAAGGCGGTGGAGCACACATACGCGATGCTTTTGTACAGCAACTATCGCAAGTAGGTAATTTAAACCTCGATGAACGTTCTTATGAACCTTGCGTATTATATGTAAACGGTCAATATTGGGGCGTGTACGAAATACGCGAAAAAGTAGACGACTCGGATTTCACCGACCATTATTACGATAAAGGCGAGTATGATATTGATTATATCCAAACATGGGGAGGGACATGGAACGCCTACGGAACCTTTGATGCTTGGGACGACTTGCGTACTTTTGTGCTTAACAACGACATGAGTAACGATGCCAATTATGCCTACGTAACCGAGCGCCTAGACCCACTTAGCCTTATTGATTATGTAACACTGAATGGACATGTGGTATGTGCCGACTGGTTAAACTACAACACCGCTTGGTGGCACAGCACCGATAACCAAGTGCGCTGGCGCTACACCCTTTGGGACATGGATGCAACCTTTGGTCATTATGTGAACTACACGGGCATACCCGACCAAAGCCCTAATGCCGACCCCTGCAACGTAGAGTCGCCGCAACTTAGCGACCCCGAGCAACAAATAGGTATGTTTTCGGCATTGTTGAACAACGAGCAGTTTATGTCTATGTATATTAATAGGTATGCCGAGCTAAATAATACCGTTTTTTCGTGCGATTTTATGCTTAATTTGCTCAACCAAATGGTGGCACGCCTAGAACCCGAAATGCCCGAACACATTGCTCGTTGGGGGGGTAGTATGGCTGAATGGCAAGGTAATGTGCAAGACATACGCGATTTTATAGAAACCCGCTGCACCGTTATAGACCAAGGCATTGTTGATTGCTACGACGTAACAGGCCCATTTCCGCTAACGGTTGTTGTTGAGCCGCCCTTGTCGGGTAATGTAACTTTAAACACTTTAGAGCTACAAAACTATCCTTTTACAGGCGATTATTTTGGCGATATATCGGTAAATATGAGCGCTACGCCACAAACAGGCTGGGTTTTTGATTATTGGGAGATGAACAACCACACCGTTTTACCCGACAATACATCGGCAGTAGCATCGTTTGGCATGACCACCACTGATACCCTCATCGCCCATTTTAAATTCCTTAATCCAGTTACACTAACTATTATAATAGATAACCCAACTGGTGGAACCCTTGCCGTAAATGGCGAAGCAATTACCGCATCGCCCACAACCATTACCCTTAATGCCAACGACCTTGTTACGCTACTTACCACCCCCCAATGGAACTTTACTTTTGATGGATACGAACTAAACAACCACACCATTTTGCCCGATGGTAGTTTTACCATCACCCAAAACGATACATTGACCGTGCATTTTACACCTATAGTATACGGCATTACCTATATTGTAGAACCAACGGGCGGTGGTAACATAAACCTAAATGGTAACAATTTGTTGAGTTACCCCTACACACAATCCTACGACATAAATACCAACGTAAACCTATCGGCAATACCTGCTGCTGGCTACGAGTTTGCTTATTGGGAGGCAACCAACAGTTTACTGTTTCCGAGCAACAACGACTCGAGTGTGGTGTTTAACACAAGCGCCAACGACACCATTACCCTGCACCTTAACCAACTGCCCATACCCACCTACACCATTACTATTGAGGTACAAGGCAGCGGCAACGTAACTGCCAACGGAACAAGCGCATCTCCCCTACCCTACTCGATAACCTTACCACAAGGCACCCCTTTAGATTTGAGCGCCTTGGCAGCCGCAGGCTACCAATTTGATAGCTGGCAAATTGTAGGTCAAAGCCTATCGAATACTACAAACACCACCCTTAACTTTGTACCCACCAACAACCTAAATGTTACGGCAATATTCACCGAAATACCCATTGTGCCAACGTATACCATTACTATAGTAATTGGCGATGCACAACAAGGAAGTATCTCGGTAAATGGGCAAATCATTAATACATCGCCTTATACCATTACCCTTACACAGGGCGATACGCTTAACCTTGCTGCTCTTGCCGCCGCTGGCTTTACCTTTGTTGAATGGCAAACCAGCATCGAGGGGCTTAACACCAACAATGCCGCATTTAGTTTTGTACCAAACGCCAATGGCACACTTAGCGTAATATTTGCAGTGCAAAGCATAAAAGCAATATTGATACCCAACGCCTTTTCGCCAAACAACGATGGCACAAACGACGAGTTTAAAGTGACCGGCAACGATGTTTTAAGTCTAAACCTAAAATTATTTGACCGTTGGGGCACCCCCATTTTTGAAACCAATAATCCACAAATAGGCTGGGACGGCACACAAAAAGGCAAAATCTACCCGTTGGCACCTACACCTATTATGCCGTTATTACTACCACCACCAACGAAACCATCACTAAAAAAGGTTTTGTTATTTTGGTACGATAATTGTTGAATAATTGATGGAGTTCAGTAACAATCAAGGGCGAAGTATATTAAAATTTTTCCAACATACAGTTATGTACGAAAATAAGAAATAATTAATCATTCGTAAATCCTGCTATCCTAGTTTGTTATCTTGCAAATACCTTAATATTGGCAACAATACTTAATGGTAAATAAAATTTGTGGATTATTGGCACAAAGTGTTGGTTAATTCAAAAAGTGTGCGTATCTTTGCGGCGGGCAAGAATTGTACAAAAAGACATCCAAAGTGACCTGAAAAGGCTTTGGATGTCTATTTTTTGATGTCGTTAAATAAGCCAATAATTTATTGTTTTGCAACAAGCATTTTGTGTAATAAAATGTTGCCAACAATCGTTGTAAGCAAAGAACTTTTTTACCTAATAAAGTGTTTTATAGGCAGTTAAAACAAACACCCCCGTATTGGTTTTGTTTTTTAACTGACACAAATCTTTACAAATCAAAAAAATATCTTTCAACATCCATAACAATCAAACAATAAAAGCACACCACATATCTACCAAACAAGGCACAAAAAAAGCAATTCCTCTCGTTGCTCAAAGCTCAATTATCCCAACTAAAACAGCGCTATTTTTGCTACTTGTTTAAACATCTTTTTTATTTTCTAACGTTTAACTATTCGATGCAAACTTATACAAGTATGTGTCGGTGGTTTCTTTTATCTGTTCACTTAAAAAAAAATACACATGACCATTAAATATTTCACACCCGAAGGTTTAGACAATCTAAAACAAGAACTACAAACACTAAAAACCAAAGGACGAGCCGATGTTGCCGCCGCACTACAAGAAGCACGCGAAAAAGGCGACTTATCGGAAAATGCCGAATATGATGCAGCAAAAGATGCCCAAGGAATGTTAGAGATGAAAATCTCGCACCTAGAAACCGAATTAGGCATGGCGCGCCTATTGGACGAAAGCAAATTAGATGTTTCTAAAATCATGATTTTATCGAAAGTAAAACTCAAAAATTTAAAATTCAATAAGGTTATAGATTATATGATTGTAACCGATAAAGAAGCCGACCTAAAACAAGGTAAAATATCTATCAGCACACCTATAGCCCAAGGTTTGTTGGGTAAAATGGTAGGCGATGTTGTCACGATACAAGTTCCGTCGGGAGCCATGGATTTGGAAGTATTAGAAGTATCGCGTTAAGAGGCTGTCTGCTACAAGCTGTCCGCTACAGGCTGTTCGCAAGTTTGTTAGTTCCTTCGCCACATCGCTGCTTCGCCGCATCACCACATCGCCGCATCACCACATCTCCACATCACTCCTTCACCACATCACTCTTTCACTCTTTCACCATTTCCCTCATGCCAAGTATTTTTTCTCGTATCATAGCCGGCGAAATACCTTGCCACAAAATTGCCGAAAACGAACACTTTTTTGCCTTTTTAGACATAAACCCGCTTGCAGCAGGGCATACCCTTATAGTGCCTAAAAACGAAACCGACTACCTTTTTGATATGCCCGATGCCGAATTAGGCAATATGATGGTATTTGCCAAAGGTGTAGCAAAAGCCATAGAAAAAGCTATTCCGTGCCTACGTATTGGCGTTACAGTTATTGGTTTAGAAGTACCTCATGCACACATACACCTAATACCCATGACCAGCCACGGCACCGACGACCTCAACTTTACCAAAACACGAGCATCTTTTACCCCCGACCAATACACACAAATAGCTACACTAATTAAACAATATTACAATGCTTAGTGTTTAATAAATATGCTAAAAAAATCCGCCATCTTAGTTGTTGGCGGATTTTTTTTTTGGTTGATGCTCCAATACATAAACCACACTAAAATTTATCGTCAAATTGTATCAAAATCTCGAACAATATCCCTACCTTTGCACTTCTATGACACAACGACAACTTTTTTTACGACATATTGCCCAAACGAGCGATGCCCCGCTGCTCCTCGAAATTGAGCAAGCCGACGGGGTGTACCTTGCCGACACCAAAGGCACCATTTACATAGACCTAATTGCAGGTATTAGCGTTAGCAATTTGGGGCATTGCTACCCCGTAGTAGTAGAGGCAATACACGAACAAGTAACTCGTTATATGCACCTAATGGTATACGGCGAATATGTTTACAGCCCACAAGTAGAACTAGCCAAACTGCTAGTTAGCTCGCTGCCGCGCACCCTCGACAGCGTTTATTTTGTGAACTCTGGCACCGAAGCCACCGAAGGAGCCATGAAATTAGCCAAACGATACACCAACCGAACCGAGCTAATTAGCTTCCAAAACGCTTATCATGGCAGCACACAAGGCGCACTTAGCCTAATGAGTAGCGACTACCATACACAAAACTACCGCCCACTATTGCCCGATATACGCCACCTACGCTTTAATAACATAGCAGATTTACAACACATTACCGAGCGCACCGCCGCCGTAATCGTCGAACCAATACAAGCAGAAGCAGGTGTAATTGTACCCCAAAACAACTTTTTGCAACACCTGCGCGCTCGCTGCCTCGAAACAGGTACACTGCTAATACTCGACGAAATACAAACAGGCTACGGACGCACCGGAACCCTATTTGCTTTTGAGCAATTGGGCATTGTGCCCGATATTTTATTGTTGGCAAAAGGCTTTGGTGGCGGCTTGCCCTTGGGTGCTTTTGTTGCCAATAAACGCATTATGTCGGTACTAAGCCACAACCCTGTATTGGGGCATATTACCACTTTTGGCGGCAATGCTGTTTGCTGCTCTGCAAGTTTGGCAACCCTAAAAGTACTACTTACCGAAGATTATATAAGCCAAGTAAAAAACAAAGAACAACTTTTTAGGCATTTATTGGTACACCATGCCATTAAAAGCGTGCGTAGTTTTGGCTTGTTAATGGCAGTCGAATTTGCCAACTTTGAGCTAAACAAACGCATCATCGACCGCTGTATCGAAAAAGGTGTTATCACCGACTGGTTCTTGTTTGCCGATAATTGTATGCGCATCGCCCCGCCGCTTATCATCACCGAACCACAAATAGAATACGCCTGCCGCACCATCTTAGAGGCAATAGACGAAGTATTGAGCAACTAAATCCATAAAAATAACTGGTTAGCACCATTACAAGCAAACCCCAAACAGCTTTTGAAATTTTTTTTGGGGAAAAATATGCCCTACCTCAACTCCAAATCACATCCTCTATTGTTACAGTTTTCTGTCTACCCAAACACCACAGCCTACAATTGGCGGACTTCACGCCGCTCTTTGGCTTGCGCAGTTTACCCACAAAATTACCTAATACCCACACATAAATCAACACAAAAAATCCCCTTCAAAAAAATGAAGAGGATTTTTTTTATGCCGTTACGCCAAAGTTTGCTTATTTTTCGCTCCAATCAACGGTTACAATAATTTCGTTTCGTCTGCCAATTAGCTGAAACGGTGGGTTGTAGCCCAAATACCGGAAATTACCTGTGTAGCGTATGTTTTTTTCGTCCAACAGTTTTTTTAGCTTTTCCGAGTAGCGTTCAATGTCCTTATCCGATGCAAAACCGCCAAATCTGATAGCGGCTACATATTCGTCGCTTGTTTTTTGGATGTTTATTTTTGCATCTTTTGGTTTAGGCAAATTTTCTTGGGTATAACCCGAGGGCATCACAAAACTCATCGACGAAACCGAGTCGTTGATGTCCATGTGTACGGGTGCAGTCATAGCAATTTGCGTATCCGACTCGTTGCCACCAAAAATATAGCCTGCTAATTTTCGGAAACCCGAGCCAGATAGTTCTCGGTAGCTATGCACGCTTGAGTAAACAGTGGCAATAGTAGTAGCGGGATAAAATCGGATTTCAAAATCTTTTTCGCTATGCACCACTTTGTATTTTTGCTCTTCGGTTTTTCGGCTAGCCATAATACTATACGTTTGGGTAAGGAAAATAAATAACGTTAAAACAATTACAACAACAATCATGCTCTTTTTCATACTTTGGGGGTTAAGTTAGTACCTTTATACAACAACTATGTGGTGTATAATGTTTAACGTTGGCAAAAATACTGCTAACAACTACCTATAATAATCAATCCATTGCACATCAAAAGTGGCAAATTTTGTTAAAAATTCTTTGGGCAGATGCAGTACGTAGTCATTTTTTCGCTTGCTGGCATTGTTGTTTTTCACTATTTCTATACTTATATTTTGCAATAGTTGGTTTTCATTGTTTGGATTATCGTTTTTTATAGTCTTTTCCATTTTGCCCTCGTATTCAAAAAAACTAATACTTTGGTTTGGATTTAGGTATATCGAAAATCCCTCTAATTTATCAAAATTCCAGATACACCTAATAGCTTGTTCCACATTTTTTACCTCAATAGTAGCTTTACCGTAACCTGCGGGGCTATCAAACACAATTAGTGGTTGGTTATTTTGTGTTTCGATGCTAAAAGTATTACCATTTTTGTTGCTACATACCACGTTTATGTCGAGTTTTGGGGCGCTGTTTGTATTATTATTTTGCAGCAAATCGAAATACCTATTTGGATAATCGCTAATTAAACCATCTATGTTTAGTGCTATCAGTTTTTGCATATCGGTAGGTTCGTTAACTGTCCAAGGCACAATTTTTACGCCTTTTTTGTGCAAATATTTTACCATTTGTGGCGTTACCAAGGGGTAATAAGGGCTGTAAGTGTGTGGCAAATAACCCAAAGTTTTAAGGTTTTTGCTCAACGAATCCTCGTTTTCGACCAACAAAACGGTTTTTATTTGGGGGTGTTTTTGGTGCAGATATTGCAAACTACGCACATCAAACGACTGAATAAATACCCTTTGAGCTATGCCTTTTTGTTGGATAATATCCATCAATAAATCTACAAATTCGTCAGGTTTTGGATGAAAAACATCATCGGTTTGTGGCGTACATTTGGTTTCTATGTTGTAAAACAGGGTTTTGTTGGGGTATTTTTTGTCCACATAAGCCTCTACTTTGTCTATCAACTCGGTTAAAAGTGGTTTGTACGTTTTAAGTTTGGTTTGATTTGGAAACCTTTCGTGTATTTTTGAGCCACAATCGCATTGTTTAATGTCGTTGTAGTTCATTTGGTACAAATTAAAAGTTTTTTCGTTATCGGGGTTTATTTCGTTTCCCTCTTTATCCAAACAAATCTCGCTCGACAAAAATGGCTCGTGCGACACCACTACTTGTTTATCACCCGAAATAACTACATCTAACTCTAAGGTAGTAACGCCCAAATCAATGGCATGTAACATTGCCTCGATGGTGTTTTCGGGCAGCAAACCTCTGCAACCTCGGTGTCCCTGAATATCAAAAGTTTGCCCAAAGGCAGCGTTGTTAGATATAATAAGCATAATAAGTAGGTATTTTAGGTGCATTTTTGGTGTATAATTTAGCATAATTTTCATTTGGTTGTTTGGTTTTATTCGTTGCAAAGATACAGCTAAAAAATGGAAACAAACAAAGAGGTGGTTGCAAAAAAGGGGTGTGCTTTTAAAATAGCTATAAATATTATAAAAATAAAAACTGCGTGTACATCTTAGTGTTGGCAAATCCTTATTTTAGCAACATGCCCAATTTTAGGAACGTGCCCCAAAAATAATTCCGTTAAACGTTATTGTTCAACGGAATTACTTGTTTTGGATGGGTTACGAGCGTTAGCTACAACAAATTTTTAGGTAGTTTAACTATTTGACTATCAATTTTGTACACACATTTTGTTGGCTTCCTAACAAGTGCAACATATAATTGCCTGCTACCAACTGGTCTAGGTTGAGGTTGTATTGGTGTGTACCGATGGTCAAATTACCCAACTGTTGGCGATAAACTATTTTACCGCTTACATCAAGCACTTCTAAAAAATAATTATCGACTGTGGCTGTAGCAAAGTCAATTTTTACTATGCCATTAGTAGCTGGGTTGGGTGAAACACTTAAGTTGGTTAAGTTTAATGATGTTTGTTGGAAACCAACGGCTGTTGAAGTTACCGTAATATCGTCAATAATTAGCTCGTTTCCGCCTACCGATGTAGGTGGGTTATAGGGCAGGGTATAGTCGCGAAAGCCCACATAAATAGTTTGCCCAGCATAAGCCGATAAATCAAGGGTACGCATAATAGGCGTAGCTACTTCGCCCGAGTCTGAGGTATCAAATAAAGGAGCCGTAAAGCTAAACGCATCAAGGGTAGGTGCATCGGCAACAAATACTTGGTAGCGGTCGCGGTAAATGCCGCTTGATGTAATAGCGAGTGCTTTCCAAGATAGCGTGCCACCAGTACCTACAGTAATAGCAGGCGTAATTAACCAATCGTCCGATGGACCAACATCGCCTACATACCACGACACCGCAAAAGCAGCATTGCCTCCTGTATAGCCTTGTGCTGTAATGGTTTTCACTGTCCAAGCACTGTCTGCCATGGTTGCTAAATCGGGGTCATCGGGGGTTAAACCATCTATGTTAAATAGCGTATAACCATCTAAGTTACCATCGCTAAAATCATCAGAATAGTTTACTTGTTGTGCCATAACGGGTGTTGATAAGCAGCCAAGTAATAAAAAAGAAACTAAAATTGGTAATAGTCGAAGCATAAGTAATTAAATTTTTAGTACATTTAGTTATTTTTGAGTACAAATATAGTTGTTTTAAGTACAAATTTAGCTCGAAAAGTTTGTGTGGTTATTTTTTATTAACAAAAGATAAAAAAATCTTTACAAAAGTGCATTTAAATGCCAAATTGTAATGATACGGTGCCTAAACTACCTATTTTTGGCTTTTATTTTCAATGCTACTTTAAAATTAATTATTTAGTATGGTTAAAGCTATGTACTTTTTGAAAACAACAATTTATTTCTTCTTTGTTTTTTTGCTACTAAATTTTAGTTCGGCATTATTGGCTCAAACTACCTTGGTAAGTGGCACGGTATCGTCGGAAAGCGAACCTTTGGTAGGTGTAAGCATTTTACTAAAAGGCACTAGCATTGGAACGGTTAGCGACCTTGACGGACGATACGAAATAGCCGTACCTAATGCCGCTATGAGTATCGATTCGCTGTTATTTACTTATGTTGGATACGCTCCACAGACAGTAGCTATTGGCAATCGTATTAGTATCAATCTTACCTTATCCGAAAACGTTGAAGTGATGAAAGAAGTAATTGTAACGGCAGTTGGCATTAGGCGCGATAAAAAAGAAATAGGTTACAGTGTGCAAGATGTAAATGCCGAATCGCTCGAAAAATCGCGTCAGACCAATGTTGTTAGCGCCCTAAGCGGAAAAGTATCCGGCGTGCAGGTATTGTCGGCGTCTGGCAGTCCGGGTGCATCGGCGGCTATCCGCATACGTGGCAACAGTTCTATTGGTGGTAGCAACGAAGCCCTATTTGTTATTGATGGTATACCTATAGATAACAGCTATAGCGGTTCTAATTTTACCGACCAAGCTAACCGAGCTATTGATATTAACCCCGACGATATAGAAAATATAACCATTTTAAAGGGCGTGCCAGCAACCGCCTTATACGGCATTAGAGCTGCTAATGGTGCTGTTATTATCACCACTAAAAAAGGTAAAGCTGGTAAATTACAGGTATCTTTGTCTTCTACTGCCACCTTCGATGAGGTAAACAAACTGCCCCAAATGCAACAAAGCTACTCGCAAGGTACTAATGGCAACTACGCTCCGCCTTTAGCCGTGCGTACTAGTTGGGGAGCCTTGTAGATTCACTTCGATACGACGGCTCGACTAACTCACCCTACGACCCTAATGGCAATATTGTAAAATACAACGACCCTTCTGCTACCGAACAGCTAGTGGTGCCTTATGATAATTCGGGTAATTTTTTTCAAATAGGTAGCACATTTAACCACAATCTAAGCATACGCGGCGGAAACGATATGGCTACTTTTGCTCTGTCTTTAGGGCGAGTAGACCAAACAGGTATTGTGCCGCTCACAGCTTATAGTCGTACTAGTTTACGGTTAACTGGCGACCTAAAATTATCGCCCAAAATAAAATTGAGTGGCTCGGCAAATTATATATTAGGTAGTGGAGACAGGGCGCAACGTGGTAGCAACCTATCGGGTGTTATGTTGGGCTTGATGCGCGCACCCATTACCTTCGATTTAGCCAATGGCTCATCTAATCCAGTAAACGACTCAACTGCCTACCAATTACCTAATGGCGACCAACGCCAATTTTGGGATGTATACGATAACCCCTACTGGTCTATCAATAAAAACAAAAATAAAGAAACAATAGACCGACTAATTGGCTATGCAGAAGCCGTTTATACCCCTACCGAATGGTTAAAGCTTACCTACCGAGCAGGTTTAGACACCTACAGCCAGTTAGTAAATGGCTATTGGGACAATGCATCAAGCGAGTTTGGCACGGGGCGCATTTATCTGCAAAACACCAATTTGCGCACCTTTAACTCTGACTTTTTAATAAGCTTATCAAAAAAAATAACTAAATCGTTTGATGCTACTTTGGTAGTAGGACACAACTATCAAAGCAATTTACGACGAACCAACGACTCGGAAGGCTATGGTTTTGTATTGCCTAATTTTTACGATATTGCTAACATAAATACCCTTGACGTAAGCACCGACGATTACACCGACCGCGACCGTTTGATAGGTGCTTATGCCGATTTGACACTGCGATACAACAATTATTTGTTCTTGAATTTTACGGGTCGTAACGACTGGACTTCGACCTTGTCGCCCAACCGAAACAACTTTTTTTACCCCTCGACAAGTATAGGTTTTGTATTTAGCGAAGCCTTTAAACTAGAAAACAAGGTATTTTCGTTTGGCAAATTGCGTGCTTCGTTTGGTATTGTGGGCAATGGTGCCCCATTTTCGTATGCTACAGGCACCTATTTTAGCAACTTAGGCGCTACACAAGGCTTACTTTCTTATGGACCCGATGGTAGCATTGCCGACCCCAATCTGCAACCCGAAAAAACGTCCAGCTATGAATTTGGGACAGATTTACGCTTCTTACAAAACCGTGTTCAGTTCGATATTACTTATTATAACGCCACATCGGTTGGGCAAATATTACCGGTACCAGTAGCTCCATCTACGGGTTATGGTTCTTTAATCACCAATTTGGGCGAAGTAAATAACCAGGGCATTGAGGCAACCTTAAGCATAAAATGGTTTGATGACGATGGCAAATCGGATCGTTTAGGGTGGCAAACGCAATTCAATTTTACGCGCAATCGCAACAAAGTTGTGTCACTTGATGGCAAAGCCGACAATTTGGCATTGGGCAACTATGGGTTAGCCTCTACCTCGTCGCAGGCTATTGTGGGGCAGCCTTATGGCATGTTGTGGGGCAGTATTTGGCAACGCGATACCAACGGAAATATATTGGTAGATGAGCAAGGGTATCCTATTAGAGCCAGCAATAGTGGCATTGTAGGCAATCCAAATCCTGATTTTATCTTAGCTATTAATAACAACTTAGATTGGCGTGGCTTTGCCTTATCGTTTTTGTGGGATATAAAACAAGGTGGCGATATGTTTAATGGTACTGCGGGTGTAATGAAAAATCATGGTACGCATATTAGCACCGAAAACCGGGACGAAGAAATAGTTTGGGAAGGCATAAGCCAAAGTACAGGGCAAGCCAATACAATACCTATTAAACTAAACGAGCAGTTTTATTCGCGCTATCCGTTGGCAGGTGTAAGCGAAGCAAGCATAGAAGATGCTTCGTGGGTGCGCCTCCGCGAGCTAAACCTAACGTATAACTTACCTGCTAAAATATTAGGCAAACTATCGGGTTGTGCTATTACTTTAACAGCCCGTAATCTGTTGCTTTTCACGCCTTATTCGGGCATAGACCCCGAAACCAGCCTTTCGGGTGCAGGCAATAGTAGCGGTGTAGATTATTTTAACATGCCCGGCACACGTAGCTATGGTATAAACTTAAAGTTCGATTTTTAATCACCCGTAAAGGTCATCGCTTTTATCTGTAATAGCAACAGCTAAACAAATTAGCGTTATCTATCGTTCTTAAAAACACATCAAACATGAAAAAAATATTTTTATCAATATTTTCACTATTTCTTTTTATAGGTTATGGTTGCAACTTAGACCAAACCAATATCAACCCCAACAGCCCTACTCAGGTGCCTTTAAACACGCTTTTGCCACCTGCTCAAGCCCAGTTAGCTAATGTATTAGGTGGGGCAGTATTTAGGTATACTAATATTTTTAGTAACCACACGCGTGGTGCATTTGCCCAAGAGCTAGACATTGAGAACTACAACCCAAGTAAAACTTTTGTGGGTTATGTTTGGGAAGATATTTACAATGGTCCGCTTATTAACCTACAAACCGTTATTGCACAAGCCAATGCCTCGCAATCGCCGCATTATAGTGGTGTAGCAAGGGTGTTAATGGCAAACGCTTTAGGCACTACTACCGAAATGTGGGGCGACATACCGTATAGCGAAGCCCTAAACAAAAACAACCTAAACCCCAAATACGATGCTCAGGAAACGGTATACAACCAAATACAGGGTTTATTGGATTTAGCCATTACCGACTTATCGGCTACCGAAAGTGTATACTCGCCAAGCAGCGATGACCTTATTTATGGTGGCGACCTAAATAGTTGGAAACGAGCAGCGGTAGCACTTAAAGCGCGCTATTTGTTGCATTTGTCTAAACGCCGCCCCGATGTGTATGCTCAAATTTTGCCTTTACTAAGCAATGGTTTGGCTTCATCGTCAGATGATATGGAATATATTTACCCCAATACCAGCACAGAACCTAATCCTATTTACCAATATTACAAAGAAACACCTAATATGTTGGTAGATAGTTACTTCAAAAACCTGCTGAACGATGACCCTCGCCGCACTTTTTTAATTAAACGAAAACCATTTTCGGCAGATACTATTGTTGGCGAATATTATGGGTCTATTGCTTCGGCGGTGCCATACGTTACCTATATAGAGCAAAAATTGATAGAAGCCGAGTGTTTACTTAACACAGGTGGTAATGCCCAAACTGCCCTAAGTGATGCCGTTCGTAGCTCAATAAAAAAAATAAGCAATAATACCGTTAACGATGCCACTATTGATGCTTATATAAATACCTATGCTACACTAACAGGTAATACCGATACCGATTTAAACACTATTATCACCCAAAAGTATATTGCTTTGTTTACACAATCGCAGCCTTGGGTTGATTATCGCCGCACTAACTTGCCTGCCCTTGTACCTAACCCAAATGGCACAACGGCGCTAAATCCTAATGGGCAAATACCACGTCGTATGGTTTATCCAGAACAAGAAGAACTAAACAATGCTAATTTTCCGGCATCTGCACCTAATATGCAAACGCGTTTTTGGTGGGATGTGGAATGATAAATTAAAGTTATTGTTCCTGAATCGCAGTATTGTTAATTATTAAAATTACAAATTATTTACGTGTGTAACACCAATTATTTATTGTCAGCTATCCTATTATTATTTTTAGGCAGTAGTACTTTGCTTTATGCCCAAAAACCCAAAGGAAAGTTATTTATTATTGGCGGTGGCAAACGTCCTGTATCGCTGGTAAAGCAATTAATAGCAACTGCCGATTTGAAAAAAAACGACTATATTGTGGTATTGCCTATGGCAAGCGAAGAGCCAGATAGTTCTTTTTATTATATAAATAAGCAGTTTAAAGATATAATTGAGCAGCCCGTTGCCATGCTTAATTTTGATGCCAAACGTGCCAACGACCTTAAATGGTTAGACTCGTTGCAACACGCTCGCTTAATTTTCATAACGGGTGGTGACCAAAACCGGTTTATGTCGGTGGTTAAAAACACTCCTATTTATACAGCTATCCATAGGGCTTACCAAAGTGGTAGTACTATTGCTGGCACTAGTGCAGGGGCAGCCGTTATGTGCCAATATATGATAACTGGTAATGAGCGTTTAGATACCCTTTATGCCGAAACGTTTGATAAATTACGATACGATAACCTAGAAACCACTATGGGCATGGGCTTGGTGAGCAAGGTAGTTATTGACCAGCATTTTATTAAACGCAGCCGCTACAATAGGTTGTTGTCTGCTGTTATCGATTTTCCAAAACTTACTTGTATTGGCATTGACGAAAGTACAGCCATTATTGTGCGCAATAAACAGGTGGAGGTAGTAGGCGAAAGTGCCGTAGTGGTGGCGAAGAAGCCGCGCGGCATTGTTAAATCTAAGCAAAATAAGGTGGGTGTTAAAAAACTCCGTTTAAGTATTTATATCGAAGGGCAAAAATTTAATATTAAATAAAAATATTAATAAGAGTGCATGCGTAAAGTTCAGCAATATAATTAAAAGTATTTTTAAAAAAAATGCTTTATTTGACTTTAAATCATTTTCAACATATTAGTTCATGTTTAAAAAAGCACCCGATACACTCGTTATCATATCCTTTATATTGTTTTTAGCAATTATTTTAACATGGATAGTGCCCGCAGGCGAGTATCTGCGCCAAGAAATAAATGGGCGTAGCGTAGTGCAAGCTAATTCGTTTAGGTATATAGCTTCTAATCCACAAAGTTTATGGGCGTTGTTTACTACACCTATTCGTGGTTTTATAGCCGCTGCCGAAATTATTGGTTTTGTACTTTTGGTAGGTGGGGCATTTGGTATACTAAACGGTTCGGGAGCAGTAGATGCTGGTTTGCAGCGTTTGGTAAGGTGGTCGTATGAGCGTCCGCAGTACAAAAAATGGATAGTGCCTATGTTGATGCTGCTTTTTTCGTTGGCAGGCGGTACTTTTGGCATGAGCGAAGAGAGTTTAGTATTTATACTTATCTGTATTCCATTGGCTCATAAACTAGGTTATGATACCTTGGTAGGTGTGGCAATACCATTTGTGGGGTCGGGTATTGGTTTTGCAGGTGCTATTTTCAATCCTTTTACAGTAGGTATTGCACAAGGTATTGCCGAGCTGCCTCCTTTTAGTGGCTGGGAATACCGTTTATTTATATGGTTTATTTTTACTTTTGTGTCAATAGTATATGTTATGCGGTATGCTCGGCAAGTTCAATCAAATCCCCAAAATAGCTTATTATATGGATATGAAAATCGTACCGAAGCTATAAACGAAAACGAACCTATCAACGAATTTACTACTGCTCATAAAATCATTCTTTGTTTTTTCGCATTTTCTTTGATATTATTAATATATGGTGTTAATAAATGGGATTGGTATATTACCGAAATAGCTGCTTTATTTTTGGCTCTTGGCGTAGCAGTAGCCGTTGTTGGGCGGATGAAAACCGAGGTAATGGTCGAAAAATTTCAGTCGGGAGCAAAAGATATGTTATCGGCTGCCTTAATTATTGCATTTTCTCGTAGCATACTTATTACCCTACAAGATGGCAAAGTAATTGATAGTTTGCTACACAGTGTAGCATTGGGTATGAACGGTTTACCTACTTATGCATCGGTGCAAATTATGCTGGTAGTACAAGGTTTTATCAACTTTTTTGTACCTTCGGGCTCAGGGCAGGCAGCTTTAACTATGCCTATTATGTCGCCACTTGCCGATTTATTAGGCATTAGCCGACAAGTAGCCGTGCTTGCTTATCAGTTAGGTAGTGGCTTTTTCGACTTAATTATCCCTACTAGCGGCGTAACAATGGGGGTGTTGGCAATTGCAAAAATACCTTATTTTATATGGATAAACTGGATTTGGCGATTGATGCTCATACTGTTTTTACTAAGCATGGTATTTTTGGCAATATCTGTTAGTATATATTCAGTTTAAATAAGATTGTCATTGCATGCAAAACAGCGGTACAGGCTTTGCCTATACCGCTGTTTTTATTTTACTATACAGTCACTTCATCTTCCGCACCCTAAAAATTAAAATGTTGATTATCAGCACCTTATGAAAATTAGAAAACGTAACGTGTTTTTATTCATTCCTGATATTATGCACACCCATGTTAGTAAAATTCGATAATTTTTTCGAGACTTTGCGTAGGGCGAGCAACCCTTATTTGGGTGTACGGGAAAATATTGGTTGGTTTCATCTGTTGGTACAATTTAAGGTAGTACGAAGTCTGGTAACTATTTTATGTCTACATTTAGGTCAATAATTGCTCAAAAAAGCCGCCAATTTGTTTTTGTACATCTACCAAATGAATTTCTAAAATCCAGTCGCGTTTATTTCCGCTTTTGTCGGGCAAAAACATGTCTATATCGTTGCTTCTATGCACGTAATTATCTAATTCATCGCCTGCTAATTTTTCGTGCGGAAACTTGCCAATTAAATGCCCTGCTATTTCGCCGCCAAAAGTCCAGCCATATTTTGTGGCTATATTTTGGGTATAGGCATATAGTTGGGCACCTGTTAGTTGGGTTTGTGTATCAAACCAAGCTTTGGTTTCGTGCCAAGCAGCTTCTGTATCGTTTTTTAGTTTATGTTTTATGGGGTCGTTACCAAGCACATAAGTTCTGCCAAAATCCGCTTCCCAGTCTTCAAAAACGGGTCCAAAATCAAAAAACAAAATATCGTCTTCTTGAATGACCAAATCGGGTGGATTTTCGCGGTAAGGACAAAGGGTGTTTGCACCTGCCCTTACAATGCGTTTATGCCAATATTTATCAATGCCAAATAGTTCAAAAGCCAACTCAAATATTTCGGTATTTAGTTGGCGTTCGGTTTTATGGGCAACAATTAAGCCTCGTTTTTCTATCTCGTCGAACAATAGTTGCGCTTTTTTTTCGGCGGCTATTAGGTTTTGTTTGGTGGTGGTAAGCATATTTAAATTACGTTTAATGGTTAAACAAGTGGTTCATCAAACCCTCAAAATCTGTTTCAGTTTATCTATTGTTATATCTACCTCTTCAAGGGTGTTGTATTTCGAGAACGAAAACCTAATATTGGCTCGCTCGTTTGTGGGGTCTATCGCCTCTAAAACATGCGAACCCACATCAACCCCCGAGCTACAAGCACTACCGCCCGACGTGCAAATACCTGCTATATCGAGGTTTAACAACAGCAAACTAGCACTTTCGGACTGATGAGCAAATGCCGCATTTACTATTTTATAGTGCGATTGTTGCGCATTAAGGGCATCGCCATTAAACAACACATCGGGTATTTCGGTTTGTAGGTGTTTAATTAGGTGTGTTTTTAACTGTGTGATGTGCGCCTGTGTTTGGTCTAAGGTTTGATATGCCAACTCAATGGCTTTGCCCAATCCAACAATATTATGCACATTTTCGGTGCCTGCGCGCATGTTGCGCTCTTGCGAGCCACCCAAAAGCAAAGGGCTAATGTGGTGATTATTGTTGATGTAGATAAAACCAACACCCTTTGGTCCATGAAACTTATGCCCCGAGCCGCTCAATAAATCAATGTGCGTTTTTTGCACATCAATAGGATAATAACCAATAGTTTGCACCGTATCGGTATGAAAATACGCATTGTATTGTTGGCACAATTGGCTCACCAAATCTAGATTTAATAGGTTGCCAATTTCGTTATTGGCGTGCATCAACGACACCAATTTGGGCTCGGTTTGTAGTTGTTTTAACAAGTCGGCAAGGTGTTGCATGTCCAAATGTCCGTTGGGCAAAACAGGCAAATAATGCACCTGCACATCAGTGGTTTTGCCCAACCATTGCGAGCTATGTAGCACACAATGATGCTCGAGTTTTGAGGTGATGATGTGCCGCACGCCCCAATCGCGCACTGCACCATTTAGTGCCATATTGTTCGACTCGGTGCCGCACGAAGTAAAAAACACTTCGCCCACCGATGCGTTTAAACATCGCGCCACCAACTTACGTGCCTGCTCAATAGCCGCACGTGTTTGCCGCCCTAGGGCATGTATTGATGATGGATTGCCGTACCGTTCGGTTAAGTAAGGGCATCATGGCTGCCAAAACGTCTGCATCTAGGCGGGTTGTGGCGGCATTGTCTAAATAAATTGCCAAAATTTGGTATCAGTTATAGGGTTTAGATGGTTATGTTTGGGCTATTTGAGGCGCTTAAACACGCTTTTGCAGCTACAATTACTCGCCGTGCCTAATCAATTCGCGCACTTTGGGTGGTAAAAAGGCTTCGGCATTGCCTTTACCAATTAGCACCTCGCGCACAATAGTTGAGCTGATGTGCGAGTAAACAGGTTGGCAGATAAGAAAAATAGTTTCGATTTGGTTATTCGATACCGCAAAGTTCATCTGCGAGATGTTGCGCTCATACTCAAAATCAACCGACGACCGAATACCGCGCAGCAAATAATTTGCCCCTATTTGTTGACAAAAATGAATGGTTAAACCGGTGTAATCGGTTACTTCTATTTTGGGCTCGTGGCTAAATGTTTGGGCAATAAATTGCAAGCGCTGCTCGAGCGGAAAAAGGTATTTTTTTTGCGAATTATGCCCAATTGCTACCACAATTTTGTCAAACAAAGGTAATGCTCGTTCCAAAATATCGCAATGACCAATAGTGATGGGGTCAAATGAACCCGGGAAAACAGCTATTTTCATGGAAAGAAATAAAAATGGTGAAAAGAATACATCGATGATATTATAACCTTATCGCGCTATCCACAACACATACGTTGCAAAATTATTTAGCCAATTTATCGCTTTTTAACTGTTGCCATTATGTCGATACAAGTATCGACACTACCAGTATAAGTATACAAACTCCGTCTAATAGCCACACTGGCAGTACCAATTTATTTATTGGCTTAAAAAGTGACTAACCACATCAAAAAATTCCTTTGGTTGCTCGGCATGAACCCAATGCCCTGCATTGTTTATAGTTTGCAATTGTGCTAATGGAAAATGGTGTTGAATTAGTTCCATATCTTCGTTGGCATCAATATATCTGTCCGATTTACCGCCTTTTACAAACAAAGTTGGGTGCGAAAAAGTGTCGTAATAAGCTAAACTATTGGCTAAAATAGAGGCATAATGATTATGAATTGCCTTTACGTTGCATCGCCATTCGTAATAGCCGGCATGGGTTCGGTATAGATTTTTGAGCAAAAATTGCCTTACGCCTACATCGGTAATGCGTTGTGCTAGGTAGTTTTCGGCATCTTGTCTGTTTTCAATATCATGTACGGGCAGGTCAAAAAAGGCATCAAAAATGGCATCATGCTCGCCCATCGGATAGTCTTTGGGGGCAATATCTACTATCACTAATTTATCTACCCTATACTCGTTTTCGACAGCAAATTGCATAGCAGTTTTGCCGCCCATCGAATGCCCTATCAAATAAAACTTTTCTATGCCATGTTCATCTACAAAAGTCAGCAAATCGTTCGCCATATCGGCGTAGGTGTGTGATGCAGCATGTGGCGATTTGCCATGATTGCGTTGGTCTATAATATACACGCAATATTGTTGGGCAAATTGTAAGGCAAGCGTCTGCCAATTATCTAACATACCAAACAAACCATGCAAAATTAGCAAAGGCTTTGCTGTTGGCTGACCAAATTTTTTGTAATGTAAATCCAAATGCAATTGTTGATTATTGATTATTGATTATTAATTATTGATTATTAATTAGGGCAATCTACCCAAATAGCCTTAACAGAGTTAAAAATACAGCCATTTACGCCTTATGTTACCCATATTACGCTCCTAACAGAGATTTTTTAGTATTTTTCTTAACTTTTTGACATCGCCCCAAAGCCTGCAGCCAAAAGCCTGTAGCTTGCAGCGGACAACCTGTAGCCCAAAGCGTTTATGGGTTAGCATTTTTTATAAACTGGTAATAAAAGGCTATGCACCGTTTATAGTCGGGTACGCTTATCCGTTCGTTTATGTCGTGATAGCCCAATAAGCGTGCGGGTATGTGGCGATAAGTGCTTTCGGTTATGCCCTCGAAATGGCGCGAATCGGTGGCTCCGGGCAACAAAAACGGAGCTACAACCGTGTTTGGCACTACTTGTTTAATGGTTTTTTCTACGGTTTTGTACCCAACACCATCAACACTCGACACTTTTGAAGGTTCGTTGATAATACCAAGCTGTTTAATGCTAATACGTGGGTCGGTGAGTAGTGTTTTTATGTAAGAAAGGGTTGTTTCGGAGGTTTCTTCGGGTAGTATTCTAAAATTAACTACGGCTTTGGCTTGTGCCGGAATAACGTTTTCTTTAAAACCCGCATCGAGGATAGTAGCTACGCCTGTTGTACGAATCATGGCGTTAGTTTTGCCTTGTGCGCTGTATGTTTTAACAATAAGTGGCGAAAAAAGCCATTTATTGGCAAATGCCATCCGTTGAAAAAGGCTCATTTCGGGACCCGCATAGCGCATAAAATCGTTGAGCGGTTGGGTAAAATGAGGCACAAATGGCGTATTGCGCAATGTAACAATTGATTGAGTAAGTAGGTCAATAGCCGTTCCGGCAGGTGGTGTTGATGAGTGTCCGCCTTTATCGGTGGCGGTTATCTCTACCGATAGATAGCCTTTTTCGGCAGTGCCAATTAGGGCAGCTACTTTATCGGGTATCAACCCGTCCATCAACAAGCCGCCTTCGTCCAAAATAAACTCGGCTTTTACGTTTTGTTGTTGTAGTTTTTCTACAATTTTTTTAGCGCCTTTTTTGCCGCCAATTTCTTCGTCGTGTCCAAACGACAAATAAATAGTGCGTTTGGGCTGATACCCCTCTTTTACTAAGCGTTCGGTGGCTTCTAACACGGCAATTACGTTAATTTTATCATCAACCGCACCGCGTCCCCAAATGGTATCGTTTTGTATTTGCCCGCCAAAGGGGTCGGCTTTCCATTGGTTTCGGGTGGTTTCGTCTATCGGCACAACATCGGTATGCCCCATCAAAATAATGGGTTTTAGGTTGGCATCGGTGCCTTGCCAAGTATAAAGCAAGCTGTATTGATTAACAATTTCGCGTTTTAGCGTGGCATGAGTACGCGGATAGGTGCGTTGCAAATAGTCAATTAGCTGGCTAAAAGGTTTAGGGTCAAACAGCGTTGAGTCGCCAAACGAGATGGTTTTGTATTGCAACGCCTTACAAAAATTATCCACCGATTGTTGCTCAATTGGCATAGTTGGCAACGTATCTATGGCAGTTTGTTTCGACGCAAAAGTGGCTGTTTTATACGCTACACTGCCACTTAGTGCTAATACAGTGGCAAGTACAAATAACAAAATGCGTTTAAGTATTTTCATAATTGGGTGTATTGATGATTGCGAGGGCAGTAAAACCCATTGCTATGGGGTGTTAAGTTAAAAAAACAGTAGCTATTTTTGGGGGTTTTAGCCACTTACTAAAAGCTTGCGCCTGCCCCGCTTGACGCGGTAAATGTCTTTTTTGGGGGTGATGCTTAGCACTCCCTAACTCGATAAGTTGGTGGCACCCCCGTTAACATGGTAAGCGCCTTACGAAGGTTATTTTTACAGCCTGTTTAGTGCAAATTAGGCATGTATGCTATAATAATCGGCAATAACTGCCTCTACAAACAAGCGTGGCGGCATATTTGGGGTAATGTTGAGTACTTTTTGCAGCCGTTCGGCTAAATGAAACACCATAAATATGCTGTCGATGCGTTGAGCTTCTTCGTAAATTTCTTTGATAGACTCGATGTCGGTGTCGGTTAAGTTAGCCACCTCCGGAAACTGCACTTGGTGGTCTTGTGTTGGCAGCCAAAGCAGGTTATCGTCAAAATTTACGCGGCGTTTGGTGCTAACAACTGCCGTACCTGCTGCCATATCACCCAAGCGTTGCCCTTTGCCGTTTATAATAATGGCTATAATGGCAATGCCGCCCATGCTAATCATTACTTCGGCAATACGAAACAGCCAACGCATTAGCACATCGCTTAACCTAAGCGAGCTACCATCTAGCCTAACTACTTTCAGTTTCATAATCATCTTGCCAATACTTTGCCCATTAAACAATATTTCGCTAATGGGGTGGTAAAAAGCAACCGGAATCATGATGAGGACATAAAACAAAACGCCAAAATCGAGGTCACGTATGCTTCTCGAAATGGAGCTATCAAGCATGTACACAATAATTAGTACTATTATTGAAATGTATGTCCAGATAACCAATAAATCTAGCATACCTGCTACATAGCGGTCGCCAAGGCTACCTACTTCGTACTCGATGGTTACGTTTTGGCTTGTTTGTATTTGGATATTGGTGTGGTGAAGAGAAGACATTGTTAATTGTAAATTGTAAATTGTAAAATTGTAAATGGCTGGTAGTACCGATACTTGTATCGGTGTTTTTGCTTGATAGCTCTACTGCAAAATACCTTTTGCCCTTGTTTGCGCAGAAACAACAATGTTGCCTGTGCAATATAGGCAGTGGCGGGCTTATGGGTAGGTAGTTATTTTTTCCTTAACAAACTAGCATAGGGTTTATCTTGCACTAAATTTGGTTGGGTGGCAGTACCTATGTTTTTGGTAGTGTATAGTTTAAGTGTATCGGCTTTAAATGCCCAAGTATAGTATCGGCTATAATTTGTTGAGTCTATGGCTGTGTGTGTGTTGGGTTCGGTGAACCAAACTAAATCGGTTTGAGATAATTTTCTACATTTTTCATCTACACAAATGCGGTACATATCTAGGTCGGGGTTTAGCCCTCGCACGGCACCGCCATTGTTAAACACTATTAGTTTATCGGTTTTTTGGTTTTGTTGATTTAGTTGGTAATACCAACCATAAAAAACGGCTTCGTTTAGGGGGCAGCGGGCAATAACTTGGTATCGTAGGGGGTTATCGTCGTAAAGGCAAACAGTGTTTATTCGTTCGAACACATAATCGCGGTTTTGTGTTTCGTCGTGCCACAATAAATTTTGTTGGTTTTCGGTTATTTTTAGTGTCGATTTTTTTGTGCCGATACGAAGCGTTCCATCTGTTTGTAGTTCAATGGTGGCGGCTTGTGCATCGTGTTGGCTATCAATAACCGATATTTGGTTTTGAACGCTTGTATCTATTTTAAGTATTGCGCAAGGTGCGTAACCTACCGAGCGGGGCGAGTGTGTAAGCGAGAGTGAGTCGTAATAGGTTTTGTTTTTCCATTTGCCCCAATAGCCGCTTGGTAAGTTTTTTAGGTTGGTTACGGGTGTTGCATTGTTGTTGGTTGAGGTATTGGGTTGGCAGGCGGTTAATAGCAGCAAAGAGCAAAAAAAGAGGGGGTATTTTAGCATACAAAAGTAGTTTTTGTTAGAAAAAGGGGGATGTGGAGAGGTGGCGATATTGTGATGTGGAGAGGTGGCGATATTGTGATGTACTAGTGAAATAGCTTGTTCGTGGGGACACGGGCAAGGGGCGTTTGCCAAATTTTAGTTACTACATAACGAACTTGGGTTAAGCAAAAAGAGCAACAAAGGTAGTTAATTATTGGTTATGTAGCATAGGTCTTTACATTTATTTTGAGGTGTTGTAGCAATGTTTGGTAGCTTGTTGCTGTGCGAGGGGTATTTGGTGCGCAAACTGTTAATTTTGTGGGCAGACAAAAGGTGCCATCAGCACCGAACATGGAACTGCGCGAAGCAAATGTATTTTAGGTGCTTGTCAATGTTTTGCCAAATTTGTTTTGGCGGGCTGTGTTATGCAAATGTATTGTTTTAACAAACGGTGTGTAGGTTGGGTAAACGCACAAAAACCTTGTCGGTTGAACAAGGTTTTTGTGCGTTTTGGTATAAAAATCAGTTATTATCGTCCATCAATCGTTTCCATTCGATGGTTTGTAGGCGTGTTTTGATGTCGGCAAGCCAGAAGGCTAATAGTGTCCAGCCCATAACGGCGGGATAAAATACTAATCGCATATTGCTATCTAGGTCGTATTTAGCAAATGCTGGGTTGCCGCCGTTGCCGGGGTGCAGCGAGTCGACGGTGGCAAGGCGGGGTATGATAAAGAAGAGCGGGATAAGCATACAAAATGCAAAGATGTTGTATACTGCCGACAGTTTGGCTCGTTTATCTTCGTCTTCTACGGCTCCGCGAAGCACAAAATAGGCTAAGTAAATGAGCATAGCTACAGCCGATGCGTTTTGTTTGGGGTCGTTGCTCCAAGGCTCGCCCCAGGTGTAGTTTGCCCAAATCATGCCGGTTAGTAAGCCCAATATGCCAAAAACGATGCCTACTTCGGCGGTTTGTGCGGCTTTTATGTCGGCTTTATAATCAAAGGTGCGTAAGTATACGATGCTGTACCAGACAGATGCGGCTAATATGGCAATCATACCAAACCACATGGGTACGTGGTAATAAAGGTTGCGGATGGTTTCGTGAAGGATAGCTAAACGCGGTACGGGCATTAGCAAGCCTGCAATAAGTGTGTATATAACCAGTACGATGGTTAATATTTTCCACCATTTAAGTTTTATTGCCATTTAAGTATTTTTTTATGGGGCAAGTTTAGTGGTAATTGGCTTGTGTTTTGGGGGGATATTTTTGAGGGCGTTGGGTTTAATCGTCCCAATTGCTGCCCAATAGTTCCCAAATTAAGTTAGGTTCGTAGCCTTTTTGGATAAGATAAGCGGCTTTTTTTTGTTTTTGTTCGTAGGTATTGTATTTTTCTTTGTTTATTTGCGCTTCTTTTTTAGCCAGCAAATCGAGTGCCATTTGGCGGTAGTCGGTGTTATTGATGGTATTTAGTGCGTCGGTAATTAGCAGTGGGTCTACGTTTTTTTGTTTTAAGCCCATGCGTATTTTACCTTTACCCCATTTTTCGAACCTAAATTTATCGTTTGTATAGGCTCGTGCGAAGCGCTGTTCGTTCAAAAAGTTTTCGTCTTCGAGTGCTTCGATAATTTCGTTGAAATGGGCGGGAGTAATTAGCCACTGTATTAATTTTTGACGCACATCAAAGCGGCTACGCTCGGCTTTGGCGCAATAATGCTGCAGGCGGGCAAGCGCTTTGTGTTTGTCCATCAGTTAATTACAGTTTAAATCTAATATTTACGCGTCTGCCATTGTCTTTAAATCGCAAGCCGTCGGACAGTTTTTGCATTAAAAATACGCCACGTCCATTGGGTATGCTTACTTGTTCGGGTGCTGTTGGGTCGAGCAGTTCGGCAGGGTCGAAGCCGCCGCCTTGGTCGGACACTACAAAGGTAAACGACCGATGACTGGCGCGCAAACGCACATTAACCCGTTTTTGTGGGTCGGCTTGATTACCATGTAAGATGGAGTTATTGACGGCTTCGGTCAATACCACGAGTATATTAAAATATTGCTCATCGTTTATGGGGTAGCGCGAGCGTACTTTTTCTACAAATGGTTCTACTAACGAAACATTTTCGGGCATTGAGCTTAACGATAAGCTAAAATTGCATTGTTGTTGCGGGCGAGAAGGTGCAGTTGTAACAATTTGTTCGATACGCATTGTGTTGAGGGTTGTCATACGATGAATAAATGTTGTTGGGTTGATAGATAGAAATACAGAACAAATGGTGTTGGTGCGTGTATGTGGGCAACACATAAGGTTAGTTGTGTTGTTTGTAAGAGGGTTTCGCCTTGTTGGTGTTGGTTTATTAAAAAGGCGAAACCGTAATTTTAGTTTATTTAGAATCCGATTGATTTAAAATAGCGGTCGACCAAATCTTTGTAATAAGGTTTAAGTGTTGGCGGCACGGTTTTGTACAATTCGGTTTCCGATTGTTTTTTCTTCATGTATTCGGCAATTTCGGCGGGTACTTTTTTGGTGCGGTTGTAGGCGGTTTTCGATTCGCGTTTGTCGTCCCAGTCGCGTTCGCGGTCGGCGTTTTCGGCTTTTAGCAATCGTGACAGTATGTCTTGTTGGCGTTTGAGCATTTCGGCAGTAATTTGTTTGTTGATAAGCTCGGTTTCGGTTTTGTCCATGTCTTTGGTAATGTCTTTTAGGTCGCCGAGCGAGTTAGTGCCGTCTTTATTTTGGTCTTGATTAATTTTTTCGAGAGCTTGGCGCAGGGCGGCTTGTTTGGCAGCCAATTGTGCGGCTTCTTTGCTCATACCTCCTTTGCCGTCTTTACCAGCTTTGCCGTCTTTTCCGCCCGCTTTACCATCTTTCATTTGTTGTTGCATTTTGGCAATTTGGTCGTTTAGTTGCTGTTGCATTTTGCCCAAGCCTTGCATGCCGCCCGGTTTGCTACCTGGTTTTTGGCACATTTGGTTACCGGGCATACTCATTGCCATTTGGGCTTGCATTTGTTGCATAGCTTCGCTTAGCATTAGGGCAAGGTTGTTAGTGCCGGTCATTACATATTGTTGGTTGATGGTGGCGTTGCTTAGTTTGCGTGCCTCTAGGTTATCGAGGGCATCGCCCATATTGCGTTTGGTTTCTGACAGTTCTTTGGTGATAAACGACTCGAGCTGAAACACCCGTTTGCTGAGGGCAGTAAGGCTATCTTCGATAATTTGCATATCGTCTTTTAGCTTATATTGCTGCTTCATTAGGTTGTTGTATTGCGGATTATTGATGTCGGCTTCTTTAATTTCGTCCATCAAATCCTCTTGGTCCATTGACAGGTCAACTAAGTTTTCGAGCAACTGACGAATGGCTTTCATGTCCATTTCTATCTGTTCGCTTTTCATCTTTTGCATTGCCTCTTCCATTTTCTTTGCCATTTGGCGCATTTTTTTCGAGGCGCTTTGTTGTTTTTTACCTGCACTTTTCGAGTCGCCTTCTTTCATATCCCCCTGACTTTCCTCCATTTCTTGTTTAGCATCTTGTTGGTCGTCTTGGGTTTCTTTTTGCATTTTTTTGTCTTCTTTGCCCAACTCTTTACCTTTTTTATCAAGGTCTTTTACATCTTCTTTCAGTTGGTCAAATTTGTCTTGTATGTCTTTTTGCTTTTCTTGTTGCTCTTTCATGTCGTCGCCTTGCGGTTGCTGTTCGGTTTCTTTCGATAATTTTTCCTCTTCATCTGCCAATTTGTTGAGGTCTTTTATCGCTTCTTCGGCTTTTTGTTCGTACTCGAGTTGTTTGAACAAGTTCATCATCTTGTCCATTTCCATCTTCATTTCTTCGTTGTTCATCTCAAAGTTTTCGAGCTGATTCATGGCATCGTCTTTGCGCATTTCTTCCATTAACTTCTGGAGTTTTTCCATTAGTTCTTTCATTTCGGGCGATATCATTTCGTCGAGCATTTTTTGGAGTTGCTCTTCTTTTTTCTGAATTTCGTCCGTTTTTTCTTTGTACTCTTTTTCTTGTTGTTTATTTTTCTCGAAATTTTCTTGCATTTTTTCGATTTGTTCTTGCAAGTTTTTGTGTTTTTCGAGCAGGTTTTGGATTTGGCTTTTATCGTCCGAGTTGAGTTCTTTTTTGTCGATTAGTTTTTCTTTAACATCTTCGATGGCTTTTTGTATTTCTTTGGCTTCTTTGATAACTTTTTCCATGTCATCTTTCATTTGTTCGTTGTTCGAAGCCGTTACGTCTTTCATTTCTTTGATAGTAGGCATTTCGTAGCTAAACATTTGTGTTTTTGCCGATTTGCTACCATTTACGCCATCGTTGTCCCATACCTCAAAAAAGTAGGTTAGTCGGTCGCCGGGGTTAAGTTTTAGTGGTAGTACGTCCCAAGTAAAGGTATACGATGCAGCTTTGCGTCCGCGTTCGATACCGCCAACGGGTATTTTCAAGAAATTAGCCTCCGAGGTTTTGCTGTTGCTGTTTGCTTCTTTTTCGCTGCTTAGTGTATACCTAAAGTATACGTTGTTGATGCCATAATCGTCGGCGGCATCGCCAATAAAATAGAGTGTTTTGTTGTCGCCGGTGTCGCGTTTTTCTTCGGCAGATATGGTTGGATATTGGTCGGGGATAACGGACACATTGTAGACCATCGAGTCGGAGCGGGTTACGCGGGCGTTTGACAGGTATACGGTATAGGTGGCATCTTTACTTAAGCCTGTGGCAAAGGTGTAGTGTTCGGCATCGGAGCGGGTGGCATTAATAAGTTTGCCTTCTTCGCCAAAGCGTATTTGCACCGATTCGGTGTTTTGTGCCTCGAATGTCCAAGTTGCCCGCGTACCTTGTGGCACAACCATGTCGCCTGTGTTTTCTAAGGTTTCGTTTTTGCGTCCGGTATAGGCGGGGTAATTTAGTTTTACATCAAAGCCCAACATAGCCGGTTTGGGGTATACCTTTATATTGTAATCGCCCGAGCGCACCTCGCCTGCTTCGAAAAAGAAGGGGGTGTCTTTCATTAGTTTATTAAAGGTGTAGCTAAACTCGGTGGGCGATATTTTTTTGAGTTTATACGGAAAATTGTTGATGTGTATAAATGCTTCGTTGGGCAGTATGCTGCCTTCTACCTGCACGTTTATGCTTAGGTCTTCGTATTGTGTTGCCTCTAAGGTTTGGTTGGGCATTACAAATTTGAAGGGTGCGGGGCGTTCAAATTCGCGGTTGTTGTTGAACAACCTAAACGAGCTATCGCGGATAATGTTGGGTGCGCCCACCAACAAGCCCAACAACAGCATAAGCGGCGGCAGGGCATATTTTAGGTATTGGCGATTTTTGGATATGTCGACCGCTTTTACAAACGGCACTAATTTTATGTCCTCGATTTTTTGGTTGATACTTGCCACAATCAACGACGAGTCGGTGGTTGACTCATCGGCTTGGTTTTTTAGTTGCAATACGTTAAGCAGTTTATCGCTTACGTTGGTAAAGTGTTTGCCAATAATTTGGGCGGCTTGTTGGTGATTAATTACACTACCTAATTTAAAAATTTGGAGCAACGGAACCAATATCCAGCCAACAAAACTAACAATTGATGTGCCTAAAAAGCCATAAAACAACACTTTGCGGACAGTGGTTGGGAAATAGAAAAAATATTCGGATAGGCTAATAACTAAAAACGCTGCCAATACTAAGGCTGTTGTAAACAATGCGCCGCGCACCAATTTGTTGGTGTAATATTTGCGGATAAATTGGTCGAGTTTATTAATTAATAGCTGATAGTTGTTGCTTATCATAATTTATTTTAGAGTAATTTTTGTAGTGTTTTTTTTGGGGGATTGACTATACACTTTCTATAAATTCATTATAAAACTCGCGAGGTGAAATGATTTTAGTATTATGAAAGCTCATCAATACTAGCAAATCTTTATCGCCAGTTATTATATAATCGGCATCTGAAAACACGGCTAATTGCAGCACATTATTATCGTCTTTGTCTCTACAAATTGTAGGTAATTCGTTGTCGGGTTTTAGTAGTATGGTTGTATGTAGTAGTGTATTTAAAAGTTCGTCTACGATAGCTAACGGAAACTCAAACTTGGTTATAAGTTTTTCGAAAGTTTCGTTCAAAAGCCATTCAGACACTACAATATTGTTAGTTTCAACACAGTATTTATACACTTGCCAAGCAATGCCTTTAAAAACAAAGGCAGATATAAAAACGTTTGTATCTAAAATTATTTTTATTTTATTATGATACAGCAACATAAATATCTTCTTCGGTTTTAAAGCCCTTTTTAGCTGCCAATTGCTGTAATTGAACTTGCATTTGTGCTAACTTATTGAGGTAAAAGCGTTTTTCCAACACATCAATTATCCACTCGTTAGCAGCCATCGATTGTGCTTGGGCATCAGTGTTTATTTGTGTTAACAATTCTTCGTTTAATTCGAGGGTTATTGTTGGCATAAAAATATTGATTTAGTTATTGGGGTGTTAAACAGGTCTTTATATTCGCTTTATCCTTTTAAATACATTTAAACAGCATCTTTTGTCTATTCTAAACAAGTTTGTTTTAGTGTATTTCTAACACCAAAAGTATTGTCCAAAAAGCACAAAATACAAATATTAAAAGCTAATTCTTGATGTTTCGTGTTATCTTTTACAGATATTTTTTACACACCAGAGTCGTTTATGCCACACAAAGTTACATCATTTTATTTAGATTGCCAAATTTTTTTTTACTCATGCAAGTAAAATCTAATAAAACTGTTTCGGTGCAACTAGTCATCAACACACACAATTAACTACCTAAAGTGCTTATGTGGTTATTTAGAGGTGTTTAATACCTAATTAACACAACAATAATACACAATTAAGGTTCAAAAAGGGGTATTTTAGCATTTTTTGTTGTAGTTTTGCGGCTTTATTAAGACACAAACAAGCAAATAAAGCACTTATTTTAGCGTTTTTTAACAGTCATTATAATGTCAAAAAATCAAGAACGAATTATTTTAGTTACCAACGACGATGGTATTACGGCAAAAGGCATTTCGGCGCTTATAGAAATAGCCAAAGAGTTTGGGCGCGTAGTGGTAGTTGCCCCCGACAAAGCCCAATCGGCGATGGGTCATGCCATTACCATTAACCAGCCTTTGCGCCTAACCGAAGCCCATATTTTTGAAGGTGTAGAAGCCTACGCCTGCTCGGGTACGCCCGTAGATTGCGTAAAATTGGCTATTGATAAAGTATTACACCGCAAACCCGACCTTTGTTTGTCGGGCATCAATCATGGTTCAAATGCATCTATCAATGTTATTTACTCGGGTACTTTATCGGCTGCCATGGAGGCGTCGTTGCAGCACATACCCGCCATTGGTTTTTCGTTGGTTGATTACCATTACGATGCCGACATGAGTGCTGCACAACATTTTGGACGTCAGATTATTGAGCAGATGCTAACAAAAGGTGTGCCGCAATACCATTTATTAAATGTAAATGTACCAACTTTGCCTATCGAAAAAATAAAAGGCATACGCATTTGCAGGCAAGCATTGCAGTCGAAATGGGTAGAAAGTTTTGATGAACGACAAGACCCACAGGGCAGAAATTATTATTGGTTAACTGGCGATTTTTTGACCGAAGACGAAACACCCGATACCGACCTTTGGGCATTGCACCATGGTTATGTGTCGGTTGTACCTGTGCAACACGACCTAACTGCCTACGACGACATCCAGTTTTTGAACAATAATTGGCAGTTGTAAAAAAATGGTAAAATAACTTGATCAATAAATGTATAGTGTACTATTAAATACCAGTGTGGTTTTAATGTTTTTATGGCTAATGTTGTATTTTAGAAATCTTGGACAAAGGTTTACAAAAAGGAGAAATTTTTTTGTTCCTATGGTAGATGTATTTATGTACTCGTTACCTATATTTATAGATAATAATAATACTTTGGGGTTAAAAGATTCTGATGTAAGCGAATATAACAAAACAGTTAAAATACAAATAATACACTTTATTTTAGCCCCATTTATTATTTCATTTATGTTAATTGTAATGCATTATGAACCTACCATTGATTACCAAGTAGAACAATATGGTGTTATTGGATACGGCACTGTTGTATCTACTGATAATAATTTGGTATTTTTTGAAATAACAATAAATGATAAAAAATATGCGTTATCTTGCAAAAAATGTTACGGAAAAGTTGGAGAGGAAATTATTATTAAATTTTTACCGGAAGACCCCAAAAGATTTATTCCAAACTACAAACCACAAAGATGATGAGTGTTTTTGCATAAAACCTGCACCACCATACCCAAGTTGATGCGGTTTTGCGCGCGCCCATAACTCACCAAATCTCAAAAAATTAGCATGTATTTGTATTCTCCCTCAATAATTACTCCCCTAGGGCATGTTGCAGGTAGGGCATAGCCGTAATGCGGGGAGTGTATAGGTTTGGCTACAATATGGTTATACTACAACCGTTACAATTACTCAGCAAATCATGAAAGATTATTTTGAAGAACTAATCAAACAAAAAAATAATGCGAAAATAAAATAGCAATATATTTAGCAATCATTTTTTGCTATACATCTTGCCTATCTCCAAGCGAAAACAAAAATAACTTTAATTGTAAAAATAAAGTCGATTTTAATAAAGAAATAGAAACTAATTATTCCAATAGTTTGTCTAAATCTATATTTATAAAATTAATAAATAGAAAAGAAAACCTAAATTATGATACTTTGATTTATAAAAACATACAAGCTACATATATATTGGACATGGGGATTTTATTTGACTCTAATAATATGTTTAATGACACCTCTTTTGTAATTAGAGATAACCTATTAATGATAATAGAGTTCGTTTCAATACAATGATAATAGAGGAAATTTAATATCCAAAGACTCTTCTTTTGATAATTGATAGTTCTATTTTTTACGAAAATAGAGTTTTGAATGAAGTTTTACATACTTTAAATAGCAACAACACATCAATAGATGAAGTAATAAATATAATACGCATAGTAAAATATTCATCTAAACCATATGTAAAGAGGCGGATAAAATGTCTGAACCAATATTGGTACAACATTCAAATTTGTTGCATTTTATAACAAAAACTCGTTTTTAAAGATTACGAATCATTGCCAAAAGTTTTTGATACAGATTACAATGTATTTAGGATATTTGAATATTCTAATGAATTTGATAATAGAAATACAATAGTATTCTATAATCCAGTATTTAAATCCTTTGATATACTTAATATTAGTGTAAATAAAGCGAATGGAAAATATTTTTTGAACAAACAGTATACTATATTACCACCATGTTTATTAAAACGCAGAAGCTTTTATTATTAAACAGTAATAGGGATTTATATGGCAGCGAAGAACAGGCAGAAAGAGGAATAGCAGAACGCTGTTGGTCTTGAACGCCGCATTATACGTGGTTTACACGAATCTATTTACCCTACGGGATTTTCAACAGGAAGCGAATTTACAGAAGGCAAACTAAACGATAACATAAATTTAAAAAAATAACCATGTCTGATAGTAAAAAAAATGGATTTTACCCAATTATTGTAACCATAGCTACTTATATAATTCCACTAATTATAATTATTGGAGGTGCTATGCTTTTACAGGAAATTCATGACCAAACAGCCGATGGACCATATTGTGCTTGTGGAGTGATAACACAAATAAAATCTTCACGAGGTATTCGTCTTCAGGTTAGTTTTACTGATGCGAAAGGAGTAAAATACAGTCGTCCTTGTAGTATTGAAAACAGAACCAACAATCTGAGCAGTGATGATGCAGAAAAAATCATAAAAGAAGGTACTGTAGCTAAAGGTAAAATGTTTGTAATTGATTACGAACAATCTATATGGGAAACCATGATATCACTTCATTATGATATGCCATTAAACGATTGTTTTCTTACAGTTCCTAAAAAAGGAGATTGTAAAAAAATGTACCAAGAATATTTAAATGAAAATAACTTGCAAAAGCCTTAAAAAGTTATTATGGTGATATATTAATTATGACAGTTTTTCTTCATACCCTCCCCTCAACAATTACCCACCTACAGCATGTTGCAGGTAGGGCGTAGCCGTAATGCGGGGGGTACAAGGTAATTTACTACCCAATAGAATGAAGATGAATGTTGCCACTAAAAGTGAAATGCCTAATACAACTATTCCACCTCAAAATTAAAATAACATGTTGCTATCATTATTTACTTTACTGTGCTTAATATCAATAACGTTAATTATTATTTCTTTCGTAAGTACAGCTTGGCGGTTAAAAAAATTCGTTGCAAACAAATATTATTTCACGGCAGCTATATATGGGTTTCCAATACCTATAAACAAAGACAATTCATTAGATTTAAAAAATGATGATTTAAAAAAATACAATAAATTAGTTTATATTCAAATAGTAACATTGGTAACAGGTTTTTTGTTTCTATTATTATCTCTTGCCATAGGTGTATTAATTGATAATGATATAATTAAACGTGGAGTTTACGGGCAAGGTATAGTAAAAGATGTTTCCGGCGAAGGATTAACATTTGAATTAGTTGTTAATGGTAAAATATATTTATTAAGTTGCACTAATTGTTATGGAGCAGTTGGACAAGAAATAAGTATAAAGTATCTACCAGAAAACCCTAATCAGTTTGTTCAGGAGTACAAAAAGTAAAAATGAACAAGTATTTTTGCATAAAACCTGCACCACCATGCCCAAGTTGGTGCAGGTTTGCGCGCGCCCATAACTCACCAAATCTCAAAAAATTAGCATGTATTTGCATTCTCCCTCAACAATTAAACCCCTACGATATGTTGCAGGTAGGGCGTAGCCGTAATGCGGGTGTATAGGTTTGGCTACCAAGGGCTTTGGCACAAAATTATTTTGCCTTATGTGCTAAAAGTCACAAACATTTGTACCTTTAACACTGTAACTTTGCATCACCTTACAAACAAAACCCGCACTGTCTTTATTTAATTGGCGTATCTTATGTGCTAATTTTAGTAACAATACACGTAGTGCCATTTTTTTATAAGCGCTTTTATCTACAAAAATACATGGCGGTAACGTATACTAACCATAATCTATTAACTAATTTTCACCAAAACCCTATCACAAACAATTACCTTATGAAACATATAGTAATTCTAGGAGCAGGCACAGCAGGTACAATGATGGCAAATCATCTTAGAAAAGAGTTAGACCTAGCCAATTGGGCAATTGATATCATTGACGAAAGAGAAGAACATCATTATCAACCTGGCTATTTGTTTCTTCCCTTCGACATCTACGAGCCTGACGACATCATCAAACCAATAAAAGAATTTATTCCTAAAAATGTTACACTAACAACTGGTAAAATAGCCCAAATTGTTGCCGACCAAAACATGGTAAAAATGGCAGACGGTAACAGTTTTGCTTACGACATACTAATTATAGCCACTGGTGCAAAAATTGCCCCCGACGAGGTAGCAGGTATGTCGGGAGCAGAATGGCATAAAAGCGTATTCGATTTTTACACTTTCGAAGGCTCATTAGCACTTCGAAATAAACTAAGAGAATGGCAAGGCGGAAAACTAGTGGTTCATATCACCGAAATGCCCATTAAATGTCCCGTAGCACCGCTCGAATTTGCATTTCTTGCCGACTCTTTTTTTAACCACAAACAACAAAGTAGAGATTACTTTTGTAACACCCCTAAGCGAGCATTTACAAACCCAAAGCTACCAGGCACTCGATCATCTGCTGCACGAAAAACACATAAATATTGTGAGTGATTTTGCCATTGAAAAAGTAGATAACGAGAACAAAAAATTGGACTATGGCGGAAAAGAAGTAGCTTTTGACCTACTTGTTACCGTACCTACCAACAAAGGCGACGAATTAATGGAACGGTCGGGCTTAGGAGACGATTTAAATTATGTGCCTACCAACAAAAGCACACTTCAATCTATAGCCCACAGCAATATTTTTGTATTAGGCGATGCCACCAACATTCCGGCATCTAAGGCTGGCTCGGTGGCACACTTCGAAGCAGAAATTTTAACCGAAAACATATTGCGTTTTATAAACAACCAACCACTTAAAGAAGAGTTTGACGGACATGCAAATTGCTTTGTAGAAACCGGAAACGGAAAAGCACTGCTCATTGACTTTAACTACACCCACGAACCCGTTGAAGGAACTTTTCCGTTTCCTGGCATTGGTCCGTTGCGATTGCTCAAAGAAAGCCGCATCAACCACATGGGCAAATTGGCATTCAGGTGGATATACTGGAATATGCTTTTAAAAGGAAACCATATTCCTTTTGTGTCAAGTACTATGCAAGAGGCAGGCAAAAACTTTTAACTAAATTTCAAATAAAATTTCATGGAAAAACTAATCGCATCAAAAACCGTTTCGGTAAACGAAGAGGGCTACCTTACCAATTTCGCACAGTGGAACCAAGACATTGGCAATGAACTTGCCGCAGAAGCAAATATTAGCATGACTGCCCGCCATTGGGAAGTAATCGCTTATTTGCAATCCGAATTTAAAAAAGACATACCTTTAAGTATTCGCAAAATAGGAAAAAGCGGCGTAGTTGATATTAAAGAGTTTTACCAACTGTTTCCTACTGCACCATTGAAAACATCTTCAAAAATTGCAGGCATTCCTAAACCCGTTAGCTGTATTTAATTACCAACCAAAACAAAAAACAATATGCCACAAAATAATGGCGAGATAAGAAAGATGATGATTATTCTTTCTAAGGCAACTTTAGAAAACGTGTATGCCGCATTTGTGCTTGCCAATGGGGCAAGAATGGAAGGCATAGAAGCCGAAATGTTTTTTACCTTTTTTGGGTTAGAGGCTATCCACAAAAAAAAGCTAGAACACCTACACGTTGCAACAGTAGGTAATCCAGCAATGCACATGCCTACTTTGCTAGGCGGGCTACCCGGTATGGAAGCACAGCTACTAAAATGATGAAACACGAAATGGAAAAATCGACATGCCCGATGTCCACGAGTTTCTCGATATCCTAAAAGCCTCGGGGGTAAAGCTATGGGCGTGTAAATTAGCCATGGATATGTTCCACTACAAAAAAGAAGATATGTTTGATGATATTGATGGAGTGCTAACCGTTGGCGATTTTTACAAACAAGGTAACGGAGAAGGAACACACATGCTGTTTATCTAAACATTTAGTGCATTAGTTGCTGTAACAACAAAACACAAAACGCTATTAAATCATCATTTGTATGTCCCAAAAAAATCCGCTATCTTTGTAAAAAAGATAGCGGATTTTTAGCCTCATCAAACCTTAATTAATAATTGACAATATTAAATTAGGTTTTTTTGTATTTATAATTGACTGAAAATCAGGTGGTTATCAACATTTGATGCTTCAACACAAAATATTGTCCTTTTTAGGTCTAACTATCTGATAATCAGTTTGTTATAAGTACCTATTTTGCTAATTTGACATAATTAATAATCAATAATTAACAATTAATAATCAATAATTAACAATTAATAATCAATAATTAACAATTAATCTACATTCCCACCATTTTTTCGGGTACTACCCATTCGTCGAACTGTTCGGGGGTAAGTAGGTTTAATTCAACGGCGGCTTCTTTTAGGGTTTTGTTTTCGGCATGTGCTTTTTTGGCAATAGCTGCGGCATTGTCGTAGCCAATATGTAGGTTTAAACCCGTTACCAACATCAGCGAGTTGTCTAAGTGGCGTTTGATGATGGGGTAATTAGGTTCGATACCCACGGCGCAATGCTCGTTAAACGACTCGCAGGCATCGCCTAACAAACGTGCCGACATCAAAAAGTTGTATATCATTACTGGTTTAAACACATTTAATTCAAAATGCCCCATACAGCCGCCCATATTTATTGCCACATCGTTGCCCATAACCTGTGCGCATACCATAGTTAGCGCTTCCGATTGTGTAGGGTTAACTTTGCCGGGCATAATAGACGAGCCGGGTTCGTTTGACGGAATAATGATTTCGCCAATGCCGCTGCGTGGGCCCGACGACAACATGCGTATGTCGTTGCCAATTTTCATGAGGCTAACCGCTAGTGTTTTTAATGCTCCCGATGCCTCTACGATACCATCGTGTGCTGCCAACGCCTCGAATTTGTTGGGTGCCGTTACAAAAGGCAAGCCTGTGGCTTCGGCAATATGTCGAGCTACTATTTCGGCATAACCTTTGGGTACGTTGATGCCCGTGCCAACCGCCGAACCGCCCAAAGCCAGCTCCGATAAATGGTTAAGTGTGTTTTCGATGGCTCGTAAACCATGCTCTAATTGCGACACATAACCCGAAAACTCTTGCCCCAATGTTAGCGGTGTAGCGTCCATAAAGTGGGTTCTACCAATTTTAACAATGTGCATAAAGTCCGTAGACTTTTGGCGCAATGTATCGCGCAAAGCAGCCACTTTGGGCAAAGTATGCTCTGCCAATATTTTATAAGCAGCAATGTGCATAGCCGTCGGGAACGAGTCGTTTGACGATTGCGATTTGTTTACATCGTCGTTGGGGTGCAACTTTTTTTTGGCGTCGAGCAACGAGCCACCTGCAAGCACATGCCCACGATTGGCAATTACCTCGTTTAGGTTCATGTTCGATTGCGTACCCGAACCCGTTTGCCAAACCACCAACGGAAACTCATCGTCTAGTTTTCCGTCCAATATTTCGTCGCAAACTTGTGCAATTAAGTGGGCTTTTTCTGTTGCAAAACCGCCACATTCTACATTGGCATAAGCGGCAGCTTTTTTCAAAATGGCAAAAGCTTGTATCACTTCTATGGGCATGCGTTGCCCGCCAATTTTAAAATTTTGTACCGAGCGTTGCGTTTGAGCTCCCCAATATCGAGCAGCAGGCACATCAACATAGCCTAAGCTGTCTTTTTCTTGTCTAAATTGCATTTACTTATTTGTAAATTATAAATTATGAATTGTAAATTATTTGCTCACATTACGCACACTAGGACACGGATTTTAAAAAATGATTTAATTTTGATTTAAAACCTAAATCTAAACAAAAAGTATAGGACAATAGTAATTTAAGATAACAACAGTAGTTTATTTGTTTATTGAGCCATAGGTCGTTCAATAAATGGGTTATTTTGCAGATACTAAAATCATGTAGCATTATTAAAAAGCCCATCAATCTAACATAAACCTTGCCTGTATCATTAAATAAAAATCCATACTATCTAAATCTAATCCGCAAAATCTGTGTCTTAAAAATGTATTGCGTAACATGATACATAGCCCAAAGCCAGTAGTATGCACTTACTATTTTTGCAAAATTTGCTTAGTAAACGCATGTATCAAAGCACCTTCGTGTGTAATAAGGCAACCTTTGGTTATTTCTTCGTCCATGTCCCACTTAAAGCCATCTTTGTTTGCCAGATGCGTAAGCAGTGCTACAATATTTCGGGCATATAATTCGCTGGCATTAACGGGCAGTAGCGAGGGTAAGTTAGCCTCGCCTATTATGGTAACGCCGTGTTTAACCACTGTTTTACCCAACTCGCTAAGGGCGCAATTACCACCAGCTTCAACAGCCATATCCACAATCACCGAGCCTGGTTTCATGCTTTGCACCATTTCGGCAGATACCAACATGGGGGCTTTTTTGCCCATTACCAAAGCGGTTGTTATCACTAAATCAGATTCAAGAATGCGGTGTTTAATCAATTCTTGTTGTTTTTGAAGATAATCGGCAGATACCTCGCGGGCATATCCACCTTCGGTTTTTACGGCTTCGGCACCTTTTACTTCCAAAAATCTGCCACCCAACGATTCTACTTGTTCTTTTGTTTCGGGGCGCACATCGGTTACCTCTACCACAGCGCCCAAGCGTTTGGCGGTTGCTAGGGCTTGCAAGCCTGCCACACCTGCTCCAAAAATAAGCACCCGTGTAGGCGTAATGGTGCCTGCGGCGGTCATCATCAACGGAAAAATTTTGCCCAACGCATTAGCACCCAACAATACGGCTTTGTAGCCTGCTAAGTTCGATTGCGAGCTAAGGGCATCCATTTTTTGTGCTTTGGTAATACGTGGCACTGCGTCCATCGAAAAAGCTGATACATTTTGTTTGCACAACGCATCAACCAATGCTGGCTGCATGTAGGCATAAAGCAACGAAATAATTACCGATTTTGAGGGCATTAACGCAACTTCTTCGAGGCTTGGCGCGTTTACTTTAAGTAACACATCAGCATCGGATAGTAGTGTGTTTTTGTTACCACCAACGGTAGCACCAGCTTGCTCGTAGGCAGAGTCGAGGAAAAAACTTTGCTCTCCGGCTCCTGCTTCGATATGGCAACTAAAACCAGCTTTGGTTAAGCTGCGCACTGTTTCGGGCGATAAAGCTACACGACATTCGCCCGCTTTGGTTTCTTTAAGTATGGCTATTTTCACAACAAATTATTTTTTTTTTGCTATTTTAGCAAAGTGAGCAACAAAGTTACGTATTTAGTTAAAAAATGTCGACAAAATTGTAGCTTTTTATTTTTTTTACGTCATAAATTAACTGTTGCTACCATTTTAGTAACTCAAAAAAACAAAAAACGGGCTAATTTCAAGTTTTAGGCTATATGTATCAACCATACACTTAAACTTTAATCACAATATATTATCTAAATTCCAAAAAAATAAAAACATGCAAACTATTAGCGACAAAAGACAAAGTGCCGAAAAAATTGTGCGTAACCACACTCTATGGGGTGCTTTGGTATCGTTGATACCTATTCCGTTGCTCGATTTAGGCTCGGTGGCAATGGTACAAGAAGATATGCTGCGCGATTTGTGCAAATTGTACAATATTCCGTTTAACGAAAAAGACATAAAAAACCGCATTATTACCGTTACAGGTGGCTCGTTGCCGCGTGTTATGGCATCGGTTATTAAGCGTGTGCCTGTTGTTGGCTTGGTTATTGGCGAGGTAGCCTTACCTATTTTGGTGGGTGCATCAACCTACACTATGGGCAACGTAGTATTGCTTCATTTTGAAGAAGGCGGTAAAACCGTAGAAATAACACCCGATGCAGCCAAAGGATTTTATACCCAATTGGCAGAACGCGGAAAAGGTATTTTAGCCTCGTATCGTAAAAAAGTAGCCAAACGCAAAGCCGACAAACAAACCGCCGAAGATATTGTTTGGCAATAAAATACCGTTTTCTAATAAAGAAAATTAATAAACTGTAAAATTTGCCTATTTTTGTTGACCAATTAGGGCGCACCATTAACCTACACAGCGCACCCAAACGCATTGTATCGTTGGTGCCATCGCAAACCGAGCTGCTGCACTACTTGGGTTTAACAACCGAGGTAGTGGGTATTACTCGTTTTTGCATACATCCAGCCGAGTGGTTTAATAGTAAAAAACGCGTTGGCGGCACCAAAGATTTTGACTTAGCACGCATTGATGCCTTGCAGCCCGATTTGATTATTGCCAACAAAGAAGAAAATGTACAAGACAAAATAGACGCATTGGCACAACAGTATCCGGTTTGGGTAAGCAACATAAACACCCTAACCGATGCTTATAATATGATACAGCAAGTAGGCATAATGGTAGGCAAGGCTAAAAATGCTGCCCAATTAGTTGAGCAGCTACAAACACAATTTGCCCAAATAAACAAGCAATCTTTATCGGTGGCTTACCTTATTTGGCGAAATCCGTACATGGCAGCAGGTGGTAACACATTTATTAACCATTTACTGACAAATATCTGCGGATTTAGCAATATCTTTGCACCCAATTTGCGTTACCCCACTGTCACCCTCGAACAGTTAGCCCAAGCATCGCCTAATTATGTTTTTTTATCGTCCGAGCCATACCCGTTTAAAGAAAAACACATTGCCGAGTTAAAAACCGCACTACCCAACACCACCATGCAATTGGTTGATGGTGAGTTGTTCTCGTGGTATGGCAGCCGATTATTACACACCGCCCATTACTTACAATCATTTTTAGCTACTTAATAGCCCCTAATGCCTTTATTGTTTTTTTATTATGAATAAATTTATGTCCCAAAAAAAGCCTATTATTTGTGTAGGATTATTATTGTTGTTGTTTTTGTTGAGCAATAGCCTTGTACAAGCACAAAACACAGACCTGCAAGAGCAATTGCGCCTGCGTTTGTGGGCGTTGCTTGATACTAGCAATACCCCAAAATTGGTTATCGAAAGCGAGCAATTGCACCAAAAAAACGACTTAAAAAAATTTTACGAACAACGCGGTTATCGCCCAGCTTGGATAGAGGATTACTTGGTACCAATAGCAGCCAAACAATTTAGTGCCTGCACTGCTCGCACCGACGATAACGGCTTAATACCCAACGATTATCACTACGATGCACTAACACAACTAATTGCCTTAGCAGAAATAGGTGGAACAGAAGTAACTGTAAATAATTACATAGACTTAGATATAATGCTGTCCGATGCGTTTTTATTGATGGCACAACACTATGCACAAGGCAAAGTAAACCCCGAAGATATTGGCATGGCTTGGCATCTTTCAAAAAAAACATTTAGCGCCGTTGATTATTTCAACCGCACACTTGCCGATGGAACACCGCCTTGTAGGTCGCTCGAAAAACTACTACCCGAAAACCCCAATTACAAAGCGCTACAACAAGCCCTGCGCAACTATCGGACCAAAAGCGATTGGGCAAACATTAAATACACCTGGAGTACCTTAATACAACGTGGCTATGCCGACCCCTTAGTAGCCGAAGTACGCAATACCCTAACCCAAACAGGCGACCTTGACAATAGCAATACCGACCCCATAGTGTTTGACCGAGCCGTAGAACAAGCCGTTATGCGTTTTCAGCGCCGACACGGTTTGTACTACGACGGCGTAGTGCGCAATACTACCCTAAATGCCATGAACGTATCGCGCGAAGAACGTATTAGACAAATAAAAGCTAACTTAGAACGCCACCGATGGATGCCCGAATACCTAGGCAACTCGTATGTAACGGTAAACATACCACAATTTGAGTTGAGCGTTTTTGACATGGGCAAACTGATGTATAAAGAAGCTGTTATTGTAGGACGCGAAAATTACCCTACGCCTTCGTTCTCCGATTCGTTGCAGTACATTATGTTTAACCCATATTGGTACTTACCTAAAAGCATTGCCAAAAACGAGCTGATGCCCGAAATACAACTCGACCCTAATTACTTTATCAATAATGGGGTTAAAGTAATTAAAGGCGGCAAAGTAATTGACTCTAAAAAAATAGATTGGAAAAAAGCCAACTCCGATGATTATTCGTTTGCACAAGCAGCTAGTGCCTACAACCCAATGGGTGTGGTAAAATTTATGTTTCCTAACCCCCACGACATATATATACACGACACCCCCTCGCGCGAGTTGTTCGACAATAGCCGCCGCTCGTTTAGTCACGGCTGCATACGCGTAAAAGACCCTGTAAAATTTGCTACCTTTTTGCTTAAAGGCGATGCAGCTTGGGACAGCACACGTATAAAAAAAGTATTGTTTAGCCAAAAAGAAACCCGCGCCAATCTGCCCAAACCTATACCCATACACATTTTGTACTGGACAGCCTTTTGGGACACCGACCTAGGCGAACTTAATTTTAGAGAAGATTTATATAAATGGGACGATAAACTATCAAAAGCCTTAGAAACGCCCCTGCAATAAGCTCATTGCCTGCCATAAACATAGCATTTATGGCAGGCAATTTGGCTTAAATAAGCCTTTAACACTTTATTAACAAACCTTTAAAGGTCATTAACAAGAGCATCTGATAAATGCTTGTACCTTTGCACCAGAAAAAACAAGTACAAAAAACTCAAAAAATTTCAAACAAAATGAAAAAGTATTTCTTGATTGCCACTATGGCATTAGGTTCTTTTATTGCGTTGCCATCGTGCAACCAAGGCGAAAAAGCTGGTGATGCAACTACTACTGCTCCTGCTGCCGATGCAAACGCTGCTGCAGCTGGTGCTGTTGCCGCCGACCCAAATGCTGCTGTTAATCCAGCTGGCGACCCAGCTGGCGACCCAGCCGCCGCCTGCTGCCGCCGCCGCCAAAGCTGCTAATGATAAGTTACCTAAAACAAGCGTTAAATTCAACGAAATGGAACACGATTTTGGTAAAATCAAAGCTGGCGACAAAGTAAAATATGCATTCAAATTCAAAAACAACGGTAAAGAACCTTTGATTATCAACAGTGCTAAAGGTTCGTGTGGTTGTACCGTACCAAACTACCCTAAAGAGCCAGTTGCTCCGGGTGCCGAAGGTGTTATTGACGTAGAATTTAACTCGGCTGGTAAAAGTGGTGCTCAAACAAAAACTGTTACCCTTAACGCCAACACCGATCCTAATCCTACTCGTTTAACTATCAAAGCCGAAGTAGAAGGCGGTGCTGCACCTGCTGCTGCTCCTGGCGCACCTGCTGCTGGTCACTAATTAGGTGTGGTTTTCACCACCTAAAAATATAAACCGCAAAACACTACATAGTGTTTTGCGGTTTGTTGTTTTTGGGGCGATGTAGTTGGGCTGCAGGCTTTTGGCTTTGGGCTGCACGCTTTTGGCTGCAGGCTTTCGGCTCTGTTAGAAGCCTAATATGGGTAGACAAAGATGTACATAACCTCCAAGAAGCGTGATTTTTGATGGCACAATAAGACGGCTGTGTTTTCAATGCTGCCAAGAGTTTTTAGACAAGATACTTTTCAATATCCACATCAAGCTACATTTGCAAGGCAGTAAAGCACCAACAAAAAACGCCCAAACCTATACAAGTTTGGGCGTATTTGTTTAAATGCCTAATTTTTAGAAACGAGGGCAATAGGTAGGCACTTTGCGTTTGCACTCTGCCATTTTACCTACGTAGCTCATAGATAACTCAACGGCACCTTGGCTTAGGGTAGCTTGACGTAAGCCCGAAACGTTAACATCGTACGAGAAACCAAATTTAAAACTTTGGTAATCAATGCCCAACAATATAATGGCTGCATCGTTTAAGCGATACCAAGTACCTAAGTAGATAGCCGAACCGTCGCTGCTCGACGAGGCTTTACTACGACCACGACCGCCACGTGAGTAACGGTTGCGCGACTCAAAAGAGTAACCAAAGGCAGTACCAACTACAATATTGCGGCTACCCGATTGACTCATGTAAATAGCACTTGGCGATAGGTTGAAATGGTCGCCCAAATAAAACGAGCCACCACCGTGGAAAACCAAACGCGAGTCCAATACATTTTTTTCGGCATTGGCTTCTTCTTCTAACAAAAACGACTCACCGGGTTTTGTTAGGTGATAAAACGAACCGCCTACATATACATTAGCACGGTCGTTGATAGCACCTGTAAACATACCACCTGCTCGAAGGTCGATGTAGTTAAATTTGTTGCTGTTAAAAGGCTCGCCATTTGGCAAAGTACCATCAAATTGTAGGTTTTCGTTAATTTGTGTTTCGAACAATAATTTAATAATGTCGATACTTTTTTGTACATAACCCACCTGACCACCTAACGACAACACATAGCGGCGGTCGGGGTCTAAACCTTTGTGGTAAGCTGCCGATGCCATAAGGCTAAAATCGTTGAGTAAACCATCGCCCGAGCGGTCGTTTACTATAGCCAAACCTGCTCCAACGTGGTCGGCACCTAATTGACAACCCAAAAACGAGCCATCGATAGAGGCAGCTACCGTTGAGTATGGGGCAGGGATAGATGCCCACTGATTGCGGTACGATAACGAGGCACGGTAGCTCTCGCCAATGTTACCTGTCATGGCAGGATTAAGCAGCAAGGGTGCCGAGTAAAACTGCGAGAAGTGTATGTCTTGTGCTTGTGCGCCAAAGGCAGCAAACAACAGCACAAAAGTCGAAATGCGTGTAAATAACTTAAACATAAGCTTTTGTTTAGTTTATGGCTTTAAAGATAATGGATAATTTTTAATTATAAATTGTTAATTATGGATTATTAACACCTAATAGGTTAGCTACTATGGGTGCAAAGATAAGGCAATTTGGTAAATGATGTAGTGTTTTAAAAAAGTAAACTAAAATTGTGTTTATTTTTTTGTTTTTTTTGTTGCGATGCTCAAAAATTGGGCTTGGACTTAGGGTGCAAAGTTGATAAAGATGATAAAGTCTTTGTTTTATTTGCGGCATTATGAAAAGCTATTTTTTTATATTTAACTATATACCTTCGTTATAAGCCAAAAACGCAAAACTAGCATCTGCATCTCCAAATATAATAAACAAGCACACAAACTGTTCGGGGTTTTTATAACTTTGCTTAAACGCGTTTACTTTGTTTGCGTGTATTAAACCCAATTGGGCAAACTCTTCTAAAAACGACACATTGATTGACCAATCACTTCGTTGTTCTTCGGCATTTATAACCGAGCGCCCAAAGGGCAAGCTGCCTTGTCGGTGCAATATAAAAATGGGGTACTGCGAAATTTTATGCGATACAACAGCCCCTGCAACCTTTTTTAGGTAATCTGCGTATAGGCGTGCGCAATTTTCGGCGCTTTCAAGTATTTGCTCGGGTAAAGATAACATCAATTTGGGCGATAATATTGTGTGAAAGACGTTTTTTTGTAAAAAAAGGTTGCAAGCCAACCCATTTTTTGGGAAATTAGTGCAAAACAAGGGCAAACTTACTACCTAAAATCGACATTAAGTAGCATTTCGTTGTTTTTTTTGTTTCCTGAGCTGCAAATATAGCAAACAATAACTTTACAGCCTAAAACATTTTTAGATAGTTTCCTGAAACTAAAACAAAAAATAAAATCACATTCTTAATAAAAATCAAAATTAGTCTTTATTCTGTCCTATTACTTGCCCAAATTTAGCCTATCTTAGTCAAGCTATATTATTTAATTTGTTAGCCTGTTTAATGGGTCTTTTTTGTTGTTTTGCTTGTGCAAAAGTGTTTGAACAGCCCAAATAATGGCGTTTTATGCCTAAAAAAGCCCAAAAATAAAAAAAAACAACAAAATGTCACAAAAAAGTAAAAAAAAAGACGCAAAAACAAAATAATGTAGTATCTTTATCCCGCAATGGCACATACCCCCCTTTTGTGTCGAAAAATTTTATCCCCTAACGTTCGTAAATTTCGTATCCCATGAAGATGAATAGCCTAAGTAAGCACAGAATTAAGAAGATAATTAACTGTTTTGCTGCCGAACTAACTGCTATCGATACCGCTCAAAAGTTAAAGATACACCGTAATACTGTTAATAAGTATTATAGGTTTATCCGCGAGGCAATTGCTCAATATCAAGAGGTGCAACTGCAAAGCAATTTAACCGCCGATGCTACCGAAAGATACTTTATAGCTTGGCACCGCAACACAGGTCTTACACTTGTACCCGAAACCGACACGATGAATTATTCGTTGGTCGTTATCAACAGCAAAGTGTATGTACCTGCCCAAAAACCGGGCGAAGCCAACGGCAGCCTATTGTCCGAAAATCAGGCAACCGAAAACATATCGCCCAACCAAAGTATTGCGCAATACTTTTACAACTATGCCAAAACAAAACTAACTAAGTTTTACGGCATCCGTCCGCAATACGCCGATTTGTATATCAAAGAGTTAGAATTTAGATTCAACAACCAAGATAGCAATTTGGCGGCACTAATCTGGAAAGTAGTATCGCAAACCGACAAACAAGTAGAGTCTATCCCAACAAAAGTTACTGCTCAATAATTATTGCTCTCATCACTCCTCAAAACTCAACCTGCCATTGTAACCCAATGGTAGGTTTTTTTTTATTTTTGGCGATGATGAACCTCCATCAACCACAAATGTTTACTCAACGGATAATGTTTCAAAAAAGTATTTGGTGAGGTGCAAATTAATCACTACTTTTGCACAATCAATCTCCATAAAAAATCGCACGGTCTCGTATCAACCTATAATAACCTAAATCACCAGCTAACAAACGAAAAATACATCATACATGAAAAAAATCTTGTACTTACTTGTCGCTGCCTTGTTATGCCACTCGGCATTAGCACAGCAGCCCGAAACTTTTCCGGTAAACGGAACCTACGACCAACGCGATGGTCTGTATGCCTTTACCAATGCCACTATCTACACCAACTACAACAAAAAAATCGAAAAAGCCACCTTGCTTATCCAAAATGGCAAAGTAGTACAAGTAGGCACGGCAGTTACCATTCCTAAAAATGCGGTAAAAATTGACCTTAAAGGCAAATTTATTTACCCCGCATTTATTGATTTGTACACCAACTATGGCTTGCCCGAAGCCAAAAGCAAAGAAAGACGCGACGGCAAACCACAAATGGAATCGGACAAAAAGGAGCCTACGGCTGGAACGAAGCCATACGCCCCGAAACCAACGCCAACACCTTATTTGATACCAACAAAAAAGATGCCCAAACCCTGCGCGACATGGGCTTTGCCACCGTACTTACACACCTACAAGATGGTATTGCGCGCGGCTCTGGTACGGTTGTGTTGTTAAGCGATGATGCCCCACAGCAGTGTATAATAAAAGGACGTGCCGCCGCACATTACTCGTTCAACAAAGGTACATCTACCCAAGATTACCCCGGGTCGCTGATGGGCTCTATTGCGCTATTGCGCCAAACCTACCTCGATGCCAAATGGTACGAACAATCGAAAGGTAAAACAACCTACAACCTGTCACTCGACAGTTGGAATGGACTACAGTCGCTGCCTCAAATTTTTGATGCCGGCGACAAACAATCGGTATTACGAGCCGATAAAATAGGCGATGAGTTTGGCATTCAATACATCTTCAAAACCCAAAACGATGCCTATCAACGCCTTAGCGACATAAAAACCACCAATGCCAGCCTAATTGTACCCATTAACCTACCCGATGCCTACGACCTAGAAAACCCCCTTGATGCCGCCAACGTTGACCTTAGCGACATGATGCACTGGGAACAAGCCGCATCTAACCTATCAATGCTCGAAAAAGCAAACATTAACTTTGCCATAACCACCAATGGGCTTAAAAACGCCTCGTCCGATTTTTACAAAAACCTACGATTGGCTATCAAACGTGGTTTAACCAAAGAAACTGCCCTAAAAGCATTAACCGCCACCCCTGCCGCTTTGATAGGCATGAACAACGAGTTAGGCTCGCTAGAAAACGGTAAAATTGCCAATTTTATTGTTGCTTCGGGCGACATCTTTGACGAAAAAACCGACCTATTTGAAACATGGGTAAACGGAAAACGATATAACCAAAAACCTATAGAAACCGTAGATTTGCGCGGAAAATACCGCTTTACGGTTGGCACACAAACCTACAATTTAGGCGTAAAAGGCGACAAAGACAGCGATGCCGAAGGCGAAATAGTACAAATTAGTGGCAAAGATACCACCAAAATTAACGTAAAAATAGCCCTCGCCGAGCAAAACCTGTCTATCAGCTTTATGCCTAACCCCAAAGACAGCACCACCAACAACAAAACCATACGCCTAAGCGGCTGGACAAGCCCCGACGGCAAAGAATGGAAAGGTACAGGGCAAACCGCCAACGGCGAATGGATAAACTGGAACGCATCGCAAACCGAAACCTACAAACCCGAAGAGAAAAAAGACGAGAAAAAAGACGACAAACCCGAAGAATTGGGCGTTGTAAAATATCCGTTTAATGGTTATGGTTGGACAGAAATGCCCAAAACCGAAACCGTTTTGTTTAAAAACGCCACCGTTTGGACCAACGAAAAAGACGGCATTTTGCAAAATACCGACGTGCTAATTAAAGATGGTAAAATTGTCCAAATTGGCAAAGATATTGCCGCACCCGCAGGCTCAAAAACCATTGACGCCACCAACAAACACCTTACTTGCGGCATTATCGACGAACACTCGCATATTGCCATTAGCGCGGGCGTAAACGAAGGTACTAAATCTTGCTCGTCGGAGGTGAGCATTGGCGATGTAGTAGATGCCGAAGACATAAACATTTACCGACAATTGGCAGGCGGTGTTACTACCTCGCAATTGTTGCACGGCTCGGCTAATGCCATTGGCGGACAATCGGGGATAATAAAACTACGTTGGGGCGCATCGCCCGAAAAAATGAAACTCGAAAACGCCGATGGCTTTATTAAATTTGCCCTCGGCGAAAACGTAAAACAAGCCAATTGGGGCGATAACAACACCATTCGTTTCCCACAAACACGCATGGGCGTTGAGCAGGTTTATATGGACTATTTTACCCGTGCCAAAGAATACGACCAAGCCCTAAAAGGTACTGCATCTGCAAAAAAAGGAACCGAAACCACCCCCGTCAGACGCAACTTAGAGTTAGATGCACTTGCCGAAATTATCAACAAAAAACGCTTCATTACCTGCCACTCTTACGTGCAATCCGAAATTACCATGCTTATGCGCGTAGCCGAACAATTTGGCTTTAGAGTAAATACCTTTACCCACATTTTAGAGGGCTACAAAGTTGCCGATAAAATGAAAGAACACGGCGTTAATGCCTCTTCTTTCTCGGATTGGTGGGCATACAAATACGAAGTAATTGATGCCATACCCTACAACGGCGCTATCTTGCACAACATGGGCGTAAATGTAGGTTTTAACTCGGACGATGCCGAAATGGCACGCAGATTGAACCAAGAGGCAGCCAAAGCAGTAAAATACGGCAAAGTGTCGGAAGAAGAAGCTTGGAAATTTGTCACCCTAAATCCTGCCAAAATGTTACATATTGATAACCGAGTAGGTAGCATAAAAATAGGCAAAGATGCCGACGTGGTATTGTGGAACAACAACCCCTTGGCAATATATGCCAAACCCGAAAAAACTTTTGTAGATGGTATTTGCCAGTTTGATGTAGAGCAAGATAAAAAACTGCGCCAAACCATACAAGACGAGCGCAACCGCATTGCCCAAAAAATGCTAAAAGCCAAACAAGGCGGAGCAGCTACCCAAGATGCAGCCCCACACAGGCAACACCTATACCACTGCAACGACCACCAAACAGGCACACAAACCGATTACTACTCGGAGGGCGATGATAGCGAAGAACATTAAACAAGCATAAAATTGCCCATGTTAAACCTAAAAAATTTAGAAACCATGGGTATCAATGCCCCCAAAGAACATCAGCGAATTATTAGCCAACTAAATACCGGTTTAGGTAATTTGTATTATGTACAAGGCAAAACAACCCTAGAACCTTTGCCCAAAACAATGATTGACGAAGGGCGAACAAGCCCCGTACCCGACCTACTTTTATACGACAATTTGCTTGGGCAAACGCCTATTATCATCGAAATATGCCACACAACAGGTTTTAAAAACGACCAAAAGAAAGTAGTGGAACTAATAGAAAATGCCGATTATGGCATTATAGAAGGTTTTATCTACAACTATAAAACACAAAAGTGGTGGAAATATGTAAAAGACGAAGGCGAAATAAGCAATAACGCATCGTACTCAACTATTTTACAGTGCGATTTAAACCAGTTTTTGGCGATGCTTGGCTAATTATAGCTACCAAACACCCCAAAACTCAATCATCAACAAATTTTTAACATGACAAAGTATATTTCTATATATCTGCTAATGCTCGTTAGCATCGTTACCTATGCACAAGCGCCTGCCGTGCCTGTGCCAGCCGCCAAACAAAGCAAACCTATTGCCATTGTAAACGCCACCATTCATGTGGGCAACGGAACAGTAATAGAAGACGGAAGCATTGTTTTTGAAAACGGCAAAATTACCGCCATTGGTAAAAATTTAACTATTGACCGCAACGCCGAGCAAATAAATGCCAACCAAAAACACCTATATCCGGGCTTTATTGGCGTAAGTACTGCCTTGGGCTTAACCGAAGTAGGGGCTGTGCGCGCCACCAACGACCGCGACGAAGTGGGCGACCTAAACCCCAATGTGCGCTCGTTGATAGCCTTTAACACCGACTCGCACGTGATACCAACCGTTAGGTCGAATGGTGTTTTAATGGCACAGGTTGCCCCACAAGGCGATGCACTTATTACGGGCTTGTCGTCGGTGGTGCAACTCGATGCTTGGAACTGGGAAGATGCCAGCTACAAAACCGATGATGCCTTATTTATGAACTGGGCTAATATGTTTAAAACAGATTGGGAAAACCCGTCGGGTCCACGTACCATAAAAAGCGACAAATATGCCGAGCGCATTGCCAACGCCAAAGCCTTATTCGACGAAGCAAAGGCTTATTGCCAAGATAATGCACACAACCCCAAAAACCTAAAGTTAGCGGCTATGTGCGGACTTTTTGACGCACAAAAACGCCTTTTTGTGCGTGTTGAGCTTGCCCGCGAAATTGTTGATGTGGTTAATTTTGCCAAACAATATGGCATAAAATTGGCAATTGTGGGCGGCAGAGATGCCTGGAAAGTAACCGATTTGCTAAAAGCCAACAATGTAGCCGTGGTACTAAAACGCACACACAACCTACCCGACCGCACCGACGAAGACGTAGATTTACCCTACAAAATGCCCAAATTATTGAGCGATGCAGGTATAGATTATTGCATTACAAGCGGCTCGGGCTGGGACTCGTTTTGGGACACGCAACCTGCCCTTCGAGGCTGGCACAGCGGCAGGTTTTGGGCTTACCCGCGAACAAGCCTTGTCTAGTATTACGGCTAATGCCGCCCGCATTTTGGGCATTGATGCCACGGTTGGCACACTCGAGGTGGGTAAAGATGCCACTTTGTTGTTGTCGTCGGGCGATGTGTTGGACATGCGCACCTCTAACATAGAAGCAGCCTATATACAAGGCAGACAGGTTGATTTGGACAATAAACAAAAAGCACTATATCGCAAATTTATGGGTAAATATGGCTTGCCAATAAAAGAATAAGTTGTTTTTGGTTGATTTATAGCCTAAAAAAAAGGTCTGACGTTATGGTCAGACCTTTTTTTGTGGTGTGTGTTTTGGTTTTGGTATTTTAGGTGTAGTTTTTGTGTGTGGTGTTTGTTGGTCTTTGACAACGGGGGTGCCACCAACTAATCGAGTGAGGGAGTGCCAATCATCACCCCCAAAAAGACACATTCCGCGTCAAGCGGGGCTTAGGCATTATGCTTTATGGGGTGTGTCAATCGCCAATCCAGTCGATGGGTGTTTGACCGTTTAGGGCTAACAAATCGTTGGCTTTTGAGAAATGTTGGCAGCCAAAAAACAACCTTTCGGAGAGCGGCGATGGATGCCCCGACAGCAATATGTGGTGTTTGTTGGGGTCGATAAGCGATGCCTTTTTTTTGGCAAAATTGCCCCAAAGCAAAAACACGATACCTTCGCGTTGCTCGGATAGGGTGCTGATAACGGCATCGGTAAAGCGTTGCCAGCCAATGTTTTGGTGCGAGGCGGCTTCGTTGGCACGCACGGTAAGTATGGCATTGAGCAAAAACACGCCTTGGTCTGCCCAGCGTTCGAGGTTGCTGTTCATGGGTGCGTCTTTGGGTAGCTCAAAATCGGAGCGTATTTCTTTAAAAATATTTTGTAACGAGCGTGGTGTAGCGATGCCAGCAGGCACCGAAAAACTAAGCCCATGGGCTTGCCCTTCGCCGTGGTAGGGGTCCTGCCCCAAAATAACCACCTTTACCGCCTCGAAGGGGGTGTGGTTAAAGGCATTAAAAATAAGCGGACCGGGTGGATAAACGGTTGCTCCGTTCTTTTTTTCGTTTAGTAAAAAAGCCTTTATGTCGGCAAAATAAGGCTGGCTAAACTCGTTGGCAAGTACATTTAGCCAACTTTGGTGTATTTGAGGGTTAATTTTTTGCTCGTTCATAAAAATTACTTGGCATTTAGCGGTAACAAAATGCAAAACTACAAACAATGTTTGGAAAAAAGATGATTTAGGGGCATTAAAAATCAAATTTAGGTGGTAAGCGAAAAAAAATTTTGGTTTTTACGCATCTTACGCCATAAATGTTGTATCTTTGCACCCGAAAACACGCTTTTCTGCCGACTCCATAGCTCAGCTGGATAGAGCAACAGCCTTCTAAGCTGT
>JADKCK010000030.1 GCA_016718845.1 Sphingobacteriales bacterium
AACCTATATTACCTCCTACTTAACATCAATCATAAAAACAACAACACATGAAAATACTTAACTTCTTCCTAATTTGTTTCTCTTTTTTTTCTTACTGTACGCTTGCTTTTGCGCAAAGTACTACCTTTAGCACCGAACAAATAATTGTTGGATCTACGGCAAGTGGAGCCATAGGTGTAGATCCTGCCGATTTAGACAATGATGGCGACATGGATATAGTATCAGCTTCGACAGATGATAATATTGTAGCTTGGTACAAAAACAATGGTAGCGGCAATTTTGGTACCCAACAAATAATTACTACAACTGCAAATAAGCTAAATGATATTCATAGTGCTGATTTGGATAGTGATGGCGATATAGATGTACTATCTGCTGGTGATAAAATACTTTGGTACGAGAACGATGGTAACGGCAATTTTAGCGACCCCAAAATCATTAAAATTGGCGGAAATACCAAATCTATTTATACCGCCGACCTAGATAATGATGGCGATATAGATGTATTGTCGATTGGCAATGTAACAGCTTGGTACAAAAACGATGGCAACCAAATTTCGAACCTCTACAAATAGCAACAACAGGCGTTGCTTATGCGATCGGACAATTGATTTGTGCCGCTGACTTGGATAATGATGGTGATATAGATGTGCTGTCATTTTCTCAACGTGCTCTTGCTTCTTATACTATAGAGAATTTAATGCCGTGGTACGAAAACGATGGTAACGGCAACTTTGTTCTTCGAGAAGTTCTCAGTAGTTATTATAATGGTAATCCAAAAACTGTTCATGTTGCCGATTTGGATAGCGATGGCGACATAGATATTTTATCAACTTATGTTGGACAAAGTGATGGAAGAATAAGTTGGTTGGAAAACGATGGTAGCGGCAATTTTAACTCCCGACTACTCAGTTCCGGAGGTCTTCAATATCCACGGGCTGTATATGCCGCCGATTTAGACAATGATGGCGATATGGATGTACTGTCAACATCGGATGGTGATTATAAAATAGCTTGGTACGAAAACGACGGCAGTGGCAACTTTGGTACTCAACAACTTATCTCCAATAATGTCGTCAGTGCAAGGGCTATATCTGCCGCCGATTTGGATAATGATGGTGATATAGACGTATTATCGGCATCTTATGGTGATGATAAAATAGCTTGGTATAAAAATGACGGCAATGGCAACTTTGGTAGTCAACAACTTATTACTTTTTCTCTTGCCTCTGGAATAAGACATCGTATATGCCGCCGACTTGGACAACGATGGTAATATAGATGTATTATCGGCATCTGAAGAGGATAATAAAATAGCTTGGTACAAAAACAATGGTAATGGTGGGTTTGGTAACCAACAAATTATCACTACGGATGCCAATAAGGCAATGTATGTATATGCTGCCGATTTGGATAATGATGATGATATAGATGTATTATCGTCTTCTTATGATGATGATAAAATAGCTTGGTATAAAAATGACGGCAATGGTGGGTTTGGTAACCAACAAATCATCTCTACGACTGCCGACTATTCATATTTTGTTTTTGCTGCCGATTTGGATAATGATGGCAATATAGATGTATTATCGCATGTTAGTGATAAAATAGTTTGGTACAAAAACGACGGCAATGGAAACTTTGGCAACCAACAAATCATCTCTGCGACTGCTGACTATTCACGTTTTGTTTCTGCTACCGATTTTGATAATGATGGCGATATAGATGTACTTAGTTTTGATGACAATGTAGTTTGGCACAAAAACGACGGTAATGGCAATTTTACTTCAGACAATATTCCTCTTGAGTTAGTTCAATCGAGGCAGCGTTTGTGCCGCCGATTTAGACAACGATAACGATATAGATATACTAATAAATGCTTCTGCTACAGGTAGTAAAATATTTTGGTACGAAAATGATGGTAACGGCAACTTTGGTGCTAACCGAATTATTAATACAATAGAAGAAAGAATGGAATTTATGACTACAGCCGATTTTGACAACGATGGCAATATAGATGTATTGTCGTGCCTTAATAGATATGGCAGAGTAGATTGGTACAAAAACGATAGTAGTGGTAACTTTAGCGATCCACAAATAATCTCTATTGCTAACGCCACTATATCACCTATTTATACCGCCGATTTTGACAACGATGGCGATATAGATGTATTGTCGGCTTCTTATAATTATGATAAAATAGCTTGGTACAAAAATTTATTAATCAATATAGACACTAACAACAATGATATAGGTATCAAAGTTTATCCTAATCCCGTTAAAAATGTACTATATGTAGAGCAAGATGTTGCCATGCCAACCAGCTACATATTGTACAACACCGCCGGAAGTATTGTGTTACAAGGTAGTTTTGCTACGCTAACCAAAACTATCTCGGTAGAAAATTTGCCCAGAGGCATGTATTATTTGCAAATGAACGGAGAGGTATTTAAAGTAGTGAAATTTTAATCGAACCAATTTATCTGTAAAATGCTAATACTACCCCATAATCCCCAACCCGAGCATCAACCTAAACAAGTTTGATGCTCGGGTTTTTTATCAAACAACATTTTTGTTTAGGTAATAAGCAATAGTGTCATTGTTTTGTTAAACATTGTTCAAATGTTGCACAAAAAGTTTTGGTAGATACACCTAATGCCTTTGAAATAGTATATTTACACCCCTTTTCAAAAAGCCTAAAGCCTTGTAAGAGATACATCACTCCTTCACTATTTCACTCCTTCACCATTTTACAATATTTCCATCTTTTTATGAACAAAAAAACTTACTTAAGTTTGTTATTGTGGCTATTTAGTGTTTGCGTCATTGCGCAAACCGCCAACAAACAAACCCCCGATTTGGCGTTTAACCACCAATACGACAGCTATTTCCAAACGGCATGCCACTACCCCAACGGGCGGTTTATTAGAGGCTATTGCCTATACCAACACCCGCATGTATCACCTAAGCCCCACACCCGAACACAGCAGTTGTATGGGCTTGCCAGTCTATTATGGGGTGATGGGCTTGGTCGAGAACGGCAAAGGCTGGTTTAGAAACAACCTATTAAGCGCCGCACAAACGGCACATGTAGATGCCAATTTAATGAAGCAATCGCCCGAAGCCAACATTTTGGCTTTTGCCGATTATATAAACAACCTGATACAGCAAAACAACGCCACCGCCGCCAACCCATTGGCATTGGCACAAGTAATACGTTTGGCAAGCGAACTGCCCTACAACCAAGCACATGTTGCCAACGATTTTGCGATGAACAGCCACCTTTACTCGGTGTTTTATTTTCTGAACAACACTAATTTTCAGGAAGCCTATCAGTTGCCCAAATACCAATTTAACCTAAAACAAATTTTTGGCGATAACTATGGCATGGTAACAGCCAACCAATTAGACCTTACCCAAGAGTTTGTACATAACACCACCCCCAACACGCCACAACTACAACAGTTGGCTTGTACTATGCCAACAGGACCCAAAGAGTACAGCGCCGCCGTAACTTTTGACGCCCCCGATGCGGCTAATTATAGCACCGTAACTATTGCCCCCTACACCATTGCCATTCACGATGTTGAAGGCTCGTATGCAAGCTGCATATCGTGGTTTAATAACCCCGCGGCTTCAGTATCTGCCCATTATGTGATGCGCTCTTTTGATGGGCAAGTAACCCAAATGGTGTGCCACCGAAACAGAGCCTATCATGTAGCCGCCGAAAACTCGTATGCAGTAGGCATCGAACACGAGGGCTTTGTAGCACAAGGCGAGGTTTGGTACACTGGTGCCATGTATCAATCGTCGGCAAACCTTTGCAAATTTATCGCCGCCGATATGGGTATCAATAAACTACAAACTTACGATGGTCCTCCAATTTCGGGCTTGTCGGCAATGAGCCACACTTGTACTAAAATTAAAGGACACCAAATGTTTCCGAACAACAGCCACAACGACCCCGGACCGGGTTGGGACTGGCCCCGCTTCTACAAACTTATCAACGATGTAATGCCTACACCGAGCGTATCAACGGCTACCTCTGGCACGGTCTACGACTCGGGCGGCTCGGCGGCTAACTACACCGACGAAGAGCGAAGCACGTGGCGCATACAACCCACCAGCGGAGCATCGGCTATAACCCTTACTTTTACCGCCTGGACAAGAAAACGCCCACGATTATTTGTGGATTTACGACAGAGCCAACGAAAATGGCGCATTAATCGGTAAATATCAGGCACAAGCCCGGAACCGTTACCGCCTGGTGGTGCTATATTTATGGAGTTTAGGTCGGATTGTGCTACTAACCAAGCAGGCTGGGCAGCTAATTACACCAGTACCACTACACCTGCTACTTGCCCTATCCCCACCACCTTAGCTGCCACCCCAACTGCCCTTACTGCCAACCTTAGCTGGGCGGCTGTTAGCGGCGTATCGGCTTACGAGGTATCGTTTAAACGCACCACCGCCAGCACTTGGAGTACCTACACAGCTACCACAAACAGCTACGTGGCAACAGGCTTAACAGCAGGTGCCAGCTACGAATGGCGTGTGCGCTCGGCGTGCAGCGGAGCTACTTACTCGGGCTATGCAGGTGCCGCATTTATTACCACCGATGCCCCCACTACCCAAATTGGCACGGGTGCTATTACCGTTAACCAATGCGAAGGCGTATTTAAAGATTCGGGAGGTAGCAGTTGGAACTATAACCACTACGAAGACTGGACATACACCATTGCCCCAACAGGCTCGACAGGTGTTACTATGGTGTTTAGCAGTTTTAACATCGAGGCAAATTACGATTATCTGCGTATTTATAATGGTCCTACTACCGCATCGCCACTTATTGGTACTTATACGGGTACTACATCGCCCGGCACTGTTACGGCATCGAGCGGCGTAATGACCCTGCGTTTTACATCGGACAATGCCACTTATGCCGCAGGTTGGGAAGCCACTTGGACATGCGTTGCAGCCCCATCTTGTACCATTGCATCGACAGTAAACGCCCTTAGCGGCTTTAAAACCGACGATTTTACCGCCAACTTTACCGACAACGCCTGCACAGGCACCGCTACCCGCTTTTATCAAGTACAAGATTATAACCAAACCGATTGGCGATGTAATGCCGCCGCAGGTTTTTTCAACGACTCGTTTATAGGCACTACCCTTAGCACCGAATGGACAAGCAACAGCGGCACATGGAGCAACAGCAGCAACACCCTTTATCAAGCCGACGATGCTACGCCATCGGGCGATAATACCAACATCTATACCCCACTTACCCAAGCCAACAACGCAACTTATTTATATACATGGAGCGATATGATAAGCGGCACAGGCACTAACCGACGTGCAGGCTTACATTGGTTTTGTGATGATGCTACGCAAAGCAATCGTGGTAACTCGTACTTTATTTATTACCGCGTTGATAACGACAAAATGCAACTCTACAAAGTAACTGCCAACGTGTTTACGATGGTGTTAGAGGTAGCTGCTACCGTTGACCCCAACGTTTGGTATACGCACAAAGTGTTGTATAACCCCACCACAGGTAAGGTAGATATTTACCGCAACAACACCTTTATTGGCACTTGGACAGATACGGCACCACTAACATCGGGCAATAGTATATCGGTGCGCAGCGGTAATTGCAAATACAATGTAGATAACTTGCAGGTGTTTAAATCGCGAAGCACCACTACTGCACCCGTTAGCTTAGGTAGTGCAGCGGCTGATATGGTGCGTTATCAAAGCCCCAATGCCACCACCAACAGCGGGCAAATTAGCACTTTACTACTAAGCAACAACACTTGGACAAACACCGACACCAAAGGTTTTTTGGTAGATTGGACAGCCCCAAGTACCACTACCATAAACGACGGCACAGCCGCTGATGTAGATATAACCACATCTGCCAATACCTTATCTGCCAACTGGGCAGCCGCTACCGATGCCAACTCGGGCATTACCACCTACGAATACAGCATTGGAACCACCGCCGGAGCTACCAATACCTTATCTTGGACAAACAACGGTACTGCCACCGCCTTTACACAAACAGGTTTGGTATTATCCTATGGGCAAACCTATTACGTAAATGTACGTGCCACCAATGGTGCAGGACTAACCAGCATAAGTAGCAGCGATGGCATACTATTGCCTTGCGATATGGCAAGTAATTTAGCAGTTAGCAGCATTACTACTACCAGTGCAAGCGTTGCTTGGACAGCCGTAAGCGGGGCAACATCGTATACGGTGCGTTACCGCTAGGGCGGCAAGTTGCACCCCCTAGGGCAAGTGGCTACCGTGCAGTGGTAGAAGTGCCTATACGGCATCGACTTTTCTACCTAACACCTTGCAACACACCAACGGGTGTTGCGGTTAGCACATTACTACTAGTGCAAGCGTTGCTTGGACAGCCGTAAGCGGGGCAACATCGTATACGGTGCGTTACCGCATAGTAGGGGCAGCCACTTGGATAACCACATCAACCACCAATACGCTTGCCCTAAGTAGCCTAACCAGCAGCAGCAACTACGAGGTACAAGTAGCTACCGTTTGCGCCAGCGGTACAAGTGCCTATACGGCATCGAGCAATTTTACTACGCTAACACCTTGCAACACACCAACGGGTGTTGCGGTTAGCAGCATTACTACTACCAGTGCAAGCGTTACTTGGACAGCCGTAAGCGGGGCAACATCATACGGCATACGTTACCGCATAGTAGGGGCAGCCACTTGGATAACTGCCACATCAACCACCAATACGCGTGCCTTAAGCAGCCTAACAAGCAGCAGCAACTACGAGGTACAAGTGGCTACCGTTTGTGCCAGCGGTACAAGTGCATATACGGCATCAACCAATTTTACTACGTTAACACCTTGCAACACACCAACGGGTGTTGCGGTTAGCAGCATTACTACTACCAGTGCAAGCGTTACTTGGACAGCCGTAAGCGGGGCAACATCATACGGCATACGTTACCGCATTGTGGGTGCAGCAAGTTGGACAACTGCCACATCAACCACCAATACGCGTGCCTTAAGCAGCCTAACAAGCAGCAGCAACTACGAGGTACAAATAAGGTCGGGTTGTGCCAGTGGCAACAGCGGTTACTCGGCATCAACCAATTTTACTACCCTAACAAGCTGTGGTGTGCCAACAAATGTTGCGGTTAGTAATGTTACTGCTACGGGTGCTACTATTACTTGGACAGCCGTAAGCGGGGCAACATCATACGGCATACGTTACCGCATTGTGGGTGCCGCAAGTTGGACAACTGCCACATCAACCACCAATACGCGTGCCTTAAGCAGCCTAACAAGCAGCAGCAACTACGAAGTGCAAATAAGGTCGGTTTGTGCCAGTGGCAACAGCGGTTATACGGCATCGGTAACTTTTACTACCTTAACAAGTTGTGGTGTGCCTACTGGCTTATTTACCAACCAACTAACCACCACCGATGCCAAAGTAAACTGGACAGCCGTTAGTAGTGCAACAAGCTACACCGTGCAACGCCGAGCCGTAGGTAGTGCCACTTGGTTAAGTACTACCTCAACGGTTAATTACAAATACCTTGGCGGATTTACAGCTTGTACCAACTACGAATGGCGTGTAAGAGCTACTTGCCCATCGGGTACGGGTGCCTATACTGCGGTTAATAATTTTACCACCACTGGTTGTGGAGCAAGCCCCATGATAGACAATAACACCCCTACCAACATGAGCAAAGCCGATGCCGAAACACTTACGCAACTTAGGCTACAACCCAACCCCGCCCGCGATTATGCCGAGTTATTGTACGATACCGACATAGCTACCAATGTAATACTAACTATTAGCGATGTAACAGGCAAAACCATTAGCCAAGAAACAAGAAACCTAACAGAAGGCGAAAACCGCTTAACACTAAATTTAAGTAACTTGCAAGGCGGCTATTATTTGGTGACAATAACTAACCCAACTCAAATGCAAACACAATATGCCCGCTTGGTTGTATTGAGATAATGTTTTGTTGAAGGTTAAACCAATAAAAAAACTACCCAGAACCTATTACGGTTTATGGGTAGTTTTTTTTGTGTGAAAAGGGTGTTTTTTTAACCACTTTAAAAACAAAAACAGCCACTTATAAAAGCGGCTGTTTTTTTATGGATAGCATAATTACGCAAGCATATCGGTATTGTTGTTGTTGGGCGGTGGCGTATTATTGTTATCGGAGGGGATATCATCGGTTAAGGTAGTTTTGCGTTTTTTACCTCTTTGGTCAACAATAATACGGGCACCCTGATAGGTAGAATAAAAAGCATTGCTTTTGTATCTGACCAAAAGAGGGTCGAGTTGTTTTTTGAGTAGATTATCTATTTGGCTAATTAACTGACGTATGCTACCCGTCGACTCTTTGCGGTCGGTGATACCTATACGTGGCGAGCTAATAAGGTCGGCGTACTCTTCAATGCTGTTATCCAAATCGTCAAGGTCGGCTTGTGTTAGTCCATAGTCGGCAAGTTGGGTAGCATATTCGCTGGCTTTATCCCAAATTATTTCGGCTTGTTCTTTGGCAAGGGTGTCTTTTCCGTTGGTAAAACTGGTGTTGCTGTAATTTACCGATTCTTCTAATTGGTAATTTTCTACGGCATTGGCATAGGCTTTTACCATGCCCCCTACTAAAATAGCTTGGTCTGCCATAGCTTGTCGCGAGCTGCCTTTGTCTAAGGCAATACCTTTGCGTTTTTCGGTTTGCTTTTTTACGGCTTTTTGTAGCAAGCCTACTTGTTTGGTAATGTTGTCGACAAGTTGCACAATAGCGGGTATGTCTTGCCAAACGCTACGGTTTTTTTCGAGTATTACCAAGGTAGCTAAATACATAGATAGCTTGTTCTCTTGATTCTGGGTCATAACAAATGGTTTTAAAAAATTAAAGTGATTAGTAAAATTTTTGTTTATTAATAGGCAAGTATTGATAGGTAATTTGTATACAACAGGATGATAACGCAATGCCCATTTTTTTTATTGTGCTATTTGACTAATAAATGGGGGCAAAGGTTGCATAAGGGGGTGTTTTTTTTTTGAGGTTTTTTATACCTCGTCTATTTGCTGCATTAGGTGGTGGGTTTGCAATAGGGCTACTATTATGCGTTGATAGTGCAAAATGTCGTCGAATTCGAGGGTGCGCCCTTTGCGGTCTTTGAGCCATTTTTGAGCAGGTTGATAACCACCAATGTAAAACTCCCAAGCCACCAAAGGTACATCGGCAAAATATTGGGTGTTGTTTATCCAAACATTGCCCGCCTCGTAATGGGGTTTATCTACCACATTATTGCCATTAATGGGGTATTGTGTCACAAAATCATCAATGTTTGGGTGTGTTAATAAATGATACTGACGCAACTGACCGCCCAATGCCACCAAACGCCAAAAGCTAACCAACGAGCTTGGATAAGGCACACGCGGAAAATCAATCTTCAAAAAGGCTTTGTATTGCTCGCGGTAGTTGGGGCTGTGCAGTATGGCGTAAATATAGTCTAGCACATCAATGGGCGCAAATTCCCCTTCTTCGGGGAGAAGACCACCCCGCCTTGCAGGCACCCCTCCAAAGGAGGGGAATTTGATACCTTCTTCGGAGTGCGAAAATTCCTCTCCTTCGGAGAGTTGCTCAACGGGCGTAAATTTCCCTCCTTTGGAGGGGTCAACGGGCGTAAATTCCCCTCCTTTGGAGGGGTCAACGGGCGTAAATTCCCCTCCTTTGGAGGGGTCAACGGGCGTAAATTCCCCTCCTTTGGAGGGGTGCCCAACGGGCGGGGTGGTCTTCTCCCCAAACTCGTCAATTATATAGTTCTCCAAAGCCCGCATCACGCTTGCTAGTTTTTTCTTTACGTCTATATCTGCAATTCGATACACTTTTAACCCCAAACTTTCTAAGTAGGCTTGTCTTTCGGCGTCGTATTCTTGTTTAGTATCGTGGCTACTGCCGTCAATTTCAATAATTAACCCCAAGGTTTTTACGTAAAAATCTACAATGTAGTTGCCAATAATGCGCTGACGGTCGAAATCTATTTTATGAAACAAACCCTTGTGTATTTGCTGCCAAAACAACACCTCGGATAGTATACCCGCTTTGCGCTTATCTTTGGCTAACTGACTAAGATTGTAGTTGTATGGTAGGTTTTCAACAAAGTTGCGGATGATGGGGGTGTTATTGATGGTAGTTAGTACCACCCCGCCTTGCAGGCACCCCTCCAAAGGAGGGGAATTTTCCACTCCCTCCATGGGAGGGAAATTTTTGTCCTCCTTTGGAGGGGAATTTTCCACTCCCTCCAAAGGAGGGGAATTTTTGTCCTCCTTTGGAGGGGAATTTTCCACTTCCTCCATGGGAGGGGAATTTTTGTCCTCCTTTGGAGGGGAATTTTTCTCTGGCACAAACCGCAAACCTAAACAAGCTGCTATTTTATTAACCACCTCCATATTTAAATTAGGTACGCGCTGCTCCAACTCCGCTCCATCTAAACGCATCTGACCACTAGACTCGGGGTAAAGGTAGAGGGAACAAAATATTCCTCCTCCTCTTTAAAACAAATTTAAATCAGAAATACTGTCTTGAATAAAGTAAGATTCCAGGAACATTGCCATGACTTCCGTGTCGTATTGTAAGATAATATTTGCTTTATCGATAAGTTTTTCAATACTTTTCTCCTTGTCAATCGACAAAAGGATTGAATAAGCAATAAATTGTTTATCAAAAAGGTCTTTAAGAAATACTTTTGTATTCGCTTTGCAATCATTTTCTGGTTTAGAAGAAATTTTGCCAGCCTCTGTTCCCCCTTTTAGATTTTTGTCAATATTGCTGTGAAAAATTCATTTCTTATCTCTTCTCAAATTTTAAATCGTTAATAAAAAATTTAGTCTTTTTTGAGCACTTTAGATCAATGACAAAAATCTCTTGATGTTTGAAAACAACTTCAGTAAAAATTCAACAAAATCCTTCTTCATACTCACTTTTAAATTATCTTTTGGGTTGGAAGAAGTAAAAGGGTGCGTTGTAGGTTACGTTGGTAAAGGGTAGGTTTTTTAGGTTATTGTTTAGCAAAAACTGGTATTTGGTGTCGCGTTTGCCGTATAGGTCTAGGTGTAGTACTTTGGCTAAGGTGCCGGGTTGTTTTTTGCCTGTTTTTACAAAAATGTTGATGGATACACCTGCTTGAATATCGAACACGTTTTGGTCGGGCGAGCCGTCGGGGCTGGTTTCTTTTTTTAGGCTATTGCCGTGCAAATCTATAATGTAAATGGTATCGAAGGTTTGTAATAGGTGCCAGCGCATACCCCTAAAAGTAGGGTTGTCTAAAAAGCTGTGGTTGTTAATGTAGGCTAAAACGCCTTCGTTGTTTTTGTTTATTAGGTATTCGCCAAACCTAATAAATTTCACGTAATCGTCGTTTAGCCAGTGTTTTCGCTCGTTAAAATGTTCGCCGTCTACGTATTTATAGTCGTTGATAAGGTTGGTAATAAATTGGCTTTTGTTAATAGATATGCCGCTATAAGGCGGGTTGCCCAATACCACCATAACGGGGGCATCGCGTTTTACGGCGTTGGCTTCGTTGGCTTCGGTGGCAAGCATGTTTGCCCACAAGCCAATTACTTCGGGTTGGTGTTCTTCGAGGCTATTGGTTAGGTACACTTTAAAACGTTGGGTAGCGTTTGGCACATAGCCTGTTTCTGTTAGCAGTAAATCGAGTTTTAGGTGAGCCATGGCATAGCTTGCCATTAGCAGTTCAAAACCATTTAGGCGCGGTATTAGGTGTTGCTCTACATAATTGCTCCAGATACCTTGTTGGGTTTTAAACTTTTGGTAGATGTGTTTAATCACCTCAGCCAAAAAGGTGCCTGTACCTGTTGCGGGGTCAAGTATTTGTACTTTATGGAAAGTTTTGTTTGTAGGCACATTAGCCCCTTGTAGCATTACGGGTTTGCTTACTTTGCTGGTATCTGCCAAACCTTGTGGCAGTTTAAAATCGGTTTTTAGTATATCGTCAACGGCGCGCACAATAAAATTAACAACAGGCTCGGGGGTGTACCAAACGCCGCGGGCTTTGCGCAGGTTAGGGTCGTAGGCAGCCAAAAAGGTTTCGTAGAAATGTATGATGGGGTCTTCTTGTTTGGTGCTTTTGCCAAAGTTGCGCAAAATATCTTTTACGTCGCTTGCCAAAAACACGTTTACAAGTTCTTCAACAACCCAGTCAATGCGTTTATCAAGGTCGTAGCCGGCTATGTCCTGAAACATTTTGCGCAAAAAAGGGTTGCTACGCGGTATAAGTCGGGCGGCTTGTTCGCGGCTAAAGTCGTTTAGGTCGTCGTCGTGGTATCGGGCGGCAAACATACCGTACACAATAGTTTGGGCGTAGATGTCGGCGAAGGCTTGGGGGGTAATGTCGTGGATAAGTAGTTGTCTAAAAGCCAACATTTGGTCTTTTAGTGCCGAGTTGGCGTAATTTTGCTCATCGCTTTGTAGGGCTAATGCAATGGTGTTAGCCAAGGTTTTGGCTTTATTTGCCATCATTTCGGCAAGTTGCACCGGCGATTTTATGCTTTGGGTAAGGGTTTGAGCAAAGCCTGTCATTAGGCGTTTAAACTCGTCGAAGTTTTCGGGTTTGGGTACAATTTTACCGTTTTGGACTTCGGCAATGGCTATTTGGGTGGTTAAGCTACCGTCTTTATAAAAATGGAATTGGAGATAATCGGTAAAAATTAGGTTGTTAAGCGATGTTTTGTAGCGGTCGAATTGTTCTTTTAGGTTTTTGCTATCAAGGTCAACGCCAATATCTTTGGCTTCGATGTAGCCAAGGGGTATGTTTTTGCGGGTGATGATATAATCGGGTGCGCCGCAGGCAATGCGTGCAGGCTCGTTTGTTACTAATACGTCGTTAGGCAAAAGTTGGTGTAGTAGGTTTTGCAGGTCGGGGCGGTAGCTATGCTCGCGGGCATTGCCGGTAACAAATTGTTTGTTTATGTTGGTAAGGTATTGTTGTAAGGGCATAGGTTGCTAAATGATAAACAATGATGGGTAAATTTGGTTGGTGGGTGCGGGCAGGGGCTAAAAAGAAGTGCAAATATAGGTAGATATATGGTAAAAACAAAAAAAAGATGCGAATATTGCTTTGATAGCAAAAATTAGTTGCTAATTTGCGTATGTTGTTTTATCTTTGTGGTTAAATTATCATTTTTGTAAATTAAAACAACCATTACACATGGAGCCAATTACAACCGCCCTTGCTATTAATGCCGTAGTGCTTTATTTAGCCAAAAAGTTAGCCGATAACAAAGGTATTAGCGGTTT
>JADKCK010000031.1 GCA_016718845.1 Sphingobacteriales bacterium
ACGCAATAAATTTCATTGAAACTTCAATTCATAACTAGTTGATTATCAGTTATTTATTGCCGTCAATCCATGTTATGCGGTACTGAATTTCGCATAACGAAAAACAACGATGCGTAGTTGCCTGAGTGTCCGCACGTTCGTTTCAATTTTCTACTTTTGTTTATTTTTGCACTTCGCACACAACTATCACCTAAACAGGCAATTATCGCATGTTGTATGTTATGTGCTTTTATTTCAATTCTTTATAAAATCCATAAGTGTCAACTGGTTTTGAACCATCAGGAATTTCAGAAAATGCCTTGTATAATAAAAATTTTTTATCTTTATCAATGCCGTAAAAAATATTCCCTATGATTTTATGAATTTCGTCATTCTCAATTTTTAATTTCACCGTGTCTGTAATTGGAATATTCGTTTTATACTCTATAAGTGGAAAAATTCCTTTATCAACTTGCATTGGCGATATATTAATAATTACTGGTTTTGTATTAACGTCTTTTATTTCATATGGTAATACATATTTCTGATTAATTTCGTTTAAGACAGTTTTGTTGAAATCTATTATTTCACTTTCAAACGTATTGCATATAATTAGTTGGTTTTAAACATTGCATACTTAAAAACATCGAATTAGCTGCATCAATTAAATTTCCTTTTGTATATTGCTCTTTTGCTTGTTTGTAATAATCAATTGTATTTAATTTTTGTATAGAATACAAACCAAACTGTAAAATATTAATTTTCCATTCATTTTTATATTTTCCATAAAAACATACAATTAATAATTCATTAACAGATGTTTCAGGAATAATCATCGAAATATACGTTTCTTCATTTAGTGCATAATATGCAAATGAATAATCATAGTCGTCAGATAAACCAGAAAATATAGTATTTGAAACATTTTTAGTAGAGTTTTCAATATAAAAATCATTTTTAATATTATACAAATTAACATTTTCTGTTTCTGAAAATAAAAGTAATAACATACTATCAATTGCTTCATTTGATTTTTCTAATAAAGATTCTGACATCAATTCTTTAATATTCTCAGTATTCTTTTCTTGAATTGCTTTGAACAATTCATCATTCAACGCCTTTATTTCCGATTTAACATTTTTAGGAATATTTTCTCCAATATATGTCTTGTTAATATTAGGTTTACAACTAAACATACAAAACAACAATATAATTACCCCTGTTTTCTTTATTGTATTCATAATTTTTAATTTTTTTAGCACACAACTACTATTTACACAAACTAAAGTTCGCATTTTTTATTAAATTAAAAATGGTTATCCAACGAACTTTTAACCCGCTGAATAGTACAGTGCCTTTCATCAGCAGCAAATATAAAACGTTTTTATTATTTTACGCAAGCTTTTGGAGGAAAAATCACACATTTTTTTTTACATCAATTAAATTTGACAGAACAAGCATAAAAATCCCCCACCCATTATCTACCCAAGATAATAGGCGTGTTCCTAAATAGTAGGATAATTGAACAAATGAAACAAACACATTAGTTATTTACAATCTCGTAATAGACTGTTTCACATCACTTAAAAAGTGTGTTTTAAAATAAATTAACAGCATTTAATTTCAAATTGTCCAACATAAACGCCCAATTTAGGAACACGCCACAATTTATAAACTATAACAAACAACCATTTATTTCATCTTTATAATCTATAATTAATAATTTATAATTAAAAACCCTATCTTGCCACTAATACTTTTTCAATGTGTTTGCTTTGTCCGTTATCTACCTCTACTATATAAAAGGCGGCTTCGTAGGTGCTAAAATCAAGTTCTTGGGTGTAGGTTCCTTTGTTTTGTTGTTGTTGGTTGTTAAACACTTGTTTGCCTGTTAGGTCGTAGATATTTATAGATACGTTTTGGTCGTTGCCAAGTTCGTAGGCTACAAAAGCTTTGCTGTTGGTGTAGTTGGGGTATACTTTTATGTTGCCAATAGCCAAATTTGTTGCTTGGTTGTTTTTGGGCATCTACCGGCTGATTGGCAGTAGATAGCATTAGTTTGTCGGCAAGGTTGTTGGTAATTTCGCAACGGTAGATTCCGCTTTCGGTAGGTACAAAGGTGTTTTTACCCTGTACCGATGCCACCAATACATTGTTGTTGTACCATGTATAGGTATTGTTGCGCACATTGCCGCCAGCCTCAACACTAAGTGTGCCATTGTTAAGGTAAAGCGGTATTTGTTGTTGGTAGTTGTAGGTAAAATTTTGGAGCGATGCGTTTTGCTCTAAACCATCAAAAGTAAGTTGGTTGTAGGTAAAGTCGGTTTCGGTTAAATTGCTGTGTCCTTTAAAACTAGGTACGTTACCATTTAGTGCATTATTATTTAGGTATAACTTACTTAGGTTCAGTAAGTTATTAAAACTAGGCATTGTGCCTACCAGTTCGTTGTAGTCAAGTTGTAATACCTTTAGCTTAGGTGTTGTTTCAAATTGCGGAATAATGCCCGTTAGTTGATTAAAACTTAACGATAGGTTTTCGAGGGCAGGTAAGTGCGTAAAAATAGGCACATTACCGCTTAGTAGGTTGTTGCAAAGCACTAGGGTACGCAGCTCGGGTAGGTGTGCAAAATCGGGGATTTGGGCAATTTGGTTGTAGCCCAATGCCAATACTTTTAGTTTGGGCAGATACGCAAAATCGGGAACCGCGCTTAGGTCGTTGTTTTCTAATCGCAAAGCCTCTAAAATCGGCAGATTGGTAAAGTTTGTTACCATACCGCTCAAATGATTGCTGCGCAACTCCAACACTTTTAGTTTAGGTAGGTTGTCGAAGTTAGGAATTTCGCCCAAAAATAAATTTTTGTTTAGCTCTAATACTTTTAGGTTAGGCAGGTTGTTAAAATTGGGGATAGCTCCACTAATGTAGGTTTTGCTAATATACAATTCTTCGAGATTTGGCAATTGGCTAAAATTGGGCAGATTACCCAACAAAGTATTTTTGCCCAAATACAACACATGCAAATTGGGTAGGTGCGCAAAATCGGGGATACTGCCCTCTAAGCGGTTGTCGCGCAGCGATAGTGCTTCGAGAATGGGCAAATGGCTGAAATTGGGAATAGTGCCTGTTAGTTCGTTTTCGGGTAAACCCAACTGTTTTAGTTTGGGCATACCATCAAAATCGGGTAGGTTGCCCGTTAGTTTGCCATTGCCCAACGACAAAAGTTGTAGTTCGGGCAGTTGCAAATTGGGTAGCGTGCCGTTTAGGTTGTTGTCGTTTAAATCTATGGCTACAACATGGCAGCCGTCGCCGCTAATAGTTATGCCATACCACGAAAAAACAGGCTCGGAGGTAGCCCAATGATTGTTGTTTTTCCATTGTGTGCCTTGTGTGGCATTAAAAAATTTAATAAGTTCGGCACGTTCGGCGGGTGCTACATCGTTGCAGGCAACAACGGTGCTGTTTAGTTGCCCAACAAATAGGCTAAGCAAAAGCGCTACTAAGGAGTAAAATTTGTATTGCATGGTAAAAATCTTTTTAAAAATATTTTAGAGGAAAATGAAATTTAGCTATCGGATTTGGGCTATCTGCCACAGGCTACAAACTGTCGGATAGCTTGTAGCACACATACCGCCGCATTTAGACTACAAAGTTAAGCTAAAATTACACAACAAACCGAAAATGTTGCATTTTTTGTGCGCCTGCTAAGCATTTTTAACTTTTGGCTGATACTTTTATTGTTTGTTTCTTAAATAAATGATGCCTTTTTTGCACCATTTTGGGTTATTTGGTTGTTAAAAACATTTTTTTCGACAAAATTACACAAAAATCCCTACTACGTGCAACCATTTGTCCGTACCTTTGCGTCATGGGGCAACAAATACTTTACAAACACTAATCGTCCATTATGCTGCTTTATATTTTGCGTCGTATACTTCTGATTCATGCAGTTGTTGTAACGTTTACTATTATTACCGTTAAGGTAGGTGTTTTTACCGTAACACATCAACCAACGACCACCGATTCGTTATCTGCCTCATCACTTACCGACTCTTTGTTCGTTAATGCTCCTATGCCAAACGCCCCACATAAACCTATAAATTTGCGTTCGGGGGCAGCTAAATTGGTGCATTTTGTAAAAAACTAAGCTTTTTTAGTGCATCTCTGCCAATATATACTTATCTTTGTTGTTGCTTTTATCTAAATACCACAAACTACAATCGGGTTTACCTTACATTAGGCACATTTTGGGGCGTTAATCATCACCTAAATAGCCCCTATTAAAAAAATGTAGCTTAATTTTAATGCCGACATAAATTGAATAGCTACTTAATAGTAGTAATCGGCTATTTCGTACCGTTATTTAAATAAATGCGCCTGCCCCGCTTTACGCGGAATCGGTCTTTTTTGGGGGTGATTATTGGCTTACCCTATTTGCACAGCATCAGGCACCCCCAAAGCAAAGCAAGCGCAACCACCCAATCGGCACTTCTCCATGTATGTATCAAATTGGCAGGGATAAATTGACAAATACAAACAACAGAAATAATTTATATTTTGGAATTAGTACAAGACGACGTGCTAAAACTAGTTTTAGCCTTAGTTGCGGGTGCCATTATCGGTAGCGAGCGCGAATACCGCAACAAAACCGCTGGTTTCCGAACCATCACCCTCATCTGCTTTGCTTCATCGCTTTTTACCATTCTCTCCATTAAAATAGGCGCCTCCTCGCCCGACCGCATCGCCGCCAATATTGTTACAGGTATTGGTTTTTTGGGAGCTGGAGCAATATTTAAAGAAGACAACAAAATCTCGGGATTAACTACTGCCGCTACCGTGTGGGTATCGGCAGCTATTGGCATGTGTATTGGTAGCAACAACGTATTGTTGGCAGCCGTTGCATTAGCCCTAATTATAGTTATTTTGGTGATGCTTACACGCCTCGAAAACTATATAGACGGCATCAACGAAATACACAACTACAAAATATCGTGTAAGTTTCACGACGATGCCCTTTTTAAATATGCCGACCTATTTAAAAGCTATAACCTAAAAGCCACCAAAGGCAAACTAAGCCGAAACGGTGACCTGTTTACTGGCACCTGGACAGTAGTAGGCAAACACGAAGCACACAAAAATTTTGTGCAAAATATTATTAGCAACGACGATATCGTAGACCTCGAATTTTAGGCGGCAGGCTGTTCGTTTTTTGGATATTAGGCTGTTGGCTACAGGCTGCAAGCTACAGGCTACACGCTGTTTGGTTGTTGGCTGTTTGGCTGCAAGCAACTATCGTTTATTTTGTTACAGATTGTATTGCATCAATACATAATTAATAATCAATAATTAATAATCAACGCTATTGTATTGTATCAATCAATAATCAATAATTAATAATCAACGCTATTGTATTGCATCAACACATAATCAATAATTAATAATTAATAATCAACCTTAAATGTCCCACTCTTTTCGGCTGTATAGCTGTTTTATTGTTTTGTTTTGCTGCTCGTTGTATAGTGTTGCTCAAGAGGCAACCCCCTACAACGAAAGCGGCACACGACGCGCAGCACAAGGCGATTATGCCGGAGCCATTGCCGATTTTAGCAAAGCCATATCCCTCGACTCGGCTTATGCCACCGCTTACTATAACAGAGCCAATGCCAAACAAGATTTAAAAAAACTAGACGAAGCTATTGCCGACTATAACCAAGCCCTGCGCCTAAAACCCAACTACCGCGAGGCATACAACAACCGGGGCATTGTATATATGGCACTTGGGCGCACAACCGCCGCCGAAGCAGATTATCGCAAAGCCATATCCATAGACAGCACCTACACCAAAGCCTATTTTAATTTGGGTGATTTGATGTTGTCGCAAAAAAAATATACCCAAGCCATACAACTTTTTGACCGCAACATACGCTTAGACAACACCGACGCACAAGCCTATTTTTACAAAGGTTTGGCACAATACAAAAACAACCAATTCGACGAGGCAATACAAAACCTAACCCAATCGATGGTGCTAAAAGCCAACAACGCCGAGGCATACTACTACCGTGCATCTGCCAAATATGCGCAAGGCAAAACCGCCGCCGCCCTCGAAGATTACACCACCTCCATTGCCCTAAACCCCAACTATGCCAACGCCTATTATTATAGGGGGCAAACCTATCTTGCCCAAAAACAACAAAAAGAAGCACTTGCCGACTTTACCAAAGCCATAGAAATTAACCCCAACATAGATTATTTTTATTTGGGACGAGGAAAAGCACAACTCGCCACTCAAAAATACACCGCCGCCGAACTCGACCTATCAAAAGCCATTAACCTTGCCGAAAACGACTCGATGATGGCTTATGCCCTCCGCGCCGAGGCTAACATGGCACTCAAAAAATACACCCAAGCCATTACCGATGCCACAACAGCCATAGACATGGGCTGCCAAACCGAAAAAGTATTTTGGACACGAGCCGATGCCTATTTTGAACTAAAAAAATATACCCAAGCTATTGCCGACTATACCCAAGCCATAAAACGCAACAACCAAAACCCCGATACTTTTTACGGACGAGGCTACTCGAAATACCAAATTAGCAAATACGAAGAGGCTGTCAGCGATTTTTCGCAAACCATAAAACTCGACCCCAAATATGTTGATGCCTACAACTACCGAGGCAACTCGAGGCACTATTTAGGCGACGACGATGCCGCCCTAAAAAACTATAACCAAGCCATTAGCATTAACCCCAAATACCCCAAAGCCTATAGCAACCGCAGCATCGTGCAACGCTCGTTGTTCAACGACACCAAAGCCGCACTTGCCGATTGCAATAAAGCCATTGAACTAAACCCCAAACTACAACAAGCCTACATTAACCGCGCAGGCATAAAAATAACCATGGGCGATATAAAAGGAGCCCGCTCGGATTTTGACAAAGCCATTGCCGCCGCACCCAAATACGTAGAAAGCTACCACGCCCGAGCCAACTTTTTAGCCGCCCAACAACAATACGACGCCGCCCTTGCCGACCTTATCACCGCCATAAACATAGACAACCAAAACGGCGAAACCTTTTATTTGCGAGGCAACATAAAACAACGAAAAGGCGACACCACAGGTGCTTGCACCGACTGGAAAAAAGCTAAATCGCTGGGCTACAACAATGCCGATACTCAAATTAAACTAAATTGCAAATAACTGTCGGCTACAGGCTGCCCGCTAACAGCCTTCAGTAATTTGATAACCACCTTGAAAAGACATGGTCATAGTGAGCTTGTCGAACTAAAAAAAATAAAAAACAACAAGAGACACAGAGAACACAGAGAAGAACGAGTTTATGTTTTTTAGTACCTCGGTTGCAAACTAAAAAGTAACAAATAAAAAAGCCATAGCATATCCTCCAAAAACTCCGTGTTCTCCATGTCTCCGTTGTAAATTTAAAAAAACATAGCACCTGCCCAAAAACTCCGTGTTCTCCGTGTCTCCGTTGTAAATTTAACACACTGGTGTAAACATCGAAATTGCTAATTCCAACCAGCATAATCAATAATCAATAATCAATAATCGTAAAAATGCCTCGTCTTTTCGCCTTTTTGTTGTTTACCTGTGTTTGGTTGTCGTGCGAAAACAGCCCACAAGAAGTAGCCGAAGTAATAGAACAATCGGAAAACGCCGTTGAAACTATCAAAGAAGTAGACATACTATACAGCGAAAAAGCACACGTAAAAGTGCGCCTTACTGCCCCCGAACTATACCGTTATAAAGTAGACACCCCTTATTTAGAGTTTCCGAAGGGCATAAAACTATTGTTTTTTGACGATAGTCTGCAAGTTACAGGCACCCTTACTGCCAACTATGCCATACGCCGCGAACGAGCACAAAAAACCATTTTGAAAGATAATGTGGTGTGGAAAAATGCCAAAAAAAACGAACAACTCGACACCGAAGAGCTTATCTGGAACGAACAAACACACAAAATAACATCAGATAAGTTTGTGAAAATAACCACCGACACCGAAAGCCTTACAGGACAAGGGTTTGAAGCCGACCAAGATTTTTCGCACTACAAAATTAAAAAAATTACTGGCACATTTAGGGTAAAAAAAGGCGAATTTTAGGGGCATTGCCCATAAAAAATTGGTGAAAGAGCAATCTTTCACCAATTTTTTATGCGTGCTTAATTTGACAAACACCTTGAGCTGTTTTGATTGAGTGGCTGCGCCTGCTTTGCTCTGGGGGTGCCTTAGACTGTGCAAATAGGGTAAGCCAATAATCACCCCCAAAAAAGACATTTACCGCGTTAAGCGGGGCAAGCCCAAACCGTTTAAATTGCAGATATAATACAAAAATCTACTACTTACTTGTATATTGGTATTAAATTTTGAAGGAATATTTTTTTTGTTCATTTTACTACAAACTATACCACTATGCGGCTTTTTAGGTATCCCTTTTGTGCAAATAACAATATAAATGTGCTTTACCTAACCCTCAATTCGCACCAAACGGGCAGGTGGTCCGACACTTGGCGGGCGGCGGCAAGGTTAGGCATATCGGGTACAAAATCTACGATGCCGCTGCGCAGTTTGGTTAGGGCGTTGGTTTCGTAAAATAGGTTGTCGTAGGGTTGCGAGAGGTATTCGCCGTCTATGTTGGTTAATTTAATGCTTGTTTTTTGGTCAAAGAGGCAAGCCTCGTAGCCCATGGCTTTTAGGGGTTTAAAGGCGTTATGGTTTTGTTCAAGGTTAAAATCGCCCACTACCAATAAGTTATCTTTGGTATAAGCATCGTGCAGTGCCGACAGCAAGATGATTTCTTGTTCGGGTTTTTTGGTAACGGGCACGGCGTGGTAGTTGGCAATTAGCAAGTCGGGTTGTGTAGTATTATTGTTTTTGTTGCACTTAAATCGTGCCATAAAAGGCTCGCGGTCTATTTTATCGTCTAGGCTTTGGGCTTGAGTTAAAAAAGGTTTTCCTATTAAGGTGGCTTTGCTGGTTTTCCACAAATAGGCATATCTTTCCGAGCCTTCGCCCGATGTTCGGTCGCTAATAATATAGTCCCATTTATTGCCGCTTTCGTTTAGCAGTGCGGCTAACTGTGCTATACCTTGTGCTCCGGCTGCGCTGGTGGAGATTTCTTGGAGGGCAGCTACATCGAAAGGGCTTAAAACGTCGGCAATTTTTTGCATAGCTTGGGGTTGTTTGGTATTGCCAAAGTTATAGAGGTTCCAGCTTGCAATTTTGAGCGAGGCACTGCCCGTACCCGAGTTTGATTGGTTAGGGGTGGGCTTTGTAGGGTTGTTTGATTTAGGTGGCGATTGTGTTGGCGAGTTAGGCGGCAACACTTGGGGGTCTGATGATGATGAGGTGTTGTTGTACAAATTGTACCCAAATGCAGCCATTACTGCTACTACAAAGGCAATAACAATTTGTGTCCAGGGCATTGACGAACGGGTAGATACCCTGCGTGATTTAGTTTTACGTGTGCTACGCGAGCGAGTTGGGGTTTTGCGTTTTTGGGTCACTTTTAAAAAAATGTAATTTTTTAGAGGATTAGAAAGCGGGGGTAAAAATACGCTTTTTAGGTTAAAAAAAATAGTTTTTTGCTAAAAAAATAAGTTTTGAGGCAAAACATGCAGCAAAAAAGCGTTTTTTGAAAAAAAAATCAAAAAAAAAAGAAAAAAGTTTGGAGGATTGAAAAAGTCGTCTTATCTTTGCACTCGCTAAGGAAACGAGGTGAGGTGGGTGAGCGGCTGAAACCAGTAGTTTGCTAAACTGCCGTACTGGAAACGGTACCGCGGGTTCGAATCCCGCCCTCACCGCTCTATTTTTAGAGTAGCGTTTAAATAGTTCGGGGTGTAGCGCAGTCCGGTTAGCGTACCTGCTTTGGGAGCAGGGGGTCACAGGTTCGAATCCTGTTACCCCGACTACAGATAAAGGTGATGCCCGTTTGGGTGTCACCTTTTTTGTTTTTGGATAAAACAATAGCGCAAGAATTTTGTTCGTACAATATACAACATTTTAGACAATGGAGCTACAACTATTAACCGATAAATATTTGCCTATCTACGGTAGTTTATTAAAAATAAATTTGAAGAATGTATTTGCTAAAATTAATAAAAAGGCAATAACCTTAGAGGATTATAATTTTTACACAATAAGCTCGGCTATCTATTCATCGAATATTGAAGGTAATAGCATCTCGGTAGATACTTATTTTAGACACTTAGAGAGCAAACACCTAAAGCCTACGCGTGATGTTAAAGAGATTGAAGATTTGATAAAAGCCTATAATTTTGCACAAAACAACAAACTTTCGTTATCGAAGTTGCTAAAAGCTCATGGTATTTTATCCAAAAATGTGTTAATTAAAAGTGCAAGCGGAAAACTTCGGACGCAAATGGTAGCCGTTTACAACGGGCGAAAAATAGAGTATGTAGCGGTTGAACCAACGTATGTGAAAATAGAAATGGAGAAGCTTTTTGCAGATATAAAAGCATTATTAAAAACGGAGATGGATATAAATCAGGTGTTTTATTATGCATCTTTGATACATTTAGTTTTTTTGAAAATACATCCGTTTATGGATGGCAATGGTAGAAGCGCACGATTGATAGAAAAATGGTTTCTGGCTGAAAAACTAGGCGAAAATGCGTGGTCTATTTTATCAGAACAATATTACCACAAAAAGAAAGCGGTATACTACAAAAATGTGCATATCGGAGGCAATTACTATGTACTTAATTACGAATTATGTGTGCCTTTTTTGCTAATGTTACCACAAAGTTTAATCCAATAAAGTAGCTCTACCGCTATGAAAAACATAAACACCAACAACAATTATGTCTTCATCTGTTCAAAATTATCTATCGTTAGTAAAGTTTAGCCACACTTTATTTGCTTTGCCTTTTGCCTTGATTGGTTTTTTTATGGCAACTAGCTATTATCACTACGATTATTCGTGGAGTTTGTTTGTGTATGTGTTGTTGTGCATGGTGTTTGCTCGTAGTGCAGCCATGGCATTTAACCGCTACATTGACCGCGATATTGATGCCGCAAACCCGCGAACAGTAGTTAGGGAAATACCCGCCGGAACGATTGAACCGCAATCGGCACTTTGGTTTGTGGTAGCTAATTGTGTGTTGTTTGTGGGTGTTACGTGGTTTATCAACCCGCTTTGTTTTTGGCTTTCGCCGGTGGCTTTGGCGGTTATTTTAGGCTACAGTTATACCAAGCGCTATACATCGTGGTGCCATTTTGTGTTGGGTTTGGGCTTGTCGTTGGCTCCGTTGGGTGCTTTTTTAGCCGTTACGGGCGAGTTTAGCGAGTGGCTGCCCTTGTTTTACAGTGCGGCTGTACTATTATGGGTTAGTGGTTTTGACATTATATATGCTTTGCAAGATGAAGAGTTTGACAAACTCAACAATTTACACTCGATACCCTCGGAAATAGGCACAACCGATGCCCTTAAGTTATCTATTCGTTTGCATATTGGCACGGCTTTGCTGATTGTTACGGCGGGCATTTATGCAAGTTTTGGTATTTTGTACTGGATTGGCACGGCTATTTTTTTGGGTTTGTTGTATTATCAACACACCTTGGTAAAACCCAACGATTTGAGCAAGGTAAACTTAGCTTTTTTTACCACTAATGGTATAGCAAGTGTTACATTTGCTTTTTTTGTGTTGCTCGAGTTTTTTGTGAATGCTTAGTTTATAGGATAAAGAGGCAAAATAAGTGACTGTTAATTTTGTACAAATAAAATTAATGCAGACATTGAAAAGTAGTAAATGGTTGCTAAAACTACTCAATATTATTACTTGTTTTTTAATTTACCACGAAGTTTTTTTTGTTTACAACGGAGACACAGGACGGATTTTTTCTTCATGGTATCGCTTTTTATTTGCTATCTTTAGTTTGTAACCAAGATACGACAGACTCCGTGTTCCTGTGTCTCTGTTGTTTTTTACTTCCCAGGGCTTGTCGAACTACGCTCACGTCCTATAAATAGGCTAAATGGCACGTAACTTTTGACTACTTTTCAATGTCCTTATCAAAAATAACAATTACCACATAGATGGCGCACAATAAGGGCTGATGCATAGCGTTGCATCAGCCCTTTAATTTATCTATAATAAGATAACTTATTTTTTAATAAGGTCTTCTACTTTTGTTTTGGTAGCGGGTTGGTCGGGTTTATCGCCTTGTTGTTGTGCGGCGGGCAAAAAGGCGTTTGCCAAAATGCACAATACAAACAAGCCAATACCTAGTGTCCAGGTAGCTTTTACTAAAAAATCGTTGGTATCTTTTACACCACCCATTACGCTAGCACCGCCGCTGCCAAAACCTGCGCCTAAGCCGCCACCTTTAGGGTTTTGGATAAGCACAACTACTGCCAACAAAAGGCAAACGAATATGATTAAAACTGTTAAAATAGTGAACATTGCTATATGTATTTATTTATTTTTGTAATGATTGAATTTTGGCTGCAAAGTACGCGCTTTTTTCTGGATATTCCAAACTTAATTGCTCGTATATTTGTATGGCTTTGTTATATTGTCCTTGTCGAACATATACTTTCGCCATCATTTCGGACAAAACAACGCCTTCGCGGGTAACACTTAGCTCGGAATGGGTAGATTCGGTGGTTTTTGCCACATTATCCTGCTCATCGGCTTTGTGTCTTAATTCGTCTATTTTATCCGACAGTTGTTCGGTTTTTTCGGCAACGGTTTCTTTTAGCTCTTCAAATTTTGAGCTAAACATATCTTTGATTGATTCGAGGGTGCTTTTTTCGGCTTGCACTTCGGGTTGTTGCTCAACAACTGGGGTTGTTTCGGCATCATCATCAAAGTTATCTTTTATTTGCTCTATTTTATCCGACAGTTGTTCGGTTTTTTCGGCAACGGTTTCTTTTAGCTCTTCAAATTTTGAGCTAAACATATCTTTGATTGATTCGAGGGTGCTTTTTTCGGCTTGCACTTCGGGTTGTTGCTCAACAACTGGGGTTGTTTCGGCATCATCATCAAAGTTATCTTTTATTTGCTCTATTTTATCCGACAATTGTTCGGTTTTTTCGGCAACGGTTTCTTTTAGCTCTTCAAATTTTGAGCTAAACATATCTTTGATTGATTCGAGGGTGCTTTCTTCTTCTTCTTGTACTTGTTGTGCTTCGTTGTTTGTTTGTTCGGTAAGTTCTTCGGTGCTAGGGTTGTTGATAGGTTCCGAAACGGTAGAGAATTTGTCTTTTTTCTTTTTATAGGCTTCAAACTCATCTAACAAACTTTCTACACTTTCGCTTGTTTCGCTGGCATCCACATTACGGCTATTGTCCCAACTATTGTCGGTGTTTTCGGTAGTTTGTTTGTAAGTATTTACTTTGCCTTGCAATTGCAGTAGCAGTTCTTGGTCAATATCGGTATCGTTAATGTATGAAGTATCGAGTGGGGTATTAGTTGTAATATCATCTGCAATACCCATTGCTTGTTTGTGGTTTTCTACTTTTTCTTGCAAGTTTTGCATCAACTCGGTTGGTTTTTCTATACTTTTGTTGATGAGGTCTTCTTCTTTTGCTACCTCTTTTACTTGCTTTTTTTTGAGTTTTTTAAGGTCTTTTTGTATGTCGTGCTGTATAATTTCGCGTACTTCTTGGGTAATAATAGCGGTTAGATTAGCCGTATCGGTGGTATTTTCGGTTGATTCTTCGGGGTGTTCTAGTTGTCGTTGTAGTTCTAATTCTACTTGTTTGCGTGCTTTTTCCGATATTTCACCTGTCGAGAGCAAAGCATCTTCGTCTTCGTCTGTTGTTTGAGGCTGTGTTTGGGTAGTTATTGGCACATTTACCGATACCTCGTTGAGGGGCAAAGCATCAGTGTTTTTTTCTATGATGTGGTCTAAATCTTGTTCGCTTTTTTGCAGTAAATCTTGAACAATATTTTCGGTTTCTTCTTCTTCTTTTATTTTTTCGAGTAGTTCGTCTATATTGTTATCTTCTTTACTATCATCGTGTTTATCTTCCGCTACATCGGTCTGTACTATGGTATCAACTGTTGGAGCTATCATTTCGCCTACTTCAATGGTTTCTTCGGCTAATGTTTCGGGAAAGAGTGCAGGTTCGCGAGTGGCTTTTTTGGCATCTTCGTTAATTTGCGTATAGGCTTCATCGCTAAATGCGCCTTGTTTAAGTGCGTACTCGTTGGGGTTCCACAGTTTATACAGCATTTCGCGGTCGCCGATGTGTGCGGCAATGCATGGCAAGGTTACCGAAGTGTCGGTAGGTTGGGGTTGATGGATAATTTTTTGAGCAAGTAACAAATAGGCAGATTGAAAATAAGGGAACGACTCAACAACTTCGTTTAGTTGTTGAACATCTAGTTTATCGAGGTATTCGTTATTGCTAAGGGCGTTTAAGAATTTATATTTATCCATAAGGCAGTTAAAATAAAAGGGGGAGCGTTATAGGAGGGCAAAGGTACAAACTTTTTTTGGTTTGTTTACCAGTTCGAGAATGCTTTATTAAAAATACCATCAACAAGGCGGTCGGTGATAGTTTCGAGCAGGGTTTCTTCTACGCTAGATAGGTTGGCGTTTCGGTCAAAATTTTCGTATTGCTCAAAGGTTTGCGACCAGTTGGTTTTAGTAACGGGGTTGATGTATTCTACCCGCACGGTTACGGTTAGGCGGTTAAGTTGCGATTGGTCGTTGCCGCCCGATGCAGCAGGAGCTACATAATAACCCACAATAGCTCCACTAAAACGGGCATCGGCATTGGTTTGGGTAAGTTGTAAACGGGTTTCGCGTTGTATTTTGGTGCGTAGTTTTTCGGATATGGCAAGGCTTAAACTAGGCTGTACATTGGCAGCCGAATTGGCAAAATCTTTAACCGACACCGTTTTTACCCGAGCATCTACGGCGGTATCGGTAAACGAGTATAATCCACAACCAACATGTAGTGTGCCGATTGCAATAGATAGGCTAAAACAAAAAAGAGACCAAATTTTCAAGCTAAGGTATTTTTGTATAAATAATGTGGGTTTTGAGCGCAAAGGTACTACATTATTGTTTGGTGAGTAGAATTAGGCGAGAATAACAAAATAATTTTATTTTTTAAATTCATAAAAAAATTACACAAAGATGATTAGTTGTTGCTATAAAAAAGAAAAAAACATTTTATGCCACAACTATTTCATCTGATATTAACAGACGAAGCAGTTATGTGGTGCTTTTACAGAAGCAATTTGGCTCTATTTGTGTTGGGGGGGGCTAAGAAAACTGACACGGTTTGGCGTGAGTTTTCTTAGCTTGCCTTTACCATCCTCGCCTTGACTTTTTGGTTACTTTTTGTCAGAAAAAAGTAACACTTTATAAGTGGTAAAAGAAAATACAGATAAGCTAAATGCACCATGCTACTTAACAGCTACCTTCCTTGTATCACCCCTGCTCAATACGTAGGTTCCACAACAAAAGTAAAAGAACCGCAATTTTTCAAGTATTTCACTTATCTTATCAACGAAACATTGCCTTTTGTGGTATAGGTTTCATCTAAAAAAGTGGCACCTTCTATAAAAAACACATAAGTACCTATTTCTTGTTGCACGCCTTTGTAGGTTCCGTCCCAGCCAGTTTGCAGGTCGTTGGTTTCAAATATTTTGGCTCCCCAGCGGTTATATATAGCAAACCGTTGTAGTTGTTTTATCCCTTTGGATTGTACAATACGAAACACATCGTTGGTACCATCGGCATTGGGCGAAAAAGCATTTGGGATTAAAAACAAAAAGATATTGGTTACATTTACCGTAGTAGTATCCGATGCTGCACAGCCTTTGTCGGTGGTGGCGCTTAGGGTATAGGTGGTGGTGTTTAGTGGGTTAGCAAAGGGCGTGGCGGTGTTGGGGTTGGTGAGTGCTGTGGGGGGTGTCCAAACTAAGTTGCCCGATGCACTGCCTTGTAATTGCGCGCTTTCGCCAATATTTATGGTGTGGTCAATGCCTGCATCTACAATAGGTAAAGGATTTACGGTTACGGTGATGCTTGATGTGTCTTCGAAACAAATATTAGCTACCGTTACGGTGTAGTTGGTGGTTGTGTTGGGTGTAGCTGTGGGGTTGGCAATGTTGGCATTGTCTAAACCAGTGGCGGGTGTCCAAACATAGGTATCGCCGCCCGATGCGTTTAGTTGTACGCTTTCGCCTTGGCATATTTCTATGCCGCCATTGGCAAAGGCAGCTATTACAGGGTTAATAATAGTGATGATTTGGGTATCGGTTTTTTCGCAACCATTGTTATCCATTGCCCATAAAACAAAAACAGCCGTACTGTCAAGGGTTGGATTTAGGTTTAGGGTGTTGTTGTTGCTAAATCCTTGGTTGTTGGTCCATTGATAACTTTGTATGTTGCCGCTCACTATGCCGTTTATGGCGGTACTTTCGCCAAAGCAAGCAAGTGTATCGGCAACAATGTTTACTTGTGGTAATGGGTTAACGGTTACGGTGGTTTGGTCGGTGTCGGAGCAGCCGTTGGGGTCGGTTACTAAGGCAGTGTAGGTGGTGGTAGCCGATGGGGTTACGGTTGGTGTGCGGGTGCCTGCATTTTGGGTACTGTCGGTGGGTGTCCAATTATAGGTATACCACGAAAACTCGTCCGAGCCTTCTAAGAGGGTGCTTTGTCCAAAGCAAATTTCTTTGTTGGGTCCTGCATCTGCCTCAAATAGTGGGTAGATGGTAAATGTTTGCGAAGTACTTGCCACGCATCCCTCTGTTGATGTAATGTTTAAATTTACGGTATAAGTGCCGGGTGTGTTGTAGGTATAACTTGGGTTTGGTTGCGTGCTTTGGTCGTTGGGGTCGTTGGGGTTGCCAAAGTCCCATTGCCAAGTACCTGCGGCGGGGTTGGTGGTTATATCGGTAAAGTTAACGGGTTGTTGAGGGCAAAGCAAGGTAGTATTAAAGTTGGGCGTTGGTACAGGATTTACATATATGGTTTGGTTGATACCTAAAAAACACCCTAAACTGGTAGCAACATTTAACGATACCACATAATTGCCCCCATTGGCGTATAGGTGCGATGGATTGGTGGCGTACTCGGCTGTGCCATCTCCATAATCCCAGTAAGTACCTGTAATGGTTCCGTAGGTGGCAGTAGATAAATCGGTGAAGGTAACAGGCACATACGAACATCCCGCCACAAAACTAAATTGAGGCGTTAATACTGGATAAAGATTTAAGATAATATTTGCAGTATCTACGCATCCGCCGGGTTTAGAGGCGATAAGGGTAACGTAATACCTACCCGAGTCGGGATAGGCATAGGTAGGATTAGGCAGGGTTGAAAAATCGGTGGTGCTGGTCGAGTCGCCAAACTCCCAATAATATTGGGTGGCTCCAATACTTAGGTTTTGGAACGTTACCGTATAATTATTGCAATTGGTGATAATAAAATTGCCCGCTGCATCAATTTGGTCCGATTGAACAGCGGCTTGTACAATGGTGCAGGGTGTTACGTTAAACTGAAAATCGCGCCGTACTACATTAATTGCCACGCCATTGCGGTACTCGGTTACGCAAATACCCACCACATACTGCCCTACTTGTGTGGGCGTACCGGTAATAATACCCGTTTGTGGGTTAATGTTAATTTGTGGCGAGCCGCCCAAGGGGTTACCGCCATTATAAGGGGGTATAAACGAAACAAGGCTATATGGCGGCGGCGATGCCTCGACACCTGGGCAACTGTTTGGATTGCCCGGTTGCGGACAGAGCGCATCGCCACCAATTACCGGCGAGCAAAACTCGTATACCAACGAGTCGCCATCAACATCGGTGGCACCTTGGTTTACAAACATGGGGTTGTTAGCACAAATAATAGTGGGCGGAAACTCGTTGAATGTTGCCGAATTATTGCAGGTAGCCAAACCCGATGGTGGAATGTTGGTGTAGTAGGTCGAGCCTGTTTCGGCGGGGCTATAAATATTTACAATAGTACTGTTGCGGCTGTATCGCTGATACGCAAGGGTATAGCCACCTGCCGTAGGCGGTAGGGTAACAGTGGTTGAGTAGGTTGTTTCTTGCACACATACATCGGGTAGTGTTTCGGCACAAATAATGTCGGGTGGTGGTATTTCGCTAATAGCACCAAGCGATACCTCGCGTTTAATAACCTGCGAACCCGCGCTATTAAAAACGTATAAATAGGCAGGGTTGTCGTATTCGGCACAACCCGTGCAGTTGCAGTCGCGGTATACATTTAAGCTTATCCGATATTGGTTGCCGCCCAAGCACTCGTAGGTTACTTCGCCACCTACAATATGAAAAGCTTGAAGTGGTATTGTAGCAGTAAGAAACAATAAAATTGGCAGTAAATAAAATAGTGGTTTTTTCATGGCATCAAAGGTGTTTATTTTGTTGTACAAATTTTTGGTGTGGATAATTAAACGCAAAATACACCCATTTAGTTGCTGTTTTTAGTTTTTTGGTTGCAAATAGGCTGTATTTTATTACGGATTTACTTTCGTTACACCAATTGTTCCGTTTACATCTGCCCATTGTACGCTAATAGTAGGCGTACCTTGCCCTAACAAGATGGTTCCGCCGTTTACTGTCCAGTTGTAGTTGGTGCCAATAGCATCTAAAACATAATAGGTTGAAGTTCCATTGGAGCAAACATTATTGGTGCCAAATATAGTAGGACTTGATAGGGTTAAATTACTACCCAACAAATACCGCTGTTCGGCAGGGTTGCTGCCAGTGTTGTTGCTGTTTGGTGGTCCAATAACGGGCAGGTTAGCGCTAAGTGTCCAAAAATTTGGCGAGTTATTAATTAAATAATACGAAGTAGTTGTTAAATTATTAGTACCCGATGGGGTAATACTACCCACAATATTATTGCCATACTGAAAATGGTCGGAGCCAGTAATGGTATAGGAGCCATAAAAAGGTATATGAAAAGTATTATTAGTGGTTTCATTACCTACAAAATTTTGCTTGTTTGAGCCTTGCCCTCCGCCAGTAGCTGCCGACATAACAACACCATAAGTATACAACTCGTTTCTGAAAAAAGTGTTATAGGGTCCTGCTGGTCCCCAGGTATAATCAATCTGTAAAAATTGCATTACGTTTCCTTCGCATAAATTGGCAAACGGATAATGCCCATGTATCGAAATATCGGCGGCATAATCGCTAATAACTTCGCTTCGGTTGCCCTCTCGCGAGTAGTTGTAGGCAACTACATTGCCATTTGCCCCTTGTTTGAGCGATATAGAGTGCCGAAGGTATTTAAAGATGTTGTTTTGTACCAAACATTCGCCAGTATGTTGGGCAAACATAATACCATAACCTTTGGTATTACTGCCCGTATATTCAATGGCATGATGAAAATACGAGCCCGTAATTTCTACGTTTGTTGATTGATACAAAGCTACATGGGCACTCACGCTTCGGTTACTTTCAATGCCCCTTACCCAACAATTGGCGGCATAGTTAAACACTATATTGTTTCCGCCGGGTGGTGTTCCGCTGTCGGTTCGTTCAATATAAATATTTTCTACACCTGCAAATTGGATAGGTACTATGGGGCGTATTTCGGGGTTTAAGGTTAAATCGTAGCTAATGCGCAAAGGGTGATTAATGGTTATTTGATTGCCATTTACAGCAACAACCTTTACCATTTGACCCACACAATAGGTAGCCCAAGTAGCAGGCACTGCATCCCACGAGCCATTTTGTTGGCGTATCTCGGCAAAACTGCCCACCGTAAAACTCGCTGTATTGCCCACTGTTAGTACCGTCGACTCTTTCTCGAAACCCGCTGTAATGGGCGTATAACTACCGCTTTGCGATTTACTAACCGAAATACAATCGTAGCCGTTGCCCAACATATTGAAGTACAAACGGCTATTGTTGGCACAATCGCCGCGCAATACCACATTATCTTTTAGCACAATAGTGCTGCTAAATTGGTAGTTGCCCGCCGGAAAATACACCACTGTAGGCGTGCCAACCGTAATGCTGTTTAGCAAGTTGTTTAGTGCAAGTGTATTATTGGTGGTGTTATCGCCAATAATACCAAAATCTGTTACATTGAGTGTATTAACAATGCTAGGTGGATTGACAGATAAACCCGCCACCGACCAATCGACCCGATTATCAACAGGAATTGTTTGAGCAAACGATACAATGGTAGTAATTAACCACAAAAGTACAGATAACTTTTTCATAAAAATACTTTTTTTTGCAAAAAAAATAAAACTGCGCCTAAAAATACGCACTTTTGCGCACAATTATCCCAAAATCGCTAAATTTTATGTAACTTTACGCCCAAATTGTAACGTATAAAAATTAAGTTACTTAAATACCCAATTATTAACACCAAAAGCAACATATATCACTTTTTTGTCACAGTTACTTACTGCTACCAAAAACAAAATTAAACAATAACATGAGCGAAATTACGCGCAGCCCACTTATTGTTCAAAAAGAACAAGAGTTAAAACAGTTGAAGCAACAGCACAAAAAGGTGAGCGACCAACTACAAAAACAAAAACAAAAACTCGAAAACGTAAAAACCGAAATTGTTGAACTACAACGCAAAGGCAGCGAGGTAGTAGTAAGCAAAATGGAGGCAATGCAGCAACTTATACACGACCTAGTTGCCATTGCCCAAGAAATAAGTAAATCGAAAAGATTTACTAAACATGAGCGCAAAGAAGCCCGCGAATTTGCCAAAGAATTTGGGCAGATGGATGACTATGAAGAACACTTAGACCAAATTAAGCAAGCCCGCGAAGAAGCTTTCGAATACTTTAAAGCAGAACGCGAACAAAACGAAAATGGTGAATATGCTAAGTTTAATTTTTTCGAAGAATTTGCCGTAAAACTACCCGAAGAAGAACAGCGCAATATCCGTAAAATATTTTTGCGATTAGCCACCAAATTTCACCCAGATAAAGCCAACACCCCCCGCGAAACCGAACATTTCAACAGCATTATGCAGCGCATAAACCAAGCCTACGAACAAGGCGACATTGCTACCTTACTAGACATAGAAAAACAATATGTAGACTACAGCAGCGAACAATTTAAAGAAGCCACCGAACTAGAAGGACTTTTGCAATGGATAGACAAAGAAATTAAACGCCTTGACAACGAACTTACACTACTAACACTGCAACTTGAGCGCACCAAACTAGAACTAAAAAACATCGACCAATCGGATGTGGGTAAAATGCGCAAACAAAACCAAAATGCCGCCAAACGAGGCGAAGATATGGACACCATGTTGGTAGAAATGGACATCAGCTTAACTCAATTGATGGGCTTGCGCGATATACTGAAAGAGTTTTTGACACAAGAAATTTGGGATAATCAAAAATTAGAAAAATATATGCACTCGTCGGGGATGATGAAAAATCAACTACAACAACCCTCTTTTTTTGGTGATGATACCGACCTAAGCCCCGAAGAATTAGCTCTGCTTATGGACATGCTATTTGGCGGTGAAGAAATTAGACCACGAAAACGTAGAAAAAGATAGTAAAGAAAAATAGTGTCCCCCCCAAAAAAGCAGCCTCATGCAACTTGCTAATAAAAAAAATTTGTTCAAAATGTAGCTGATTATCAGTAAGTTACGAAATTTTTTAAAAAATTAAGTTGCAAATCAGTAAAAATAGCGCTACCTTTGCACTCCGAAAAAAGAAAAAACATTTAACGTGGATACATTAAGTTTCAGAACCGTTTCTACACGTAAAGAAGACGTACAACGCGAGTGGTTTATCATAGACGCTACTAATTTAGTAGTAGGTCGTGGTGCATCGCGTATGGCGCATATATTGCGCGGTAAGCACAAACCTTCCTTTACAGCCCACACAGATTGTGGCGACAATATTATTGTTATTAATGCCGAAAAAGTACGATTTACAGGCAAAAAAATGGACCAAAAGGAATACCTAACCTATACAGGTTATCCCGGCGGACAAAGACAGCGCACACCTCGTCAACACTTGGCAAAAAATCCGGCGTATATCATCGAAAGCGCCGTGCGTGGTATGTTACCTAAAACAAAATTGGGTAGAGCCATGTTCAAAAAATTATTCGTTTACACCGGTGCCGAACACCCGCACCAAGCTCAAAAACCAACCGTTTTAGACCTAACAGACCAGCTATAAACCATGGAGCAAATCAATCAAACAGGACGACGTAAGGCAGCCATCGCTCGCGTGTTTTTAAGCGAAGGGAGCGGCAAAATTACCATCAATAACCGCGATTACAAAGAGTATTTCTCGGTTATGCACATCCAAGACAGCGTAAGCTCGCCGCTTACAGCCACAGCCGCCGAAGGCAAATACGATATAAAAGCAACCGTAAAAGGTGGCGGTATTAAAGGACAAGCCGAAGCTGTACGTTTAGGCATTGCCCGCGCACTTGTCGAAGACAACGAAGAAAACCGCCAAGCACTTAAACCATTAGGCTTGCTTACCCGCGACTCGCGTAAAGTGGAACGTAAAAAACCAGGCTTACTCAAAGCTCGTCGTCGTAGCCAATTTAGCAAACGTTAATTTTTACCATTGCCTAATTATTGCTTCTACCAAAAAATTAAAAGCAATTTTTACAAAGCACTAAAAGTATTTATTTACTTTAAGACCAATTATCGAATGGTTTTTAAGCCCATAGCTAAAAACCATAATTTTATTCAACCACAGAAAATATACCAATATATAGCATGGAAGGTATTCCACACGAACAGCTATTAGATGCCGGCGTACACTTTGGTCACTTGCGCAAAAAATGGAACCCCAAGATGCTTCCATACATCTTTATGGAAAAAAAGGGCATTCATATTATTGACCTTAATAAAACCAACGAATGTTTAGTGCGCTCGGCGGCAGCTCTAAAAAATATTGCCCGCTCGGGTAAAAAAATATTGTTTGTAGCCACCAAAAAACAAGCCAAAGATGTAGTTTCAGAGGCAGCACGCGGTATTGCAATGCCTTATGTAACCGAACGTTGGTTAGGTGGTATGCTTACCAATTTCTCGACCATCCGTAAATCAATCAAAAAGATGCAAAACATCGAAAAAATGTTGGTTGATTCGGGCTCGGGGCTAACCAAAAAGAACGTTTGGTTCTTGGACGCGAAAGCGAAAAATTAAACCGCGTATTGGGGGGTATTGAACACCTAAACCGCGTACCTGGTGCTTTGTACCTTGTTGATATTGGTCACGAGCACCTAGCCTTGTCCGAAGCTAAACGCTTAGGCATGGTTACCTTTGGTATGGTGGATACTAATTGCGACCCTAACCAAGTAGATTACGCTATTCCGGCTAACGACGACGCCTCTAAATCAGTGGCTATCATCACCGATTACTTAGTATCGGCTATCCGCGAAGGTTTGGAAGAACGTAAAACCGAAAAATTAGAAGACGAAAAAGACGAAGATTTTGTTGACAACGAACGCCGTAATCGTTTCTTTGATAAAGACGAAGAAGCTAAAAAAGACGGTGGTAATCGTCGTGGCGGCGGTGGCAACCGTGGTGGTAACACTGGCGGAGCTGGCGGTAATCGTGGCGGTGGTCCTGGCGGAGCTGGTGGCAACCGTGGCGGTGGTCCTGGCGGTCCTGGCGGCAACCGTGGCGGTGGTCCTGGTGGCAACCGTGGTGGTGGTCCTGGCGGTGGCGGCGGAAAACGCTAATCGTTATTGCTTATCTATCGCAACAACAAAAAAAATACACAACACAATGCCATGCCTTTCGGGGTGTGGCATTGTTGCTTTTGGGATAGATGAGTTTTTGCTTGAAATAATACAAAAAACGTCCGTTGTTGGCTACGTGCTAACAACGGACGTTTTTTATTTGGTACCAACAGTAAAAAGTGTAATTTTGTAGGCGACCTACTTTGTTTTGGACATTGCTGCCAATGGTTCGTTGAACAAAGTCGAAAAGCCACTTACTGCCACACCGCATAATAGAACATTAGTTTTTTATATTTTTTAGCGTTGTTCATGATTTTCAACCTGTTAAATCAGCATAAACCATTTGCCTGCTATCGTACTGGCGCGTTTCGACTAGGTGTATTAACCATTACTCAACACCTTATTTATTTGCCTTTACCCTGCACCAATATAAGCACAGTATAAATCATAATCTTAAAATCTATGGCAAGCGACATGTTTTCGATATATAGTAAGTCGTATTTCATACGTTGTATCATTTCGTCTACATTAGAGGCGTAACCAAACTTAACCATACCCCACGATGTAACGCCCGGTTGCACTTTTAACAAATGGCTGTAGGCAGGCGCACGTTGCACAATTTGGTCAATGTAATATTCGCGCTCGGGGCGGGGTCCTACCAACGACATTTCGCCTTTAAGTACGTTGTAAAATTGGGGTATTTCGTCTAATCGCCACTTACGCATAATTTTACCAAATGGGGTTATGCGCGGGTCGTTTTCGCTCGACAAGGCAGGACCCATCTTTTCGGCATCTGTATACATCGAGCGGTATTTTATAATATTAAATGGAATGCGACCTTTGCCCATGCGCTCTTGGTAATAAAAGATAGGACCGGGCGATGAGCGCCAAACTTTCCAGATAAGGAACAAATATAGGGGGCTTAACAACACCAAAACGGTTGCCGATGCCATAATGTCTAAACCGCGTTTGATGATACGTTGCCAAGCGGGCATCAACTCGGGGTATATTTCAATGAGTACAGCACCCAAAACATGGTTAGTGCGCACACTGCCTGCTAAAATGTCGTAGGTATCGGGGGTAATTTTTATGACCACGTTTTGGTATACCAAAGCGTTCATAATATCGTTTAGGCGCGGATGCTCCGATGTTTCAATGGCTATCAATACCTCATCTATCTGGTGTTTTTCTATTACTTGTGTTAATTCGTCGATACTACCCAATAAGGGCAAATGATGCTCTAATGCTTTGCTACCGCCTTGTATGTTGGCATCTACAAAGCCCACAAAATGGTAGCCTAACGATTTGGGCAGGGTGCTAATTTCGGTATAAGCGTCTATTGCTTTGCGATTGCCACCTACAATTAGGGTGTTAAAACCAATTTCGTGGTTTTCGATTTGTTGCTTGGCACGTCCTAAAACTATTAATCTAAATAGTAAAGTAAGCGATACATGTAGCAAAAATAATAAAGCAAACGATTTTTGAAACTCGGTATATACAGGCACTACATCGTCTAAAATAATGGCAAAAAACAGCGCAAATACACCAATAAAAGTACTAATAAGGGTGCGATACAGCTCGGCAAGGCGCGATTTGCGGTAAATGTCGGTATACGAGCCACTTATGTAGTACAAAAAAAGCCAAAATAATGGGATAAACAAGGTGCCAGTAAAAAACTTAATGTCGTCGTAGTGTAACCAGCTAAAAGGTAATCCTTCGCTCACAAATTTGCGGTACGAAAAAAACAACATCCAGGTGATGAGTGCTGCAAAATAATCGAATAGTATGTAAGTAAGTATACCTATGCGTCGGGCTTGTTGCATGAAAAAGTGGCAATGTTTTAGATGTGGCGATGTTTTAGATGTGGCGATGTGAAGATGTGGTGATGTGGCGATGTAGTGATGTGGCGAAGTGGTGAAGTGGTGAAGTGGCGATGTAGTGATGTGGCGATGTAGTGATGTGGCGATATAGCGAAGTGGCGAAGTGGGAAGATAATTGATAACCAATAATTGATAATCAATAATTAATAATCAATAATTAATAATCAATAATTAATAACTCGCAATCAACAATTTATCTTGTTCTTTTTGCCATTGTTCTAACTCCATGGTTAGCTCTGCCCAAGTGTCCATTTCGGTGCTTAGTTGTTTTTTTAGTTGGTCGTAGTTGGCAATAAAGCTTTGCGGATTGGGGTTGGTGGCATAAAAATTAGCATCTGCCATAGTTGCCTCGCATTGTGCCGTTTTTTGTTCTAGTTCGGCAATGTTTTTCTCCGATTTGCTAATTTTGTTCTGTTGTGTTTTTATTTGCTTTTCTAGCTGTCGTAGTTGTTCGCGGCGGGCTTTGTCGTCTATTTGATTGTTACTTGCAGCCATAGCTGCCGATCTGCGCAGCCCTAAGTTTAACTCATCAAGGGTTTCTATTTTTCGTTCTTCCAAAAACTGGTGTATGTCGCCCAAATAAGGTTTTATTTGGCGGTTTCTAAACTCATACACTTTGTCGGTTAGTCCAGTCAAAAAATCACGGTCGTGCGATACAATAATAACTGCACCATTGTAGTTTTGGATAGCTTGTTTCAAAATGTTTTTAGCCTGCATGTCCAAGTGATTGGTAGGCTCATCGAGTATTAGTAGGTTGATGGGCATGAGCAACATTTTTGCCAATGCCAAACGCGATTTTTCGCCACCCGACAATACCATTACTTTTTTGTCTACATCTTCGCCACTAAATAAAAACGCACCCAACAAACTACGCACACGGGTGCGCATATCGCCTATTGCTACATCGTCGATAATTTGCAAAACGGTTTGATTGCCGTCTAGGCTTTCTGCCTGATGTTGCTCGTAGTAACCCATCGCAACATTATGCCCTAGCTCGGCGGTGCCGCTTGTGGCGGGTTCAAATCCACCAATAATTTTACTTAGGGTGGTTTTACCTTCGCCGTTTTTGCCAATAAAGGCAATTTTTTCGCCTCGTTCTAGCACAAAATTAATGTCGTTTAGCACCTTGTGGTTGCCGTAGCTTTTTGACAGATGCTGCACATTTACCACCACTTTACCCGAGCGTGGAGCATCCGGAAAACGGAACTTGATAGCATCATTTTCTAATTCATCTACTTCGATGCGCACCATTTTTTCGAGCTTGTGGATAAGCGTTTGAGCAAAAGCAGCCTTGTCTTTTTTGGCTCTAAACTTAGCTATAAGTTCTTTGGTATGTTCAATTTCTTTGTCTTGGCGTTTGGCAGCTGCAATTTGGCTTTCGCGGCGCAACAAACGCTGCTCCACAAATTGCGAGTAGGTTACGCCCCTATAATCGTACAATTTACCACTTACTAACTCAATAGTGCGGTTTGTTACTCGGTCAAGAAAAGTTTTATCGTGCGATATAAGCACAACGCCGCCCGGATAATCCGACAAAAACGTTTCGAGCCACATGATAGACTCAATATCGAGGTGATTGGTTGGCTCATCGAGCAAAATATAACTGGGCGAGCGCAACAGTATCTTTGCCAACTCAACACGCATTTGCCAACCACCGCTAAACTCGCGCATAGGGCGGTCAAAATCACCGTTTACAAAACCCAAACCTTTCAAAATTTTCTCAACGGTTTCGCGCATATTGGTTACGCCAATGTGGTGCAAGCGCTCTTGCATATCGCCATATTCTTCCAAAAGATTCATGTACGAATCCGATTCGTAGTCGGTGCGGTTGGTAATTTCTTCGCCAATTTGTTCAATTTCTTCTTCAAGGTGTTTAATCTCTTCAAAGGCAACGGCAGCTTCTTCGTAAATGGTTTTTGTCGAGTCGCTTTTAATTTCTTGGGGCAAATAACCAATTGATGTGTGGTTATCCATAGCTACTTTGCCGTTTTCGGGCTTTATGATGCCCATCAAAATTTTGAGCATCGTTGATTTGCCCGCACCATTTTTACCTACCAAACCAATGCGGTCGCGGTTGGTAATGGTAAAACTAAGGTTGTCGAACAAAAAACGTCCGCCGTATTGGATAGATATATTGGAAATAGCAATCATTTTTTGTTAATGCTGTATAATGATGATAAAAAAGACAGGATAAACACAAGTTTGTGTAATGCCGCCTAAGCAAAGGGTTTAAAATCGGCACAAAGGTACGGTTTTTTGGGCAGATGAATGGCAAACACCTTGTTTTAATTTTTTTATGCCCAAATATGCTCTAGCAAACTAATGTTACTGTAAAAAATTATGTGTTTGCAATACGTAAGGTATTGATTATCAACAGTTAATACAAATGCAGTTTTTTGAAGATGCTTGATTATCAGGCAGTTATATATCACCTTGCCTCAACATGTATTGAGCTACTGCTATGCTGTCTTGCAGTGTATAACTTTACCTACACAATAAAGGATTTTTTTTTTCTTAATCCGTAATCATTGGCAAAAATAGCTTACCTTTGCGGTAGTTTTATAAAAACCAATCTCTAAAAATCTTTATCATCATGCAAAACTTTTCCCTCTCTTTGTTGCTGTTTATCATCAGCACTTTCTCGGTGTCTGCTCAATCGCAGCTAAACACCACCTTGCTCGGGCACCTCGATTACACCGACCAACTAAGCAACGTTTGGGGCTATGCCGCCAACCAACACGAGTACGCCATTGTAGGAACCTACAACGGAACCTCTATTGTTGATGTAACCAACCCCGCTACACCTACCGAATTGTTTTTTATAGATGGACAAAACGGCATTTGGCGCGAACCCAAAGTATGGAACAACTACGCCTATGTATCTAACGAAACCGGCGGCGGTTTGCGCATCATCAACCTAGCTAACCTGCCCAACAGCATTGATACCACCTACTGGACAGGCGGCACACTGCCAAACGGCACCACCTATACCAACAACACCACCCACGATTTATTTGTGGATTACGAAACCGGATACCTCTATTTAACAGGCAGCAACCAATACAACGGTTTAGTAGTACTTGACCTTAATGCCAACCCAACAAACCCACCTATTGTAGGGCTTTATACGGGCGCTTATGTACACGACGGCTATGCCCGCAACGATACCGTTTATGTAGGTCAAATATACGCAGGTAACTTTGCCGTTATTAACATGGCAGACAAAGCTAACCCCATTGTATTAGCTACCAAACAAACACCCAACAACTTTACACACAACTGTCATGTGTCCGACGACGGTAATTACATATACACCACCGACGAAAAATCGGGGGCTTATGTGGCTGCCTACGACATATCCGACCTATCAGACATTAAAGAAACAGACCGATTTAGACGCAGCGAAGGCACAGGCGTTATACCCCATAATACCTACGTCGTAAATACTAATTACGTGGTTACTTCGTACTATCGCGACGGGGTTTCTATTGTTGATGCCACCTATCCTAACAACCTTATCGAAACTGGACACTACGACACCTCCCCTTTAGCGGGTAATGGCTTTAATGGGGCATGGGGCGTGTATGCTTACCTCCCCTCGGGCAACCTATTGGTTAGCGACATGGAAGAAGGTTTGTTTATCATCCACCCAACTTATACTAAAGCCGCTTATTTAATAGGTAATGTCACCGATGCGGCTACCGGACAAGCTATTTCGGGCGTGCAAGTAAACATTTTAACCACTACACAAAACGCCACCTCAACTGCAACAGGCAGCTACGCCACTGGCACCGCCCTAGCTGGCACTTACCAAGTACAATTTATAAAAGCAGGCTATGTTACCCAAACACAAACCGTATCTTTAACCAACAACCAAACTACTACCTTAAATGTAGCCTTATCTTCGGCACCACCATTTAACGTAAACATACAACTACTCGATGCCAACACCTCGCTGCCCATTCCAAACGCTACTGTAGCCCTAAATAGCGCCTTGTATACCAACACCGCCACCACTAACGCCGCAGGTATAGCTACTTTCTCGCTTACCTATGTGGGCGACTACAATATTTATGCTGGTAGATGGGGCTATATTACCGACCTAGTTGGAAGCCAAGCACTTAGCAGCACCAATAACGCCTTAACTATCCCGCTACAAAAAGGTTACTACGACGATTTTTTACTCGACTTTGGCTGGACAGTAACTGGCAACGCTGCACAAGGTATGTTCGATAGAGGAACGCCCACACAAGCTACCCTTACGGGCGATATCACCAACCCCGGAAACGATGCACCCGGCGACTTTGGCAACTTCTGCTACCTAACCGGCACTACTGGCGGACTAAACAACAATGTAAACAATGGTTACACACAAATAGCCTCCCCAATTTTTGATTTAACCTCTTATGCACACCCTAAACTAAGCTTTTACCGCTGGTCGTATCTACAAAGCGGCTCGCTTGATACCATGATTATTACGCTAAGTAATGGTATTACTTCTGTTACCCTCGAACAAATCTTTGACAACAACATTTACGAAAGTAACTGGGCTTTGCGCGAGTTTCTGGTAGAGTTTTACATCACTCCTACCGCTAATATGCGCCTTACAGTGCGTATAGGCGATTATCTAACCAACAATGTTGTTGAGGGTGGCTTTGATTTGTTTAGGATACAAGAAGCACAATTGCCTCCAACCGCCAATTTTACGGCTAATAGCAATAGTGGTTGCGCGCCCTTTACAACTAATCTACACAGCACCTCGCTAAACGATGTGGACACCTACCAGTGGATACTGCCAGGCAGCGATATTGGCTCGTCTAATCAACCAAGCCCTAATCCTATCTATAGTACCGCAGGTACCTACGATGTTACCTTAGTGGTAACCAATAGTGTTGGCACCGATAGCCTTACTATACCAAACTACATCACTGTTCTCGAAACACCAAGCATCAATCCAACACCTTCGTCGCCTACAATTTGTAGTGGCAGCACTGTTACACTAAATAGCAACGCCATTGGCACGGGTTTAAGCTACCAATGGTTTGGTGCAGATATGCAACAAAACAATCTGGCAAGCATTACCGCACAACCTAGCGTGTTTAGTGCTTATACCGTTATTGTTACCTCGCAAAGTGGCTGTACTGCACAAGCTAGCTTAAGCATAAACGTTAATCCATCGCCACAAGTAGAAGTAAGCACCAACAATACCCAAATTTGCGCCGGCGGTAGCTTTACCCTCAACGCCACAAGCACCGATACACCCGCCCCTATCTACACCTGGACAGGCAATGGCATACCTACTACCAACGGAAACACGCTAACAGCTAATATTACCAACGCTGGCACCTATAATTTGCAATTAAGCGCCACCAATACCAACGGTTGCACCTGCATAAAAGACATTGTAGTGAATGCCACGCCACCACCCACCGTACAACTAAGCCTTGCACCGTCTATATGTGCCGATAGCACCGCTACTATCTCGGCAACTGCCACCGGAAACGCCCCTTTTACCTACACCTGGACGGGTAACTACCTTAGCCAAACCAATCAAGCCGAAACAAGCCTCACTCCTACCCTACCTAATGGCGTTACACAAGCCACCGAAGACTATACGCTATTAGTTACCGATGCCAATGGCTGTACTACTCTATCTACCATCGAAACAAGTATTATGTTATGCTCTGCCATAGGCTTTGATAGTGCTAATGAACAACAGTTTATGGTATCGCCAAACCCTAATAGCGGCGCTTTTATGGTGTTGATGCCCCCTACAAGCAAACAACAAACGCTTATCATCTACAACAGCCTTGGTCAAGAGGTGTTTAGGACACAAACAAACGTAGCTACTAACACATCTGCCATACCTTATAGCTTGCAACTACCTAATGGCATCTATCAAGTGGTGTTGCAAAGCAATAACAAACAGTATGTGCATAAAATGGTGGTTGATAGATAATCTTAGCTAACTAATCATCAAACAAAACAACTAATTACTATCCCTTTTTTGGTGGGTTAGCTAGCTTATCTACCTTACAAAAACACAAAAACCGCTGCTAAATAATAGTTTGTTTAGCAGCGGTTTTGTTTTTTGGTTGATGTGTGTTGTAGGGTGGTTGATGTGTGCTAAAGCTAAGTATCTTTTTGTTAGATTGATAGATTTATGCAATAAAAGTTGGTTGTTAGTGCAATAAAAGTAGTTATACCGATACAAGTATCGGCACTACCAGATTACTAAATAGTTATACCGATACAAGTATCGGCACTACCATATTACTAAATAGTTATACCGATACAAGTATCAGCACTGACAGACTACTAAATAGTTATACCGATACAAGTATCCGCACTACCAGATTACTAAATAGTTATACCGATGCAAGTATCAGCACTATCAGACTACTAAATAGTTATACCGATACAAGTATTGGCACTACCAGATTACTAAATAGTTATACTGATACAAGTATCCGCACTACCAGACTACTAAATATTTATACCGATACAAGTATCAGCACTACCAGATTAAAACTAGTTAAACAAGCAACTTTGTTTGATTATCATCTACCACTAATTGAGTTTCTGCCCCTATAATAATGGCTCTATTGTCGGTAATATGCCCAATAGGTATACCAAATGCTATTGGATAGTTATATTTGGCGGCATAGTGATGCACTATTTCTTCGGCGGCTTTACCAAAGGGTATTTCGTTGTCTTTCATGTCGGTTAAGCTGCCAACTAATAAGCCTGCTAAGTTAGCTAATTTGCCTGCGCGGTCAAGGTGAAGCATTAAACGGTCAATGTGGTAAAGGTATTCGTCTAAGTCTTCTAAAAGTAGCAGCTTGTTTGTTGTATCAATGTCTGTTTTAGTGCCAATGCTGTTACATAATACCGATAAGTTACCCCCAATAAGCACTCCTTTGGCATTGCCTGTTTTATTTAATGGGTGATATGGGGCTGTATAGTTGGGCAAATTGCCTGCTAATAGGTTAGCTAACGATTGCAAAGAGTTAGGTGTGTTGGTGGCTATCTGCGTTGTCATGATAGCATGTATAGTTGCGATGTTTGTTTTGCTATAAATGTCGTTTAACAAAACCGTTATGTCGCTAAAGCCTATTATCCATTTAGGATGCTTGACAAATTGGGTATAGTCTAGGCTATCAATAAAACGTGCAGTGCCATAACCACCTTTTGCTATCCAAATAGCATCTAGTGTAGGATTGTTTAACATAGTTTGCAGGTCGGTTAAACGCTCGGCATCGGTGCCTGCAAATTGATGATGGGCTAAACCTATGTTGTTGCCTATAGTTACGTTGTAGCCTTGTTGTTGTAGCCATTGTGTGGCTGCTTGTAACTCGGTATGGCTTATTTTTCGGGCAGATGCAGTAATGCCTATGTTACTGCCAGCTTGCAAAAACTTAGGGAACATGGAGTTTTAATTGTAAATGGTAAATTGTAAGTTGTAAGCGGTAAATTGCAAATAGTGTATTACCTTTTTTTATTAACAATGGGCTTAATTCCCCTCCTTTGGAGGGGCAGGGGTGGGTTTTGCTGCTTTGTCTAGCAATTTTGTTAGCTATTTTTCCAGTTGTAGCGTTTATAAATGGGTATGCGATAAGCAAATTGTAACCATAGCAGGGGGTACAACAGATAATCGAGCCATAGAAAGGGGCTTTTATAGGTTATATCCTCGATGATAAGGGTGTTTTTTTGCTGGTTGATGATGCGATGCTTGTGTATCCATGATGTTAAGAAAAATGGTAGGGTTGTGCCTTGGTCTACAAACCAAATTTCTTGACTGGTGGCTCCATGTTCGGTTATTTTACTTGCCCAATCAATGCCACCTAACAACTGTAAGTGTACTATGTCGTTGGTTTGGCAACCGTCGAACCTTAGTAGCTTAATGGGCGGAAATGGTGGGGCAAGTGCTAAGAATAGTTTTTTGTTGAAGCCCGCTGCAATGGTTTGGTAATGCTCGGGTACTGTTATTTTTAGGATTAGTTTCATGATGGTTACTTTATTTCTTAAACAGTTAAAGCCACTAATTGTTTGATGATGTTTTAAAAATTTAGCTTGTAGTAACTTTATTGGGTTGTTTTGCTAACAAAGTTAAGGTGTGGCTGTGGCTTGCTTTTATAAAGGGGGTGCCCGCATCTGTAAAAGGTGTGGAAAGCTAATCATCACCCCCAAAAAAGACATTTACCGCGTCAAGCGGGGCTGTGCAGGGCATTGTTTGGAGTGGCTGCAACTACAAACAAGCTTTTGCTGTAAAAAAAACAAAAAAAAAACCACTTTTTTTTAGTTGCTATGCAACCTTTTTACTTATTGTAACGTTATACAAGCAGATAATTTACTTTGTTAATCATTAAATTGTTTTCGTTATGAAACAACAAGCTCGCCTTTATGCAGGCAAAGACGTAGAGATGTTACTAGTAGCGGCTGTTATTATTAAACACGCTATTGCTAACAAAAATTTCTTAATCGCTAAACGTTCAACATGGGTAGACCCATTTTTTGACAATCTATTTACTAAAATTGATGCCGCTTTTAGCACTTTATTAAACATTAATAATGCTAAAGATTTGCGCGATGCAACTCAAGCATTGCTATCTATCCAAAAAAGTGCTTTAGACGACCTTGTTGAGTTAAAGGTACAGTTAGAGGTAGATTTTGAAGACGAACCTCAAACGCTAAAAAACATTTTGAGCGATTTAGGTTTTACTAACTATTATACCGCTGCCAAAAGAAAGAGAGACCAAGAGGCTCTTATTCAGTTGCTTTTTAAGTTTGATACGGCTTTATCGGCTAAACTAAAGCTAGATATTGTTAGTGCTGGCACTTCGGCTAATTTGTTAGACAACATTGTGGGTTATGCAAAGGTTTTACGCGATGCTAACGTAACCCAAGAGACTGCAAAGGATTTGCGTAAAGATGCATCGGACGAAAAAGTGTCGGAGCTAAACGCTATTTACAAAAGCGTGATTGGTGTTGCTCGTATTGCAAGTACTTTTTACAAAAATCAGCCATTAGAAAAGGCTAAGTTTTCTTATTCGGGCAATTTAAAGCAGCTAAATTTGCAAACTAAAAAGGTAGATAAGCCTGAATAATCCCCCTTTTTAATCCCCTTAGCCCTCTTTTTAAAAAAGGGGGATTAAATACATGGTATTGCTGATAAGGTTAAAACTTTATCAGCAATATTTTTGTTTTGATACCCTTTATTTTAATTTTGACCAGTAACCTTTTTACTTTTACACCCTTTAGAAATACTTTTACACCCTTTAGAAATACTTTTACACCCTTTAGAAATACTTTTACACCCTTTAGAAATACTTTTACACCCTTTAGAAATACTTTTACACCCTTTAGAAATACTTTTACACCCTTTAGAAATACTTTTACACCCTTTAGATTTACTTTTACACCCTTTAGATTTACTTTTACACCCCTTAGATTTACTTTTACACCCCTTAGATTTACTTTTACACCCCTTAGATTTACTTTTACACCCCTTAGATTTACTTTTACACCCCTTAGATTTACTTTTACACCCCTTAGATTTACTTTTACACCTCTTAGATTTACTTTTACATACAACATTTACAACTTATCATTTACCATTTACCATTTGCAATTTATCATTTACAGTTTTACACCCTTTATTTAAACAATAATGGCTGTTAGCAAGTTGCTAACAGCCATTATTTATGTTTTGGTAGTGCTTATTATCTACCCCAAATGTTATTTTTATTAGTTGCTGCCTATTAAAGACTAATCAACTACCTAATTAATGTAACATTACCTTTAAGGTATTCTTTAGTTTCGTCTAAAAAAGTAACATTTACTTGATAAACATAGACACCAACCTCCATTACTTTATCTTTGTAGGTTCCGTTCCAGCCTATGTTTATATCGCCGTTGCTATCGTACATCAATTGTCCCCATCTATCAAACACCTGCATTTGTACCTCTACAATATTTACGCCTCTAACACGGAAAATATCGTTTACATTATCGTTGTTTGGCGAGAACGCATTGGGAATAATGATTGCGTTTTGGTAATAAATGCTAATAGCTTGCTCGGCAGTAGCTTGGCAGCCATACGAATCGGTTACTGTTACGGTATAAGTGCTAAATGCGGCGGGGGTTACGTTAATGGTAGAACAAGCAGCGTTTGTACATTCGCTATCTGCGGGGTTCCATTGGTAAGTTATTATGCCATTTAGCCCCGATTGAGCAATGGCGTTAATATCTGTTGAGGAGCCAAACAACAAATTGGTGCTGTTGGCTTGCAAACTAACCGTAGCACTTGATATGGCTATTGTACGGGCAATAGTAGTGGTGCAACCGCCGTTGTCTATAACGGTTAAGGTGATAGTTTGTATGCCTGCGGTGTTCCACGATACAGTGTGGGGTCCCTCGCCGGTGCGCGTGCCTGCTAAACCAAAACTCCATTGGTACGAAACGATATTACCTGTGCCGGTATAAGTTACGGTTACTTCATCGCCCACACATGCACTGGTAGGTAAGGTAAAGTTGGGTATTGGTAGCGGGTTAATGGTAAAGGTAAAGGTTGTGTCGTATTGGCATAAGATGCCCTCGTTGGTTTGTTCTAGATGATAGGCTATAGTATGCGTGCCTGCACCTAATGTTTGGGTATTAAAGCTGCCCGAATTGGCTTGCCCATCGAGGGTTATTGTTCCACCTGCGGGGGTAATGGTAAAGGTATCGTTGCCAAAGTCAATACAGTATACATTACTTAAGCCTGCAATGCTAAAATCAATTGGTGGGCAAGGCGGTGTTACATCGGTGGTGCATGTTGCTGTTGCCGACGTGCTGTTTCCGCAACCATTAGTGCCAATAGCAATTACCGATACGCTAACTGTTTGTCCCTCGGCTAATCCTGTAACAGTGTAGGTGGTAGCTGTTATTGTTTGCGGGGCTGCTCCATCTACCGACACTAAATAACTTGTTACACCCGCAACGGCTGTCCATGTAAAGGTTACGCTATTGGTGGTTACACCTGCACAACTTACGGTGGTAGGTGGTGGTGGTGCATTGTAGGTAATAGTTACGGCATCGGTGCCAACACAAGCGTTTTGGTCGGTTACTGTAACGGTATAAGTGCCTGCTGTTGTGGTAGTTATGGTTTGGGTATTGCCTGTTGGTGTCCAAGCATAAGTGGTATAGCCGCTGCCTGCATCTATGGTAGCTATCTCGCCCAAACATAAGGTTTGTGCTGCCCCTAAATCGGGTACTGGATTTGGATTTACAGTTACCGTTACTTCGTCGGTACCGCTACAACCTGCACCACTTGTTACCGTTACGGTATATGTGCCGCCTGTTGTTACGTTTATAGTTTGGGTATTGCCTGTTGGTGTCCAAGTATAGGTATCAAAGCCGCTGCCTGCATCTAGGGTGGTGCTACTACCCTCGCAAAAGGCTAATGTACCTGTAATTTCGGGGAACAAAGTGTTACTTTCTGTTACTGTAACGGCATTGGTGCCAACACAACCGCTGTTGTCGGTGACAGTAACGGTGTATGTGCCGCCCGCATCTACCAAAATAGTTTGCGTTGTTTGGTTGTCTGGCAACCATGCGTAATTGGCATAGCCCGCACCTGCATCGAGGGTGGTAGTAAAGCCTGTACAGATACTCAATTGACCTGTTATAGCAGGTGTTGGGTTTTGATTGACGACAACAGTTGCCATATCGGTGCCTGTACAGCCATTTGCATCGCTAACTGTTACGGTATAATCGCCACTATCGGTTACGGTTATGCTCGATACGGTTTCGTTGTTAGGCAACCAAGCATAGGTAGCAAAAGTTGTTTCTACGCTTAGGTTAGATGAGCTACCCTCGCAAAACGTTAAGTTACCTGTAATGTTAGGTACGGGATTTTGATTAACCGTTACGGTTACTTCATCGGTACCACTGCAACCGCTTAGGTCTGTTACGGTTACGGTATAAGTACCTGTTTGATTAACATCTATGGTTTGTGTTGCTGCTCCATTGGGTTGCCATTGGTAGGTATCATAACCCGAGCCTGCATCGAGGGTAGTGGAGTTGCCCTCGCAAAAAGCTAAGTTACCTGTTATTTCGGGCGATAAGTTGGCACTTTCTATGGTGGTTACTTGGTCGGTATTGGTACAACCATTGGCATCTGTTACCGTAACGGCATAAGTACCGCCATCGGTAACGCTAATAGTTTGGGTTGTTTGGTTATCTGGCAACCAGATGTAGTTGGTAAAGCCTGCACCTGCGTCCAAAGTGGTACCAAATCCTTCGCAAAAGCTTAGTGCGCCGCTAATATTAAGTGTTGGGGTTGGATTAACTTGTACCGTAACGGCATCTGTTCCGCTACAGCCATTGGCATTGGTTACAGTAACGGCATAATCGCCGCTTTGGGTAACGTTAATGGTTTGGGTGTTGCCCGCCGGCGACCAAACATAGAGCGAAAAGCCTGCGCCTGCATCTAAAATGCTGTTATCGCCTTGGCAAAAGCTTAGTGTGCCGCTAATATCGGGTGTTGGGTTGGGATTAACGGTAACGGTAACGGCATCTGTTCCGCTACAGCCGCTGGCATCGGTAACTGTAACGTTATAAGTGCCGCTGGCATCAACGGTAATGGTTTGTGTGTTGCCCGTTGGCGACCATGTGTAGCTATCATAGCCGCTACCTGCATCTAAAACGGTGTTGTTGCCTTCGCAAAGTATCAGCGTGCCGTTAATTTGCGGTGTTAGGTTGGTGTTTTCGGTTACGGTTACAACATCTGTACTACTACAGCCGCTGGCATTGGTTACGGTAACGGTATAAGTGCCGCCATTGGTTACGGTAATGTTTTGTGTTTGGTCTGATGAAGACCACGCATAGCTTGCAAAGCCTGCGCCGGCGTTCAAAGTGGTGCTAAATCCTTCGCAAAAGCTTAGTGCGCCGGTAATATCGGGTATTGGTATGGGGTTAACTTGTACGGTAACGGCATCTGTTGCTGTACAGCCGTTGGTATCTGTTACCGTAACGGCATATACGTTGGTAGAGTCTACGGTAATGGTTTGGCTTGTGCCTGTTGGCGACCATTGGTAGGCGGTAAATCCTGCACCTGCGTTCAAGGTGCTTGTGTTACCTTCGCAAAAGCTTAGTGTGCCGCTAATATCGGGTGCGGGGTTGGGATTAACGATAACAGTAACGGCATCGGAGCCGCTACAGCCGCTAATATCTGTTACGGTAACAACATAAGTGCCGCTTTGGGTAACATTAATGGTTTGGGTGTTGCCTGTTGGCGACCATGTGTAGGTAGCATAGCCGCTACCTGCATCTAAAAGACTATTATCGCCTGCACAAAATTGTAGGTTGCCTATAATTTCGGGTGTAAGGTTGGTATTTTCTACCACAATAGCATTGGTACTACCTTGGCAGCCGTTGGCATCGGTAACGGTAACGGCATAATTGCCGCCATCGGTTAGGGTAATGGTTTGCGTTTGGCTAGATGTAGACCAGTTGTAAGCCGTAAAGCCTGCGGCGGCGGTCAAAGTGGTGTTAAATCCTTCGCAAAAGCTTAGTGCGCCGCTAATAGTTGGCGTTGGGTTGGGTGTTGTTGATACGGTAACATCATCAGAGCCTTGACAGCCGTTGGCATCGGTAACTGTAACGGTATAAGTGCCTACTGCATTAACCGTAATAGTTTGCGTGCCGCCCGAGGGTTCCCAAGTATAGCTATTATATCCTGCACCTGCGTCAATGGTGGTTGATGCACCTTCGCAAAAGGTAAGTGTGCCGCCAATAGTGGGTGTAGGTAGGGCAATTTCGGAAACGGTAACGGTATTTGTGCCTATACAGCCATTAAAATCGGTGACGGTAAGGGTATAAGTTCCGCCTGCGGTAACGGTCGTTGTTTGGGTGGCATCGCCATTTTGCCACGCATAGTTAGTAAAGCCTGCTTGGGCAAGCAAAAGCGTGCTTGTGCCTGCGCAAAAGTTACTACCCGATACCGTTGGTACTGGCAATGGGTTAGTATTTAGTGTAACGGCATCGGTACCTGTACAACCATTAACATCTGATACCGTAACGGTGTAAGTACCAGCAGTTGTTGCGTTAATAGTTTGTGTATTGCCCGTTGGACTCCATGCGTAGGTATTGTAGCCTGCACCTGCATCTAAGGTAGTGTTTGCATTCACACAAAAACTTAAGTTGCCGTCTATGTTAGGGCTTAGGCTGGTATTTTCGTTCACTGTTACGGCATCTGTACCTACACAACCGTTATTGTCGGTAACAGTTACAGCATATATGCCCGGCTGATTGACCAATAAAGTTTGTGCGCTGCCTGCTGGGCTCCAGTTGTAGCTTGCAAAACCTGCGCCTGCGTTTAAGGTGGTGTTAAATCCTGTACAAAATGTTAAAGGACCTGTAATGTTGGGCGTTGGATTGGCATTTAAGGTAACGTTGATGTTATCGGTGGCGGTACAGCCGTTTTGGTCGGTAACAGTTACGCTATAGTTGCCGCCTTGTGTGATATTGATACTTTGGTTGCTGCCTGCCACGCTCCACGCATAGGCACTGTAACCGCTACCTGCATCAAGGCTACCCGTTGCGCCGTCGCAGAAACTGGTATCGCCTGTTAAGTTGGGCGTTGGTAGGGCGTTTATGGTTAATGTAGTGGATACTTTAGCACTTTCGCAGGTACCAACGGTGTTTGATACGTAATAGATATACGCCCCTGCTGCTGTAACGGTGGGTGTGTAGCTTGCGTTAGTAGCCCCTACTATTACGGTATTAGGGTTGTTGGGTCCGTACCATTGATATTGGGTTCCGTTGTTGGCGGTAAAGGTTGGGTTATTGGTGTTGCTGCCTGTAAAACAGATAGCTACATCGGGCGAGACAGTTGGTAGGGGTACGGCGGTTACTGATGGCACTTCGGTAGTAACATCTACAAAACAGCCAGCCAATAAGAACCTAAAGGTATAAAAATCGTTGGTTAAGTTATTGATAGGCGATGCTGGTGCAGCTTGGTTTTGCCCTACGGCGGTGTTATAGCTTTGCCCTACCGAGTAACTAACGCTTGCTCCGCTTGGGTTGGTGTAACTTAAACTGCCATCAAACAGTCCGCAATTGGCGGGGGTGGCAGTAAAAGTACCTGCTATGGGTAAAGGCGTAACATTTAGCACTATATTACCCGAGCCTACACAGCCATTATTGTCGGTGACAGTAACGGTATAAGTGCCTGCGGCAGATGCGGTGATACTTTGGGTGTTGTTTGCGGGTGTCCAAGCATAGTTAGTGTATCCGCTACCGGCATCAAAGGTGGTTGTTTCGCCTGCGCAAATGGTGTTATCGCCCGTAACGGTTGGTGCGGGGTTAGGTAACACCGTAACGATAGCAAAATTGCTACCCGTACAGCCATTAGCATCTGTTACGGTTACAATATAGTTGCCTGCGGCAGATGCAGTGATGTTGGCGGTATTGGCAGTTGGTGTCCAGGCATAAGTAGTAAAACCTGCTTGGGCAGTAAGCGTAGTAGATGCCCCTGTACAAAAGTCAAGGTCGCCCGAAATGGTTGGTGTGGGGTTATTATAGACTGTAACGGTGGTTGTTGCCGAGCCTGTACAGCCGTTTTGGTCTGTAACGATAAGCGTATAAACACCTGCATCATCAACACTAATATTTTGGGTATTGCCTGAAGGGTTCCAGTTGTATGCTGTAAAACCTGCGGGTGCATTAAGGGTGGTAGATGCGCCATTACAAAAGTCGAGGTCGCCGGTAATAGTTGGTGTAGGGTTAGGGTATTGCGTAACAACGGTAGATGTGCTTGCGGTGCAGCCCTGCGAGTCGGTAACGGTAACGGTATAGGTTCCGCCATTAAATGCTGTGGTAGTAGGACCCATATCACCCGACGACCAGTTGTATTGTTGATAACCCACACCTACATCTAAGGTAGTATTTTGACCATTACAAAAATCCACATCGCCCGCAATAGTTGGTATAGGCAATGGATAAACCGTTACGTTAACAAAGGTGGTTCCGGTACAGCCATTATTGTCGGTAACAGTTACCGAATAAGTATCTAAGGCTGTAACCGAGATAGTTTGGGTGCTGCCTGCTGGTAGCCACGTATAGTTTGCGTATCCTGCACCTGCATCAAGGGTAGATGCGGCTCCGTCACAAAAATCGAGGTTGCCCGATATGGTTGGTGTGGGGTTGGTATAAACAACAACAGTAGCCGAAGTTATACCTGTACAGCCATTGGCATCGGTAACAGTTACTGAATAAGCGCCTGCGGCATTGGTTGCTATGCTTGGGGTGTTTTCTTGCGTTGACCATAGGTAGGTACTAAAGCCTGCGGGTGCATTTATGGTAGTAGATGCTCCAAAGCAAAAGTCGAGGTCGCCCGAGATAGTTGGCGTGGGGTTAGCATTTTGGATAACGGTGGTATTTGCTGTTGCGGTACAGCCATTTACGTTGGTAGCGGTAACGGTATAAGTGCCTCCTGCGGCTACTGTTATGGTTTGTCCGTCATCTCCGTTCGACCAAGCATAATTTACAAAGCCATTGCTGGCTGTTAAGTCTGTATCAAAGCCTGTACAAAAATCTAGTGTGCCATTAATGCTTACTGTTAGGGCAGCAGGTTGGTTTAGTGTGCCATTAGCCACTGTTGTACAGCCATTAAGGTCGGTAACAGTAACGGTATAAGTGTTGGCAGTTAAGTTAGTGGCAGTAACATCGGTTTGTGCGTTGTTCCATGCGTAGGTATAAGTTGGTGTGCCACCCGATGGGATAGCGGTAGCACTACCATCGGTACCTGCATTACAAATAGGGTCGGTAGCAGCTACTACTGCCGATAATAGAGGGGGTTCGGCAAGTGTGGCATTGGCAGTTGTTGTACAGCCATTGGCATCTGTTACCGTAACGCTAACATTACCAGCTCCAATACCTGTTGTTGTTTGGCTATTTTGTCCGTTTGTCCAGAAATAGGTATAATTTGGTGTTCCGCCTGCTGCCGTAACAGATGCTGTACCGTCGGTAGCTCCATTACATAGGGGGTCGGTTGAGGTGGCAGTTGCACTTAGGGCTGTTGGCTCAACCAAAGTAACATTGGTGGTGGCGGTACAGCCTTGCGAGTCGGTAGTTGTAACGGTATAGGTGTTGGCAATCAAGTTGGTGGCATTAGCATTTGCACTACCGTTGCTCCACAAATAGATATAGCTTGGTGTTCCGCCTGTTGCGGTGGCTGTAGCTGCTCCGTCGTCGGCGGCATTACAAAGCGGATTGATACCTGTTGCTGTTACTGTAACGGGTGTAGGTTCGGCGACGGTAGCAGTGGCAGTAGCCGTACAACCTTGCGAGTCGGTGGCGGTAACGGTATAGGTAGCAGCGGCTAAATTGATAGCGGTGGCGTTGGTTTGTCCATCGCTCCATAAAAAAGTATAGCCTGCGGTGCCGCCTGTTGCTGTTGCGGTGGCAGTACCGTTGCTACTGCCATTGCAAGCTGTTGGTGTAGCGGTAGCCGATGCTACAACAGCAGTAGGTTGTGTTAGGGTGATAAATGCTACATTGGCGCAGCCTAGTGCATCGGTAACGGTGGCTATATAAGTACCTGCTGTTAAGCCTGTAGCTGTTGCGGTGGTTTGTCCATTAGCCCAGCTATATGTTAAAGGTGGTGTGCCGCCACTACCTGTTACGGTAGCTGTTCCATCGGCGGCTCCGTTACACAACGGATTAGTGCCTGTACCGCTTGCTGTAATGGGCGAGGGTTGCGTTACGGTAACAGTAGCTGTAGTTGAACAAGTTTGGGCATCTGTTACCGTTACCACATAGTTGCCAGCCACTAAGTTAGCAGCAGTTTGTGTAGTTTGAGCATCGCTCCACAAATAAGTATAAGGTGTTGTTCCGCCATTTGCGGTAACTGTGGCTGTACCACTGGGGTCTCCGTTACATTGTACGGGGGTAGTGCTAGTAGCGGCGGTAATAGGGGCAGGTTGTGTAAGTGTTACGGTGGTAATAGTAGAGCAAGCATTGGCATCTGTTGTTGTTACCGAATAATTACCTGCCGCTAAACCAGTGGCGTTGGCAGTTGTTTGGCTATTACTCCACAAATAAGTATAGGCAGGCGTACCACCTGCTGCGGTAACGCTTGCTGTTCCATTCGAGCCACCATTACATAAGGGGTCTATGCCTGTGGCAGATGCCGTAAGTGGGGTTGGTTGGGTGATGGTGGTGGTTACAATGGTAGAGCAAGCCTGTGCATCGGTGACAGTTACCGAATACGTTGCTGCGGTTAATGAGGTTATAGTAGGCATGCTTTGTCCGTTGTTCCACGCATAAGTATAGCTTGGTGTGCCACCCGATGCAGTTACGGTAGCAGTGGCGTTGGCACCTGCATTGCAACTAACGGGTGTGTTGGTGGCAGATGCGGTAAGTGGTGTGGGTTGTGTTAAGGTTACAGTAGCAACATTTGCGCAACCAAGGGCATCTGTTACCGTTACGGTATGCGTACCTGCTGTTAAGCCGGTAGCGGTAGCCGTTGCCTGTCCATTACTCCAAAGATACGTTAAAGGTGCTATACCTCCACCGCCTGTTGCCGTTGCTGTGCCATTAGCAGCCCCATTACACAAGGGGTTTGTGCCTACGGCAGATGCCGTAACTGCGGATGGTTGCGTAACAGTAACTGTAGCTATTGTCGAACAAGTTTGCGCATCGGTAACAGTTACCGAGTAGTTAGCCGCTACTAAGTTCGTAGCTGTTTGTGTAGTTTGTGCGTTGTTCCACAAATAGGTATAGGCAGGTGTGCCACCATTAGCCGTAACAGTAGCCGTACCGCTTGGGTCGCCATTACATAATACCGCTGTACTAGTAGTAGATGCGGTAATAGGTGCAGGTTGCGTAAGGGTAAGGGTGGCAATGGTAGAGCAAGCATTGGCATCTGTAACCGTTACCGAATAATTACCTGCTGCCAAACCTGTGGCGTTAGCAGTATTTTGACCATTGCTCCACAAATAAGCATAGGCAGGTGTACCACCTGCTGCGGTAACACTTGCGGTTCCGTTTGCACCGCCATTACACAACGGGTTTACGCCTGTGGCAGATGCAGTAAGTGGTGTAGGTTGAGTAATAGTGGTGGTAGCTATTGTTGAGCAAGCATGGGTATCTGTGACAGTTACCGAATAAGTACCTGCAGTTAAGCCAGTAGCGGTAGGGGTAGTTTGTCCGTTGCTCCATGCGTAGGTATATATAGGTGTACCGCCTGCTGCTGTTACCGTAGCAGTGCCATTAGCGCCTGCATTACAACTAACAGGTGTGTTGGTGGCAGATGCAGTAAGTGGTGTAGGTTGTGTTAGGGTTACAGTAGCAACATTGGCACAGCCAACGGCATCTGTTACTGTTACGCTATGTGTGCCTGCCGTTAAGCCTGTTGCGGCAGCGGTTGCTTGTCCGTTGCTCCAAAGATAAGTTAAGGGCGGAGTGCCGCCGCCACCTGTTGCCGTTGCTGTACCATTAGCAGCCCCATTACACAAGGGGTTTGTACTTGTTGCCGATGCCGTAACGGGTGGTGGTTGCGTAAGTGTTACGGTAGTAGTTCGGCTACAGCCTTGGCTGTCGGTGACAGTTACGGTATAAGTGCCTACGGCTAAGTTAGTAGCATTGGCATTGCTTTGTCCGTTGCTCCATATAAAGGTGTAGTTAGGTGTACCTCCGCCTGCTGTTGCTACCGCCGAGCCGCTGGCATCGCCATTACACAAAGGGTTTGTGCCTGTTGCCGATGCTGTAACGGGTGTAGGTTGTGTAAGTGTTACGTTGGTAGTAGTTGAGCAGCCCTGCGAGTCGGTGACAGTAACCGTATAGCTGCCCGATGCTAAACCAGTGGCATTGGCACTATTTTGTCCGTTGCTCCACGCATAAGTATAGGCAGGTGTGCCACCCGCTGCCGTAACGTTTGCTGTGCCATTAGCTCCACCATTACACAAAGGGTTTACGCCTGTGGCAGATGCGGTAACGGGCGTAGGCTGCGTAAGTGTTACGGTAGTAGTTCGGCTGCATCCGTTTACATCTGTTACCGTTACGGTATAAGTACCTACACTTAAGCCTGTGGCGGTGGCGGTGGTTTGGCTATTGCTCCATGCATAGGTATAGGCAGGAGTGCCACCACTTGCTGTAACAGTTGCGGTACCATTGTTAGCCCCATTACACAAGGGGTTAACGCCTGTAGCCGAAGCAGCTAAGGCAGGTGGATTATTTAATGTGATGTTAGCAATGGTAGAACAGCCCTGCGAGTCGGTGACAGTGACGGTATAGGTACTGGCAATTAAGCCTGTGGCAGTTGGTGTTGTTTGGGTGTTGCTCCACAAATAGGTATAGCCCGGTGTGCCTCCGCCTGCCGTAACGGTTGCGGTGCCATTGGCTGCATTATTACACAAGGGGTCTGTTTTTGTGGCAGATGCCGTAACAGGTGTGGGTTGCGTAAGTGTAACCGTAGTAGTAGTTGAGCAACCTTGAGCATCGGTAACAGTTACAGCGTATGCCCCTGCAATTAAACCTGTGGCGGTAGCAGTTGTTTGGTTGTTTACCCAATTATAGGTGTAGGGTGTTGTGCCACCACTTGCTGTAACGGTTGCGGTACCATTTGCGGCATTGTTGCACAAGGGATTTACGCCTGTGGCAGATGCGCTAATAGGCGGCGGATTATTGAGGGTAACGCTTGTTGTTGTTGAGCAGCCCTGCGTATCGGTGACAGTGACGGTATAGGTGGCGGCTATTAAGCCCGTGGCAGTTGCTGTTGTTTGTCCGTTACTCCAAGCATAGGTATACCCAGGCGTGCCTCCGCTGCCTACAACGGTAGCTGTACCGTTAGCGGCATTATTACACAAAGGATTTACGCCTGTGGCAGATGCCGTAACAGGCGTGGGTTGCGTAAGGGTAACAGTAGTTGTTCTAGAACAACCTTGACTGTCGGTGACAGTTACGGTATAAGTACCTGCAGCTAAGTTAGTAGCCGTTACCGCAGTTTGTCCGTTGCTCCAAGCATAGGTATACCCGGGTGTGCCGCCACCTGCCGTAGCAGTAGCTGTACCATTTGCACCACTATTACACAAAGGGTTTACGCCTACGGCAGATGCCGTAACAGGTGTAGGAGCTGTTATAGTAACATTAGCTGTTCGGGTGCAACCCTGCGAGTCGGTTACGGTTACGGTGTATCCGCCTACGGCTAAGTTGTTTATAGTGGCTGTTGTTTGGCTGTTGCTCCACAAATAAGTGTAGGCTGGCGTGCCACCTGATGCCACAACCGTTGCTGTACCCGTGTTGCCCGTACTACAAGCAGGGTTTGTACTTGTTGCCGATGCATTAACTTGCGGTGGAGCTGCAAGGCTAACATTAGCAATAGCTGTACAACCACTAGCATCTGTTACCGTTACCGAATAATTGCCTGCTGCTAAATTGGTAGCCGTTTGTGTTGTTTGGCTATTGCTCCATAAATAAGTATAAGGCGTTGTACCAGCCGATGCGGTAACGGTAGCGGTACCACTTGCACCGCCATTGGCGCAAGTAGGATTAACACCTGTTGCCGATGCGGTAACTGCCACACTTGCCGTTAGCGAAGCTGTTGCTGTTGCTGTGCAAAAATTGGCAGCAGTAATGGTTACGGTATATGTACCTGTACCCATATTGTTTAGTACTTGTGTTGTTTGGCTATTCGACCAGTTATACGAGTACGGACCTAAACCACCAGCAGGCACTGCTGTTAGGGTGCCGCTATTAGCACCTGCACAAGGCGGATTAACTGCATCTATACTTGCTGTAGGTGGCACAGCCGCCAAAAGTGTAACACTTGCCGATGCTGTACAGTTATTGGCATCGCTAACGGTAAGGGTATAAGTACCTGGTGGTACATTATTTACAGCAGGTGTTGTTACGTTGCCCGCCGACCATATAAAACTATAATTGGGCGTACCACCTACTGCACTTGCACTTACTTGACCATTATTACCTGTACCTTGGCACGTTGGCGATTGTACAATATTAATACCCAAGGAGGGTGGTTGTGGAGCAGTTAGCGTGGCACTTACCACCGTTGAGCATCCACCTACCGATGTTACTGTTACAAAATAAGTACCTGCTGGTTGATTATTAACCGTAGCATTAGTGCCGCCCGTAGACCATTGATAGGTATAGTTGGCTCCACCTGCAGGCACTACCGTCAACGAGCCATTGTTACCATTGTTGGCACAACTAGGTGGTAGCGCATTGATAGTAGCATTTAGGTCGATAATAGTAATAGTATGCGTGTCGGAGCCACTACCGCACGCCCCTGATATGGTATAAGTAATGGTAACTATACCCCCACCAAGAGCCAATGCAGTAGCAGGGTTAAAAACGCCTGTTGTTGGATTTACACCTGGTCCCGACCAAGTGCCACCACCTACGTTGGCACTTAAAGCAACTGTTCCGCCGGTAGCGCAAGTAAAGTTAGGGGCAGTTATGATGGGTACAGGGGCGCTGTTTTGCACCGTTACCGTACCCGAAGCAGTAGCAGAATTGCCACAAATATCCGAAACAGTAACCGTGTAAGTAGTAGTTGCAGCAGGCGAACCACTTATTGACTGGGTTACAGAGCCTGTGTTCCAAACATAATTGTACGATGGGAACGGAATACCCCCCGAAGCCGAAGCCGTAATAGATACCGATTGCCCTGGGCAAATAGTTTGCGAATTGACGGTTACGTTAATTGGTGGATTATCAATGATGTTCATCACTAAGGGCGGCGGCGGACCCGAACAAGTACAACTATTACCTGGCAGTTGTAGCGTTATGGTTTCGGTGCCTTCGGCAAGAGCATCGGCGTAAGCAATAATAGGTATTTGCACAAACTGCTGCCCCGCCGGAATAGTTATAGTGGTAGAGATAGGTCCGTTGTAGTCGGTGTTGGGATTTGCTGTACCGCCTACGGTATAGGTAATGGTAACAGGTACGTTAATGTCGGCACCTGGTTCGCGTTCAAATCTAAAATAGCCTGTGGTGCAATCTTCGTAGGTGGTGTTGGTACCCGCCAAAGTAGAGCCTATAACAGACCCCACAGCCCCCGAGCCAGCATTAAAACTTTGTGCCTCTAAAAACACCGCCGAATCGTAAATACCATCGCCAGCATCGGCAATGGCAAGGGTTAAATGGTAGGTTTGGCAAGGTGTAACGGTTGTTGATGCCGTAAAAAGGTCGGTCATACCATCAAATATCTGACCGGGTAGGTTGGCATTGTAATATTGGTTATTGGCATTTTGGTTTACATTATCAATGCTTACCGCCTGCGCTGTACCCGGCACTAATGCAATGTTTTGTGTACCTGCAATGCCTGGTCCCGATATGCCAAAGGCAAACAAATCGTTAAAACTTGAGTTGACCCATTCGGGGTACTCTTCGGAGGCAAAACGATAGTTAAACGATACCGTGTTAGAGGTAGGTATAAAATCGAACTGCAAAATAGCTGCATCGTAGGTTTGGAAACCTGCAATGTTGGTTAATTGAACGCTACCTGCCGTACCCATGCCCGTACTAGCAAAGCCACCCGGCGCACCTTCGGCATTGTTTACATTACCTGTTGATAGGATAATACCCTCGAAGGTGCCATAGCTAAATAAGCCCACCGATTGTGCAGCGCCTGTGTAGGTAACGTTAGAGATAGTAACACAACTGCCCTCGATAAAGTTATTGAGCAAAAAGTTTTGTGCCGACCCACCTAAACCCTGTTGGGTAACGTCTAAGGTTTGGGTTTGGGCATGTTGTGTACCTATAATAAATAGGCTAATAAATGTGGTGGTTAATAGCGTCTTTTTGAGTGAAAATTTGTGTAGTTGTTTGTTCATCGGTCAATAGATTTAAAGGTATAAAAGGGTGTATGTTTTTGCTTGGTTGAAGATGCAAAAAAATTATGTGCTTAAATAAGGTGTTTTTTGAAGAGATTTGAGGAAGGATAAAATGCTTTGCCTACTTAAAAGACGAGTGTGGGCATAAAAGGGTTGCATGTATCTACAAAAGGTTACATTTTTAACTAAATGGGCTTATCATAAGCCATTTTGTAATTTTTTTTATTACATACCTATTTAAAAATGCGTATAGTAAATCGGGCTAAATTTAGCGCTTTATGTTAGTATCTTGTGTATAAAAGCAACAATTTTTACATTGTTATTACATAAAAAGAATTATTAATTACCCTAAGCTAAAATTTATTGCCCTATATGTAGCTCAATAAGCCCTAAAAGCTACCTATTATGCCTTATTTAAAAAAAAAGTTCGACAAAAAAACCGTAAAACACATGTTGATTTGGTAATGTCAAAAAAGTAGTTTAGCTTTGAAAACTCGAAGCTACCTACACCGAAAAAGGACGTATTAATCTACTACGCTTAGCCAATCAAACCCAACCAGCTCAAGGTGTTTATTAACCTCCAATTTTACTTTTATGGGTCAAAAAATATTAACTCTATTTTTCGTTTTAGGCATGTTGTTAATCTTCTTCATGACAAAAGATAATTACGAAAAAATTAAAATATCTAAATACGGTATTATTGTAGATGCCGTTGTTGTTGATAGATCTTGCCCAGGCAAAAGCAGCGAAATATACGTTACCTACAATAACGAAATGTATAATCTTCATGTTTCTTATTTAAACTGCATCAACGATTTTCCAGATGGTAGCATAGTAAAAGCTAAATACTTAGAAGGTTATTATCTTGAATTTGCAGGAGAATATGATACAATACCTACAATAGTAATGGAATCCATTACTTTCATGTTCCTTGTTATGAGCGTAGTAGGAGTTTATCAAACATTTTTCCCTAAAAAGGCAGAAGAAGAAAATTAGTGCAAATCTATAAATCCTCCTATTTGTTCATTTTTTGTGAATAGTAGGAGGATTG
>JADKCK010000032.1 GCA_016718845.1 Sphingobacteriales bacterium
CCACCTCCGCTACCACCACCGACAGTAGCATTTGCACTCGCATTAACGGCGGTTACATCATTTAAAACTTGGCCTGTAAGTGCTGTACCTGATGTAAGTGTTGTGGCACTACATGGAGCAGAAGTTAATGTCATTTTTAAATTATATACGACATCGGCATTGCAATTATTATCTACTACTCGCACAAAGTAAGTACCTGCAGCAAGTGCGATGTATGTAAGAGTTGCTGCTGCTGAAGAGTTATTCGGTGAAGAACAAGCTAAACTACTAAATGTTCCACCACAAGCATTTGTCGTTGAACTTAACAATTCGATGCGCAAATCTTGTGATTGGGCATTGGCTATGTTGCCTGTTATTACTGCTGCAGCAATATCGATAGTTTGCGCTTGCGTTGTAGTAAAGGAGTACCAATTGTAAAAACATCCAGAAGTTCCGGCAGGCGAATCACTACTTGGACATGTTGTAGCAACAGTAGTAGTAGTAGGATCTATTATTGCTCCTAACACTTCAGTACCTGAAGTTAAAGAAGTTGCATTAGAACAATTAGCTCCGGTAATGCTAAGTCTATATTCGATATCGGCATTACATTGATAGTCAGTTACACGAACATAATATGTTCCTGTAGCAGGTGCCGTATAATTAAGACGCGCATCACTCGTGTTCGGTCGTGATGAACCGCCATCACATCCTACCTTTGTAAGAGATGCACAAGTACCGCTATATAACTCTAAACGAACATCACGTGTAGATGAATTAGTCACATCTATTGCAAGATTTACTGTTTCGCCAGCAGTGAGCGAAACAGTGTACCAGTGATATTGACAATCGGGAGTAGAACTACCTGTAGCACTATCACCAGAATTGCAATCACCAGCAACCAATGGAGTAGTAGTAGCGTCATTCAAGCCTCCAACGGCATCAGTGCCGGGGGTTAATGCCGTTGCCCCGCCACAAGTTGTCCCCTGAGCTTTAAGTACTTGGGTTGTAAAAACTACAAACCCTAATAAAAACAATATAGTAATTATATTTTTCATTGATTTTAGTTAAAGTTGTAGATAATAGAATGTAGTTGCTCTATTTCATCGGCTTTAAAACCCGATGCGTTGATGGTAGTTTCAAATTCTGTTTTTAGTTTTTGTATTTGCTCTGCCGATTGGAATTCTCCGTATTCGCTTTCGGGGTAATATTTTGTTTTACCACTTAAGTAATTGGGAGCTTTTTCGTTGAGTTTTTTAAGGCTATTGATAGCCTCTTTACCTTGTACAAGCCGTTCCCATTTATCCAACTGTTCGGGAGTAAGCACCACTAATGCGCGTTTATCTCTAAACTTCTTGAGGCGGTCTATTTCGTTGGCTTTCCAAGCATCATCTACCTCTGTTCTTTGGCGTGTGTTGTTGATGCGCTCAAAAGCCTTTTCGTTTTCGTACGATACATGCTCTTTTTGCTCTTCGTTCAGCCCCAAAATACGGTCAAACGCTTGGAGCATGGCAGGTAATTCTGTCCCTTGATTTGCACTTACGGAAGCATTAATTTCAGCCGTTTGGGACTGTTTCCGTGTTTCCGAATCACCACTAGTAGCAATGGCTGACGTTGTTGCTTGAGCGGTAGGTGTTTCTCCTCCCCCACCCCAATTCAAACGAGCAGCAAACTGCGAAGCCATCACCACCGATGTGGCAAGGGCTAAACCAACCGCGAGGGTCAGTAACAATTTTTGTCTTGTCATGATTGATTTTTTTTTATTTTTTTGATTGTATTGAAAATGTTATTTTTTAAAAGACAAAGATTTACTTACAATTGCTGCAAATATTCTTTGGTAAAGAACAACAGCAATTGTAACAAAGTAAACATATTTCACCTATTTTGTTTTGGCTAGAATTTAAACGGACGCAAAGATACAACATTAATTCCCTCTTTGTCAACTAAAATAGGTGTACACTTTGGGGCAGTTGTTAAGGCTTTTTTTGACAAAAAGAATTACTATCTTTCAAAATATCTAATACTAATTACTGACTAATAGCTACTTATATAGCAAAATAATTGCGTATTATTATATAATGGGTAAAAAATACAAGCTAGTAATGGCAAAAAAACCATTTAAGTAGCTACATTTTTACTTTTAATAGACATTTCTGCTTGCCAAATGTCACTTTTTAGTGGGACTATTTTTTTGTTTTTCAGGCATTGTATTATTAATTAATGTCCTATTATTGAGGTACGGAAACAACACCTCCGTAAAGCTTGCATAGGCACTATAAGGTTGCTTGTACAAAAAACAAGCGTTTTTGTTTTAATCACTCATGTTACGCAGAGGTAACCCAAACGAGTTGGCTATTAAGCGGCATGGAGCTTTTTTAGTTTTTTGTTGTTTTTTTGTTGCTGCTTACCACCCAATCATGTTCTTTTACTTTTTTGCTTGATCAAAAAAGTAACAAAAAAATCAACAATAAGGCTAGTATAGTAATTGGCTAAAATGGGCAACATTACGCTAAAAGATATAAACTTGCACGCCAAACGGCTTGTTTGTCGAGTTTATTTCTGGGTTCGGTGTGGCGTGCTTCAAACAGTATATCTTTTTAACGCTCCATTTTTGCCCATTTCTTAACGCCAATTTCTATAATGCCGGTCTCTTCCTCCAAATAATGCAAAGCGTAGCTAAAAATACCAAATGGCTAATTATAAAAATGGGCTGCGTAACATGAGTTAGTCATCTGCCAAAAAAAACAATTTCCCGACACTTAATAAGTGTCGGGAAATGTGTTGTTTATTGGTGTTTGTATGCTATGTTAGTCAGCCCAAACAATATCTACTCGGCGGTCGAGGGCGTTAGGCGTGCCACTCGTTGTTAGCGATTTGCCATAAGCGTTTAGCACTACTTTCGAGGGTTGTATGCCATAAGCTTGAATCAATCGGTCGCGGACGGCATTGGCTCGGCGCTCGGACAGTTTGCGGTTATAGTCGTCGCCACCTGTTGAGTCGGTGTAGCCACTAATGGTAATTTTTGCTTCGGGATAGGTACGCAATACGTTTGCCATTTTTTCGAGTTTGCTTACTTCGCTTGTTTTAATAACGGTTGAGTTATTATCGAAATAAATGCTGGTGTTGCGCATAGGTGCAATGGCTTGCTGATAGGTAACTTGCGGGGCAGCTTGCTGTACAACAACTTGTTGTGGAGCTGGTGTTTGTACAATAATAGGTTGCTGTTGTGGAGCAGGTTTGTTCGATAAGTCTTTTACTTGGTCTTGCAAAGCCTTAATTTGGTTCAACAATTCTTGGTTATTATTTTGCTGCGGGGCAGGCGTATTGATAATAACTGGCTGCTGTTGTTGTGCAGGTTTATTGTTGATGTTGTTTAGTTGGTTTTGCAAATCACGTATTTGTTGTTGCAACTGCTCGTTTTGGTTGTTGTTTTGTGGCACAGGCACATTGTTTATAATGGGTGTGCTGTTGCTTTGCATAGGTCGTCCTTCTATGGCACTTAGTCGGGTGCTGATAGAGTTTAGTTGTATGCTTAATGCCTGCATGGTGTTCATCATGGCTTGTGTTTCGGCGGGGCTGTTGCCGTTTGTGGCGGCAGCAGGTGCTTGTTGCACAATAACGGGTTGTTTGCCTTGGGCTGCCAAATTATTGTTTAGGGCGGCAATTTGGTCGCGTAGGGCTTGCATATCGCGCTGATAATACAATGATGATGCATCGGTGGCGATAGGCAAGGTAGTAGGTGCGGGCAAGTTGGCATCTTGTGCTTTTAGGGCAGCAAGGCGTGCTTGTTCGGCTTGTTCGGCTTTAAAAGCGGCTATTTCGGTGCGCATTTTTTGCAATTCGAGCAAATATTTGGCATCTACGCTTGTTGAGTCGGCAGTTTTTACGTTGTTTGCGGTGGTAATAGACAAGTATTTAACTTGGTTGCTTAGTTCGTTGATACGGGCTTCGGCTGCTTTGCGTTGTTCTTCGGTTTGCACATCTTTTAGGTTGGCAAGGTCGCGTTGCAGCAGTTCGTAATCGGCGCGCGATTGGGCAATTTGTTGTTGTACTTGATTGTTGTTTAGTTTAATGGCATTGAGCGAATCCAACAAAATTTTTGTTTGCTGTGCCATCGAGCTATCAACGGTCATTTGATAGTTTTTGCTGCTTAAGCGCAAAGTATCGTAAAGGGTTACAAACGAGTTACCAACGGGTATTTCGGTAGGTACTACTTTTACGGTTTCGGTTTGGGGCAGGTCGTTGCTTGAGTAAAAAACGGGTGGGTGGAAGTCGGCGCGGCGGCGGCCAAAGCTAACCCTTAAACCCAAAGAGGTGTAAGCATACATATCGTTGTTAAACAAAGCAACATCGCTGGTGTTGTTGGCGCGGGTGCCTGTGTAGGCGGCATTTGGTTTAATGGCAAATGCTTGTGTGGCATTGTTGGCGCTGGTGCTAAAGTTGTTGTTGGCTACATCGTCCAGATGGTCGGTAAAGGCATAGCGCAAATCGGTTTGCAAGTGTAGGCTTAACCAACTTGCCAACCTAAAACGCAAACCAATACCTGCATTTACGTGTGGCACAAGGGTGCTGTACGAGCCGTCCGATTCGGTTTTTAGTTGGTCGAGGCGGGTTTCAAAATTGCCATCTTGAGTAACTGCTTCGGCATAGTTATAAAAATTGTTGTTGGCATCTCTAAGATCGCCATAAACTGCAAAATTGGTTAAACCGCCGCCAAGCATTAGGTAGGGGGTTATAAAAAAGCGTCTTTCGGAGCGGAAGATGAACGAGCCGTTGAGGTCGCGCAGTTTTGTTTGGGCGTTAAGCGAGCGGGCATAAAACCCATCGGTGTTGTCGCGGTCGCGGTCGTTGGCGGTAAAGCTACCTTGTGCGTAGTTAACACACAAGCCAATGCTACGCGATATTTTTCGCTCGACGGAGATACCCCAAGTAACGGGTCGGTCTTTGGTGGGTTTAAATTGGGTGGTTACCTCTTTGAGCAAGTTATTGCTGCTTAGGTCGCCATGATAACCCATATAACCTACACTACCGCCTACGCGCCAGCCAAAGCCATCTTGTTGGGCATGTACAAGTGCTTGCGTACCGCACAGCAAAAGTACAGCGAATACTGATTTTTTAATTATTTTTATTATCATACAATTAGTAAAGAATAGATGGTGAAGGGATTTTGATTATTAATTATTGATTATTAATTATGAATTATTGGCAACTAACGAGTTACAAGCAAACAAATTGACAGCGGAGGGTCGTTCATGTAGACATGAACAAGGGCGTTTGGTGAAATTTGAGTACCGCATTGGGCGCTTGCATTAAGCTATTTAAAAATTACAGCAACACAAATCTACCGATTTTACCTTCGTATTTTTTGCAGCGCAGTTTTTCCATAATTCATAATTTACAACTTATAATTATCTTTTATTACCTAAACCCATCCAAAGGTTTACTTCGGCGCTTACGCCAATAAAAGGTTGTACGCGAATTTCTTTTAGGTCTATGTTAAAGCCATCTTTTTTTGTTTCGAGGAAAGCAGCACCTGCGTTGATGCGGATAAACTGGAAAGCGCGATAGCCCAAACCTACATAATAAGGGCGACCAAAGATAGGACCTGTTACGATGTTATCGTTTTCGTCGCGCATGTTATTTAAGAAAGCACCAACCGACAACGAAGTGTGGCTCCAGAATGGAGAAAGAGCAGCACGACCCAATGGGAACGACAAACCTGCATACAAACCGTGGTCGTAGCTTAGGTTATTGATACCTCCATTAAAATAAACGCCACCATAACCTACATTAACAGCTAAGGTATTGCGGGTTTTTTCGGTTGGATAATCGCGTACTTCTTTGTTGTCGCTTACCACCAACATTTCGGTGTTTATGGTTTGCTCTAACTCGGTGTGTATGGCGGCTTTTAGTTCGCCAATTAATTTTTCTGAGTACATACGGCGTGCTTCGCGGCGTTTGCCGTATTCGTCTTTCGAGAACACATTTACACCTTTGCGCAAACGAGCGCTTTTAAGTTGTTGGATTTTGTTTTTAACAATGTCGGAAAAGCCTGCAAATTCAAAGTTAATTTTGTTAAGATACAACGAAGTACCACGGTCAACAATATCGTTTAGGTCTTTTACCAAGTGTCCAGATGTTTTGTCGATACTTAGTTTGCGGCGTTCTACCGATATTACCCCATCAACATAAGCATCTAAAGAGGCGTTAAGGGTTTGTTTTAGGTTTTCTTTTTCAACGGCGCTAGCTTTGCGGTAGCTGTTTAGTACTATGTCGTATTCGTTTCCGCCACGCAACATATAGTTTACTGGCACCTCGAAGGTTTGCCCTACGTTGCTAAACGAGCGTTTCCAAACAGCCGTATACAAAGGTGCTTTGTGTACTTTGCGCGGATGATGCACTTGTACCTGTACCATATCTACATCGGCAGGTACTTGCCCCGATACCATAATATAGCTTTCGGCGGGCAATGGTTGTCCTTGATTAAAGTAGTTTTTTTCGTAGTCGAAAATAATAGTCTTATACTGTGCAAACGAACTTACGCTTGCGCTTAGTAGCACTAAAAGTACGAGTAATTTCTTCATGGAAGATTTTTTTTGTGATTTATTAAACTTGTTTTGTATTGTTATGCATTTTTGACCCACTTATGGTTATTAAGTCACAGTTTTGTTTGTTAAGTTGGTGTGTAATTTAGTATTTTAGAGGTTTTAAACTATTTATCTGGCATGGTGGCTAATACCAATGCAAAGGTACAGCATTTAAACATCCTAAGCATTACACATTTGTAGATTAAAATTACATGATTATTGTTTTGCACTTAATTTATTGCACACAAACCGCTATTAGCCCGTTGTTTTGTGGTAACACGTCTTAATTGCATTTTTTTGACGATTTAGGTGTTATTTTACGTAATTGTTCAATTAATTTTGTTTTCTTTGCTGCTGCATAACGATTTGAGTAGTTTTCATCATTTTTTTCAAGCAATCATCTATGAGCCAAGCATCGTCTACCAAAAACATTTCTTTATTTACTATTTTTTTTACTGTTTTCCTCGATTTGTTAGGCGTTGGCATTGCCATACCTATTACGGCTCCTTTGTTGCTCAATCCGGCATCGGGTATGTTGGGTATTGACTATTCTATGGCAGCTCGCACTATTATTTTAGGGTTTTTGATAGCATCGTTTCCGATGGCTAGTTTTTTTGGAGGACCCTTGTTAGGTGCTTTGTCCGACAGGTTTGGGCGCAAACGTTTGCTGATATTGTCGTTGATTGGTACTTTTATTGGTTATTTAATTTTTGCTTGGGGTATTTATACTCAAAACATTGTTTTATTGTTTTTAAGCCGCCTTATTGATGGTTTTACGGGTGGCAACATTTCTATTATCCAATCAACAATTGCCGATGTGAGCGATGAAAAATCGAAAGCCAAAAACTTTGGTTTAATTGGTATGGCATTTGGTTTGGGCTTTATTTTAGGACCCTACATAGGTGGCAAATTGGCTGATAGCAATTTGGTGTCGTGGTTTAGCTACGATACACCATTTTTGTTTGCAGCTTTGTTATCGGCTATCAATATTGGTTTGGTTATCATCAACTTTAAAGAAACGCTTACTTCAAAAACAAATAGTGTTATTAGTATGTTTACGGGTTTTAGCAATATTGCACAAGCATTTAGTGGGCATTTAAAATGGTTGTTTATTAGTATCTTTTTTATTGCCTTAGGGTTTAATTTTTACACCCAGTTTTTTCAGGTTTTTTTGATTAAAAAGTTTCAGTTCAATCAAACACAAATTGGCAATTATTTTGCTTTTATTGGCTTGTGTATTGCTTTAGTACAAGGCGGTTTGGTACGTTTGGCATCGGGCAGATTAGACCCGCGCATGGTGTTAAAATATGGTTTGTTGGGGTTAAGTTTTTCGTTTTTGTTGGTTTTGTTACCGCAACAGGCATGGCAAATGTATTTTACGGTTCCGTTTATCGCTATTTCGCAGGGCATGTCGGCACCTAACCTTACGTACATGGTATCCGCAAATGCGTCGGCAAGTGAGCAGGGCAAAATTTTAGGCATTAATCAATCGGTGGCTGCCTTAGCTATGGCTTTACCACCTATTTTAGCCGCTTTTATCGATTTGATAAATGTTAATTTGCCTATTATTACTGCTTCGTTTTTTGTTTTGTTAGGATGGGGATTTTTAATGTACTTTATTAAAACACAACAAATTGCCCACAACAAAACACCCATTAATGCGTGCATGGGTGCAAATATAGTCTTTTATCTGTAAAACAACAACATCAAAGAAAATTTTGTTGTTTTTTGTTTATTTATGACTACAAAACAGGTTTTGTCCTGTATGATAGAAAAAAATAGTTAAATGCTTAAAAAATACCTTTATTATTTCTCTCAATCTATCCGCAATCGTGGCTGGATGTTTACTTTTAAACTTTTGTGGCACGAATGGCTCGACGAGCGATACTATGGTATTAGCACGCTACAAATTGACATACAAGACCTTCATTTAGACGATAATCATCATTATCAAGGTGCAAGTTATTTTGTACTCAATCAAACATTGAGCCAATTACCTATCGAGGCACAAAAAACTGTTTTTATAGATTTTGGTGCAGGCAAAGGCAGGGCTTTAGTGGTAGGTGCAAGCAAACATTTTGCACAAGTTATTGGTGTTGAATTATCTAAGGACTTATGCCAAGTAGCTCATCAAAACATTGCAAAAGTACAACATCGTTATCCACATACCCATTTCGAGATAGTAAATACCGATGCCCGTACCTATGCCCTTCCGAGCAATGCCAATGTGTTATTTTTCTTTAATCCGTTTGGTGCGTCGGTCATGCAGCAAGTAATAAACAACATACAACAATCGGTGCAAAAACACCCTCGTCCGTTGTATATTGTTTATGTAAATCCGGTATTTAGCGATTTGTTTTTAAGCAACAATTTTAGTATTTTTTACGAACTTAGGAGTAAAAACTACCCCGAAGCGATTATTTTTTTTACCTAAAGTAAGGGATTAAAAACTTTTTGCGTTGTTGTGTGTTATATTTTTTTTAAAAATCACTTCAAATCAACGAGCCATTGTAAGGTATCTATGCCATCGGCGTAGTTCCATAGCGTAGGTTGTTGTGCCTCGCCAAATGGGGTATAGGGGGCATTGCTACCTATTACACATTGTATTTGTTGCTCGTTGGCACTTAGGTAGTCGAGCAATTGTTGGTTGTTGGCATAATATTGGAAGTGCAAAACAGCAATAGGCGAGCTTACCTGTGGACTATCAATGAGCATCAAAAAATCGCTGGCATAATGAAATTGTTTGTTGAGCAGATAAATGGAGCGATTATAATCGTAATTATTTTTAAATTTGTGGTGCTGCATGGCATCTGCAAAATACTCTAATTGAAGCAGTAATTTAGGAAAATCGTAGTTGGTTGGCACTAATATTTGGGATACATTACGACACCCCAAACCAAAGTATCTAAAAATGTCGTTACCTAATTGTATAATTTCTGCGTAGGTTTCGTTACCTGTTAATACAGCCACCGAACTGCGGTTGCGGCGTATAATATGGGGGTATTTAGCAAAATAATAATCAAAATACCGCCCCGAGTTATCGCTACCTGTGGCAATTACAGCATCAAAGCCCTTTAAAACGTCTACTATTTGCACATAGTTTGTAAAATCAGGGCTTAGCTCGCACAGCGTATCAATTACCCATTTCATCAACACCGTATCTTTTGACGATAGCTTTATTTGGGCGATATTGCCCGACATAAATACGCACAGCAAATCGTGCAAGCCCACTAAAGGTATGTTGCCTGCCAATATCAAAGCCACAACTTTTGGTGTTTTGTGGTTAGGTAAATCGGGATACCTATCAACCCATTGTTGCAGAGCATTGGGGTTTAGATAATGTTCGGTGGCAGCATCTAAGGCATAATTTATGTCTTGTGGGCTAAACCAACCGTTCTCGGTTTTAGCCCTTGCCATGGCATATTGCAACGATTGCGGGCGGCTTTTTATGGTTTCGCCCAATTGGGTTAGTAACAATATTCTGTCGGAAATTTGCATATTTGATTAAAGGTATTTGGGGTAAAATTTGGCAGTATACAGTATTTTAAGGGTGCTATAAATAAACAATTGTTTGCCAATTTTCGTACAAAAATTGTTTTTTGCGCCGCAAAGGTACACATTTATACCGAAAATTGCGTATTTTTGCACCCGAATTGCGGCGTATAACAAATAGGCTATTTTACACACTTTAATTTTGGCTTGTTTATGATACTAGCAAAAGTAATTCATCTAACATAAAAAATGCTGCCATTTTTAATGGTTGCTTATACATTTACTAACAAAAAACAAAACATACAGATATGGCAATCATGATTACCGATGACTGCATCAACTGCGGAGCCTGCGAACCCGAATGCCCAAATAACGCCATTTACGAAGGCGGCGTAGAATGGGCATTTATAGATGGCACAGCAGTAAAGGGTAAAGTAGCCCTTTTAGACGGCACCGAAGTAGACGCAAATGAAAAATTTGCCCCCGTAGAAGAAGATTACTATTACATAACCCCCGAAAAATGCACCGAGTGTATGGGTTTTCACGAAGAGCCACAATGTGCTGCCGTATGCCCCGTTGATGCCTGCGTACCCGACCCCGACCGCCGCGAAAGCAAAGAAGTTTTATTAGGCAAAAAAGCGAAAATGCACCTATAGACGCTAATTACAGCCCTTATGTTATCAATAATAAAAATGCCAGCCTTAGATACCTAAAGGTTGGCATTTTTTGCATTGTACAATAATTTAATGGATTAACCGTTTAGCATTTGAGTAAGTATTTAGCTACTTATTGCCTTTTTTACACAAAATTGTGGGTATTTAGCAAAAACTTGACAAGTTTTTGCTAATTTTGCGCATTGAAATAGGCGCTATATATTCAGTCAAGCACTTATTACCGTATTTTTTTACAATTATCATTCAAAACCAATAAAATATGCTGTTTCTTTTGCAAGCCGATACCTTAAATGTTCCGGTAACTAGTGCCGGCGAAGGTCTTTCGCTGTTTTCGTTAATCATGAAAGGCGGATGGGTAATGATCCCTATTTTCATACTGTCGTTTATTGCTGTGTACATTTTTATCGAGCGATTGTTGTACATTATCAACAACAGTAAAATTGACACGACAATGGTCAATAGCTTCAAAAACTCTTTGAGCAATGCCGATATTAACAACGCCCGTGCATCGCTTCGTACCGCCGATAGTGTTTATTCGCGTATTTTTCAGCAAGCCATGAACCGCTTAGGACGACCAACACGCGATATTGAAAGCCAAATAGAAACCGCTGCAAGCATAGAGATTAATCACATGAGCAAAAACCTAAACTATTTGGGTATTGTAGCAGGTATTGCTCCCATGTTAGGCTTTATTGGTACTATCTCGGGTATTATTCGTATTTTTTACAATATATCACAAACGGATAATATTAGTATTGGTGTTATATCGGGTGGTTTATACGAAAAAATGATTACCTCAGCCTCGGGTTTAATTGTAGGTGTGTTTGCCTACACCGCTTACCACATACTTAGCGGTATGATTGACCGCTTTGCCGCTCGCCTCGAACGCGAAGCTTTTGATTTTATGAACATCATCCAACAACCAGCTAAATAATTGTAAATTGTAAGTTGTAAATTATTTGCACATAACATTAATTCACAATCAATTACAATTTATCGTTTACCATATTATTATATGAAACTAACACGCCGCCCCAAATTTGAGGCAGAGGTAGCCACCTCGTCGCTCAACGATATCATGTTTTTTTTATTGCTTTTTTTCTTAATTGTTGCCACATTTGCCAACCCAAATGTGATAAAGTTGATGTTGCCCAAAGCCCAATCGAGCCAAACGGTTAGCAAAAAACAAGTTAGTTTGTCGGTAACAGCCGATAAAAAATACTACATAGATAAAAAAGCAGTCGAATTTAGCAATCTCGAAGCCGAACTGTCGGCACGTCAGCAACAAATACCCGATTTAACTATTGTGCTGCGCACCGATGCCTCGCTTACCATACAAGATTTGGTTGATGTATTGCAATTAGGCAACAAACTAAAAGTAAAAATGATTTTAGCCACCGATAAAGGCGTTTAATCTTTTTTTTAACTATAATATTTGTGTAACTTTGCCTAAAAAAACCACTTCATATCCCTATCAACTAGTTCCGTTTACATCCGATTATGGGTTTAAGGTGACATTTGGTCACGACGGACTTTTTACTCGCAAAGCCATTCAACTGCTCATCAAATCGGACGTACCCATTAGTAAACTGGTCGTTCAGCGAAGTGAGTTTTCGGGCTTTACCATGAGCGAGCGCACAGGCATTTACGATGTCATTTTTAAGGACGAACAAAAACGCATTTTTATCATAGAAATGCAGGTAGATAACTACGAATACCTAATTGAGCGTTTGTTATATTATACTTTTCACATGTACTGCTCCAATGTTCATAAAGGTGAAGAGGGTTTTGCAAATTTACAACCCATATACTGCATTTGCATTATAGAAGGTAACATTAGCAATTTCAAAGGATACTACCAAAAAATTACTCTGCAAAATGAAACAGGTTTATTGTTTAGCTCTTTAATCGAATTTGATTTTATAGAGTTAGGTAAATTCCCTTTCAAAAAACACGAATTTAATAAAATAACTACCGAAATAGACCAACTACTATATACTATGAAATATGCACACAAAATAAAAGCGAAAAAAACAGAAGAAACGCCAAGTTTTTGGCAAAAAGATTGGCTAAACGAAGCATTGCAAAAATTAGACCTTAGCCAAATGGATCCGGAAGAACGAGCCATATTGGATATGGAATTGCTGCGCCAAAAAATAACCGCCTATAACCGAAAAAAAGAAATAGCTGCTATTGAACTAAAAGCACAAACCGAAGCGCAAAAAACCATCGAAACCGAAACGTTAAAAGTTCAAACCGAAGCTCAAAAAACCATCGAAACCGAAACGTTAAAAGTTCAAACCGAAGCTCAAAAAACCATCGAAACCGAAACGTTAAAAGTTCAAACCGAAGCTCAAAAAACCATCGAAACCGAAAAAGAACGAGCGATTATTGCCGCACACCAAAATGGTTTGGCAGTAGATTTAATTGCTCGAATATTGCAAACAACCGCCAAACACGTAACAGAAATAATTGAGGCATACAACAAATAAAACTACCAGTACATTTTGCTCAAATGAAATATGCACACAAAATAAAAGCGAAAAAAACAGAAGAAACGCCAAGTTTTTGGCAAAAAGATTGGCTAAACGAAGCTCTAAAAAAATTAGACCTTAGCCAAATGGATCCGGAAGAACGAGCCATATTGGATATGGAGCTACTGCGCCAAAAAATAACCGCCTATAACCGAAAAAAAGAAATAGCTGCTATTGAACTAAAAGCTCAAAACGAAGCTCAAATCAAAGCTCAAAAAACCATCGAAACCGAAAAACTAAAAGCTCAAACCGAAGCTCAAAAAACCATCGAAACTGAAAAATTAAAAGCTCAAAAAACCATCGAAACCGAAAAAGAACGAGCTATCGTTGTTGCATACGAAAAAGGTTTGGCGATAGATTTAATTGCCCAAATATTGCAAACAACCACCAAACACGTAACAGAAGTAATTGAAGCATACAACAAATAAAATCGAATAAAAAAACTATGTGACAAGTTCAAAAATTGGGCATAGTTTTTGACTTACTACGTTTATCTCTTTCATTTATCCACCCAAAATAAAAATTTACCAAATGATAAACACTGCCACCGAAACCTTTGTACAACAAACAGGTATAGAAGGACTTGTGGTAATTAACCCACGTGTTTTTGGTGATCAACGCGGCTATTTTTACGAAAGCTACAACCAACAACAATTTGAAAAACATGGCTTGTATTATAATTTTGTGCAAGACAATCAGGCTTTTTCTACTTATGGCGTATTGCGAGGACTACATTTTCAAACACAGCCTTACTCGCAAACCAAACTGGTGAGGGTAGTACTTGGCGAAGTTTTAGACGTAGTTGTCGACCTTCGGCATCAATCAAAAACTTATGGACAGTCGTATAGCATTATATTGTCTGCCGATAACCACAAACAACTACTAGTGCCGCAAGGCTTTGCACATGGCTATGTGGTATTAAGCCAAGAAGCATTATTTGTTTATAAATGTGATAATTATTATGCCCCCAAAAACGACTCAGGCATTTTGTACAACGACCCGCAACTGGCTATAGATTGGATGATACCCGAATCGGATATGATTGTGTCAGAAAAAGACCAAATACAACCATTATTTGACCCTAAAAAAATAATTTTCTAAACGATACGCCCCGAGCTGTAAGGTTCGGGGCATATTTGTACGCAAAACTGCAATCATGGAACAAATACTTGTTACAGGAGCTAATGGGCAATTAGGCAGCGAGTTGCGCCTACTATCAGCTCAGTATAAACACATTGGTTGGCATTTTGTTGGTCATTCCGATTTGGATATTACCAACAGCAATGCCTTAGCTCGTTTTTTTGAGCAGCACCCCATTACTACCCTTATCAACTGCGCCGCCTACACTGCCGTAGATAAAGCCGAAACCAATTACGACCAAGCTTATGCCATAAATGCCACAGCAGTAGGCAATTTGGCTCAATTATGCCATATCCACAAGGCTCAGTTTATTCATATCTCAACCGATTTTGTGTTTGATGGCACACAAAACACACCTTATCATCCGCACCAAACTGTTAACCCAATAGGTGTATATGCACAAACAAAATATGCAGGCGAGCAGTTGGCAATGCAACACAACCCAAACAGCTTGATTATACGCACAGCTTGGGTATACTCGGCGTTTGGCAACAATTTTCCTAAAACAATGTTGCGTCTTTTTGCACAGCAACCCAATTTAAATATTGTATACGACCAAATTGGCTGCCCAACCTACGCCGCCGATATTGCCTCGGCTTTGTTGCATATTATTATCCACCAAAAAGAAAAAGCTGCACAAGGTGGCATTTTTCATTACGTAAATGCAGGTGTGGCAAGTTGGTACGATTTAGCAATGGCAGTGCGCCAACTAAGTGGTAGCAACTGTATCTTAAATGCCATCGAATCGCACCAATATCCAACACCCGCCAAACGACCACATTATAGTGTGCTGGCAACCAACGAAATACGGGCTACCTTTGGCGTACAAACACCCTATTGGCACGATGCTCTGGCACGTTGGTGGACTGCAATAAACCTCAATAAATCTTAACAAATGGTTTTAACCTAAATTTTATTTACCATCTACTATTTTTTCAACCAAATCATCAATTGTTTTTACAACAGTTATTTTTTGAGTAAATGGTATAAAATGATCCCAGTTGGGATAGCGCAATATGGTTAATGGCTGGGCATTAGTTAACATTTGTTGAGCAAAACAAATCCACCTCCAATATCCTAAAATCTCATTTTTTTGCTGTACCTTTGCACCTAACAAATCAAAAAATACTGTTTATCATCTATGAAACACCTTATCCTTGCACTATTGCTACTCAGTAGTTTAAACTACACCCATGCTCAACCGCAACGCAAAGCTCCCTTGCCCAAAGACGAAATAGCTATGCAATATGCCGAAACTATTACCACCGACGACCTAAGCCAACACCTAAACCAATTGGCAGGTAAAGAGTTTATGGGGCGCGGCAACGGACAAGACGGACTAACCAAAGCCGCCCAATACATTGCTAAATACTTCGAGCAGTTTGGATTAACACCTATGGGCGACGAAAAAAGCTATTTTCAGAATGTGCCGCTTTTGACAACCGAAAAAATGGACGCTCAAATAGCCATCAACAATACCAATTACGAGTTTCTGAAAGATTACTACTGCTTTAACCGCTCGACCACCAACATGACCGAGCAACTAACCGAAGTGCTTTTTTTAGGCTATGGCATAGATGACCCCACCTATAACGACTATAAAAACATAGACGTAAAAGGTAAAACCATTATAGTATTACAGGGCGAACCCATGATGCCCGACTCAAGCTATATCCTTACCAAAAGCAAAACTGCATCGGTTTGGACAACCGACTGGCGCAAAAAAACCGAAGTAGCCAAATCGAAAGGGGTAAAAAATATGCTGGTTATCACCCCCGACATTGCCGCAAAAGTAACCCAATACAAAAGCTATATCTTGGGCGAAGGTATGATGCAATTAGCCGCCGATGTAAACAACACTAATCCAACCGAAAAAATAACCAACACCTTTTACATAAACCCCACAATGGCAAAGCAATTGTTGGGCAAAAACTACAAAAAGCTAACCGCCAGCGTACAAAAAGGTAAACCCAAATCTAAAATAATACCTACTAACTTACGTCTGCAAGTAAAAAAAGCCACCAAAGAGCTAAATGTAGCAAACATTTTGGGCTATATAGAAGGCACCGATTTGAAAGACGAACTAATTATACTAACTGCCCACTACGACCACCTTGGCTTTGACCACGGCGAAGTGTATTATGGAGCCGACGACGATGGCTCGGGAACAGTAGCACTGCTCGAAATGGCACAAGCTTTTGCACAAGCCAAAGCCGAAGGCAATGGTCCGCGACGCAGTATTTTGATTATGCCCGTTGCTGGCGAAGAAAAAGGCTTACTTGGCTCGCGCTATTACACCGACATAGCACCCGTTTTTCCGCTAAAAAATACCGTTGCCGACCTAAACACCGATATGATTGGACGCATTGACGACCAACATAAAAACGGCGACTACATATATATTATTGGCGATGATAAACTAAGCAGCGAGCTGCGCCGCATAAACGAGGCAATGAACCTGCGATATAGCCAAATAGATTTAGATTATAGATACAACGACGAAAACGACCCCAATCGCTTTTATTATCGCTCGGACCATTACAACTTTGCAAAAAACAATATCCCAGTTATCTTTTACTTTAACGGAACCCACCCCGATTACCACAAACCCACCGACACCGTTGATAAAATTGACTTTGGAGCCATGGAAAAACGCACACGCCTAATTTTCCATACCGCCTGGGAACTTGCCAATCGCCCCGACCGTATCCCTGTCGATTCGCACAAAAAATAGTGCCTTGGCTGGCAGGCTGTCGGCTATTGGCTACTGGCTGTCAAGCCACAGCCCATAATTAATAATTCATAATTAATAATTAACAATTAACAAACCGCTTGCTTTTTTAAAAAAACTAAACCCTTATGCAGTGCGTGCCTTATCGGGTTCGTTTTTGGTGCAAATGGGTGGCATGGCAATTGCTTTTGTTAGCAGTTGGTTTTTGGCGCGCCTAACAACTGCCGAGCAATATGGACTGTATATATACGCGCTGTCGGTGGTGGGCTTGTTAGGCGGCATGGCAGCCGCTGCCTTCGACGACCTGTCGGTTAGACAAGTAGCCGCCTATCAATCGCAGCAAAAGTATCAGCTATTACTTGGCATTATAAAAACAGGTGCCGCAGTTACATTAGGTTTAAGTTTTTTGTTTGCCCTAATAGTATATACCGTACCACAAAGCATTGCACAAAATCAACATTATTTTAACCAAAACAAAAATTTGCTACTGCTATCAGCAATTTTGCTACCTTTGTGGGCATTAACACAATGGGGGCAAGCATTGTTGCGGGGTAGCAAATTTGTTGTATACAGCCAACTACCCGATGCCCTTATCCGCCCTATTTTGTTTTTACTTTTGGTGATATTGGGTAACTTTGTGTGCCAAATTCCGTCCGATGCTAACACCCTATTAATAAGGTATACTATAGCAGCCGTTTTATCGTTATTAATATGCCTTTGGTGGGTAAACAAAAAAGTGCTTGGGTCAATGCCCCTCAACACACCCAAAGCTCATTACGATACATACAATTGGAGCAAAGCAGCTGGCGTATTTTTTTTGATTAGCAGCCTAAACCTCATCAACCTTCGCACCGATGTGTTGGCAATTGGTGGCTTACTGCCCTCAACCGATTTGGCATATTACAACATAGGTGCTAAATTATCCGAGTTATTAAAAATGGCATTTGTGGTATCCAATATGGTATTTGCACCACTTATTGCCCACCATTTTGCCCACCAAAACACCACCGCCTTGCAGCGTTTAGCTACCCGCAGCGCGTGGTTAAGTGTAGGCATTAGTTTGCCACTTGTGTTGTTGTTGTTGTTGTTGGGCAAGCCCATATTAATGTGGTGGGGCAGCCCTTTTGCCACCGCTTATGCCGCCATGATGGTGCTTTGTGCAGGGCAAATGTTTAACTTAGGATGCGGTTTGGCAGGCAACTTACTTGCGATGACAGGTAACGAGCGCTGGATTTTTGTGTCTATCATTGTCAGTACCATTGCCAACGTAGCACTTAACCTTTGGCTTATCCCGCAACATGGCATATTGGGCGCAGCTTATGCCACCACAATAAGTACCGTTTTAAAGAACTTAATTTGGGTAATAGTGGTTTACAATAAGTTAGGCATCAACGCCACAATTTTACAAACAAAAATTTAAAGGTACTGTAAAAAATGTATCATATATTTAAAAATATCTCATATTACGCAACATACGTCTCTGGTAGTGGCGATACTTGTATCGCCCCAAACGAACATTCGCTCCTCAAATTTTCGTGCACGTGATATTGTCTGATAGTGGAGAGATACTTGTATCGCCCCAAACGAACAGATTGTCTCTTTCGGTACAAGTACCGAAACTACCAGTTTTAAAATCATTGCCTAGCATGAGTTCATAAAATAGGTGTCCTCTTATGGGCAATATACCCTACTATTTATCATTTACAACTAAAAAAAATGCCTTCTCGCAAAACCGAATATTGGGCAACAGGTTTGCTCATTTTTATGTCCCTTGTGTTTATGCTTGCCAAATACCTCGAAATTCGCTATCCGGGTTTTGCTTATTTGCGGGCTTTTTCGGAGGCTGCCATGATAGGCGCCTTAGCCGATTGGTTTGCCGTAGTTGCTTTATTTGGATACCCCCTAGGCATACCCATTCCGCACACAAACTTAGTAAAAGAACGCCAAAAAGACTTTGCCGACGGCTTGGGCGTTTTTATTGTCGAAAACTTTTTAAACGACGAATCGATAGGCGTGCATTTGGATAAAATTAAGTTTAGCGACGAAATACTGGAATTTGTAACCAAAGAGCAAAATCCAACCAAATTAGCTCGCCAAATAACCAAATATATACCCAGCATGCTCGCCAACCTCGACGAAACCGAAGCCAATCAATTCATCGAATCTAACCTCCGAGCTGTTATCGAAAACGTAGACTCAACCGACGTTTTGTCGAAAATGCTTACTTATTTGGTCGAAAACAAAATGCACCAAAAACTACTTGCCGATGTAATTGACCTATCCGACAAATACGTTAGGCAAGATGCCGCCGTTAAACTTATCTACGACCAAATAAAAGAACGCCGCGAATGGTACTGGCCCCCATCGTTGGTTATTGCCGAGCGTATAGCCGATGCCCTACGCACCGAATTGCAAGAAATAAGGTCGCAACCCGAACACGAAATACGCGTAAAACTAAACCATTTCATCGAGCAATTTATCTTTGAACTACAACACTCCGACGACTACAAACAGGCAGCCGAAACCATCAAACAATCGTTGTTGAGCAACGAGCAGTTTTTGTCGTACTCGCAACGCATCTGGACAGAAGTGAAAGGTGTGGTAGTAAAAGATGCTTTTAGTGCCAACTCGCGCCTCGAAAGTAGCCTGCGCAAAGCACTCGGTTTTATGACCGATAAACTGCAAAACGACACACAACTGCAAACCCTCATCAACCAAACACTACGCCGCGAAGCCCTATCAGCTATCCGCGATATTAGACAAGACATTGCACAAAACATTAGCCAAACCGTAGCTGGTTGGTCAGACATATCGGAGCGCATACAAAACGAAGTAGGCAACGACCTACAGTTTATCCGTATCAACGGTACCTTAGTGGGCGGATCTATAGGCTTGCTACTCTATATTGTGTTCGATAAATTGCTGCCTATGTTGGCTAATTAGCCCCTTTGACTTCATGGCTTATCAACTATTAATTATGAATTACCTTTTATTTATTGTTCGTCAAACGTTTGTGTTGCAATTTATTGGTATCTACACATTGCTTTTTTTTTATCTAAGCATTGAGGTATCTGCACAAAACAACACAACTAAGCCCGACACTATCGTCATAAAACCAACTGCATCAACCGATAGCACCCTTGCAAAACAAGACACTCTAAAACCCAAACTTAGCCGACAAAAAAACGCACAACGAGCCGCTTTGTGGTCGTTGTTGCCCGGAGCAGGCGCTGCATACAATAAACAATACTACAAAGTACCTATTTATGCGGGCGGTGTGGCAGGTTTAGGCACGCTTACCATACAACAATATGCACAGTATCGAAAATACTATAATCAACATGCACAAGTATTAAAAAATCAAGCGTTGGGTATGGTAGATAATACCGATTTAACCCCCATCAGAGAAAAAAAACAAACCGCCTTGCGCAACTACAACCTATTTTTTAACACTACCTTAGCTTTATACGCCTTTAGTATTGCCGACTCGTATGCCACCAACCTACTACACAGCGAAGCACCCAAAGATCACTCGCCTTTTAGGGCTGCCTATCGGTCGGCGGTATTGCCGGGCTGGGGACAGGCATACAACCACAAAGCATGGAAAATTCCGGTTATTTATGGCGGATTTGGTGCCTTGGGTTACTCTATTTATTACAATGGCACGCAAAGCAACCGATACAAACAAGAATACCTTGCCCGCACCCGACCTGGCTACGGCACTACCGACGACCGCCTTGCACCCATAACACCCGACAATTTGCTAAAAATACGCTCCCAATACAAACGTTATTACGATTTATCTATCATTATAGGTACGCTTTGGTATGTAATTAACGTAGCCGATGCCACCATTGATGCACACCTTTACAAATTTGACACCTCCGACGACCTTAGCCAACTACACATCTATCCCATAATACAAACCAACCCCATTACCCTACAATCTGGCGGCGGTGTGGGTTTGTGTTGGAACTTTTAACTTGTTTTTTCAGCTAAAATACCTTATCTTTGCCCTAAATAAACCCAATATTATGGAAACCATAAATTTTAACGATTGTACTTTAGTTTTTTTGGATAAACACTTTACTACTCGACGTGTGGAGTCACTTAATAGCCTAAATGAATGGTTAAAAGCAGACATGGAAATTTCGGACTTGCATATAGGCATGATACAATTGCTTACCAACTCGCTACAACAAAATGTTTTGCACTGGAACGAACAAGATTTATCGTTGCATTTTATAGGTCCGATGTTCTCGTTGATTAGTTTTACTAAACCTTATCGGTTTAATCTATTTGCACAACGAACCTTCAGTGCTGTTATCAACGATATTCAGTTATCGGGCAAGGTCGACGAAGTCATTGCTACAGGCTACCAAGAACCCGAAGCTCCCTTTTTTGCTTTCAACGAATACAAAAAAGAAATGGAATACAAAGGCGACCCCGCTGGGCAAGCCTTAGCCGCTATGCTCGTAGGGCAAAGCCTAAACGACAACACCAAACCTATCTACGGCTGTTATGTTATTGGCAGTATCTGGCGATTTATGACCTTAGAAGCCAAACGTTATGCCATTAGCAAATCTTACGACGGCACCGACTTTGAAGACGCTTGCCAAATACTCCGCATCTTGTTTCAACTCAAAGAATATTGCATGGAGCGCACCCAAGCTCCCGCCGAGTAAAACCCGCTACTTCAAACCAAATGAGCTGTCTTTTAGCAGGCAATTCATTTGGTTTTTCGGCTAAAATACCTTATCTTTGCCCTAAAAATAAACCCTGCATCATGGAAACCATAAATTTTAACGATTGTTCATTGGGCTTTTTGGAAGAACGTTTCAACTTATATGCCGCCGAAACACTACCTACACTAATAGAATGGGTAAGTAGCAACATAGAATTAGCTGCCGAAGATAAATACCTAATACAAAAAATAACTCGATTACTATTTGCAAATGCATCGCACTGGAACGAGCAAGATTTGAGCATGCACTTTATAGGTCCTATGTTTTCGTTAGTAGGCTTTACCGAACGCTCTCGTTTTAACTTGTTTGCTCAAAGCAGTTTAACAGGTATTGTAGATGGCGTAACGCTAACCGGACGAGTAGATGAACTCATTGCATCGGGTTTCCGTATCCCCAAAGTTCCATTTTTTGCTTTCAACGAATACAAAAAAGAAATGGAATACAAAGGCGACCCCGCTGGGCAAGCCTTAGCCGCTATGCTCGTAGGGCAAAGCCTAAACGACAACACCAAACCTATCTACGGCTGTTATGTTATTGGCAGTATCTGGCGATTTATGACCTTAGAAGCCAAACGTTATGCCATTAGCAAATCTTACGACGGCACCGACTTTGAAGATGCTTGCCAAATACTCCGCATCTTGTTTCAACTCAAAGAATATTGCATGGAACGCACCCAAGCTCCCGCCGAGTGAAACCCGCTACTTCAAACCAAATGAACTGCCTTTTAGCAGGCAACTCATTTGGTTTTTTAGCTAAAATACCTTATCTTTGCCCTAAAAATAAACCCAATATTATGGAAACCATAAATTTTAACGATTGTTCATTGGGAGGGTTGGAAGATAAATTCGCCCTACAGCCTCAACGTACCTTAAGCTCTCTTACTAATTGGTTAGCAACTAATAGCTCACTTATTGATGCTCATCAAATAGTATTAAAACAATTAACTCAAATACTTAGCGATAATGCCGCTCACTGGAACGAGCAAGATTTGAGTATGCACTTTATAGGTCCTATGTTTTCGCTAGTAGGCTTTACCGAACGCTCTCGTTTTAACTTGTTTGCCCAAAGCAGTTTAACGGGTATTGTTGATGGCGTAACGTTAACCGGACGAGTAGATGAACTCATTGCATCGGGTTTCCGTATCCCCAAAGTCCCCTTTTTTGCTTTCAACGAATACAAAAAAGAAATGGAATACAAAGGCGACCCCGCTGGGCAAGCCTTAGCCGCTATGCTCGTAGGGCAAAGCCTAAACGACAACACCAAACCTATCTACGGCTGTTATGTTATTGGCAGTATCTGGCGATTTATGACCTTAGAAGCCAAACGTTATGCCATTAGCAAATCTTACGACGGCACCGACTTTGAAGACGCTTGCCAAATACTCCGCATCTTGTTTCAACTCAAAGAATATTGCATGGAGCGCACCCAAGCTCCCGCCGAGTGAAACCCGCTACTTCAAACCAAATGAGCTGTCTTTTAGCAGGCAATTCATTTGGTTTTTCGGCTAAAATACCTTATCTTTGCCCTAAAAATAAACCTTACATCATGGAAACCATAAATTTTAACGATTGTACATTATTTTTCTTAGAAAAACACTTTGAATTACAAAAAACAGATGAGATACCCATGCTCACAAATTGGTTACAAACAAATATAACACTACGTTCCGAGGATTTGTATACTCTTCACAAATTATCGGACTTACTACGGGCTAATGCCGAACACTGGAATGAACAAGACTTATCTATGCACTTTATAGGTCCTATTTTCTCTATTGTTAGCTTTACAAAACCCTATCGCTTTAACCTATTTGCACAAAGTACTATAACAGGTGTAATAGATAACATAAATTTAACAGGTAGAGTAGATGAACTAATTGCAAGTGGCTACCGCCAACCCGAAACGCCTTTTTTTGCTTTCAACGAGTACAAACGCCAAACCGACCCAAACGGCGACCCCGCTGGGCAAGCCTTAGCCGCTATGCTTGTAGGGCAAAGCCTAAACGACAACACCAAACCTATCTACGGCTGTTATGTTATTGGCAGTATCTGGCGATTTATGACCTTAGAAGCCAAACGTTATGCCATTAGCAAATCTTACGACGGCACCGACTTTGAAGACGCTTGCCAAATACTCCGCATCTTGTTTCAACTCAAAGAATATTGCATGGAGCGCACCCAAGCTCCCGCCGAGTGAAACCCGCTACTTCAAACCAAATGAACTGCCTTTTAGCAGGCAATTCATTTGGTTTTTCGGCTAAAATACCTTATCTTTGCCCTAAAAATAAACCCAACTTGTTTGCGTGATACAACATATTGCACAAAAAAACACCCCCATCTCTTATCCAAGAAATGGGGGTGTTTAGTATTTTGTACGCTGTCAAAATTATTTCTTTTTGCCTTTGCCGGGTTTTGCATTGGCAGCAGCGGCGGCAGCAGCAGCAGCAGCACGCAATGCACGGGTAATCTCGACCGAAGCCAACGGAACCGCAGGCGACATCATTACTTGCAAGCCATCTGATACAATATCGCGAACACGCACCGATTTGCCTACCTCTAAGTGACTTACGTCAACTTTGATTTCGGAAAGCAATTTTTCGGGTAATGCTTTAACGCGCACTTTACGCACTTTTTGCAACAATTTACCCCCAGCTTTTACCCCTACTGCCAAACCGTGTAGGGTAATAGGCAAGTCGGTAACAACTAATTGCCCTGGTATCAATTGTTGAAAATCGAGGTGTAGCAATTTGTCGCTTACCGGGTGAAACTGAGTGTCTTTGACAAATGCCTTATACGATTTACCATCAATTTGCAATTCTGCAACGTTAAAATAAGGCGTATAAATTAATTTTTTGAAAGCCGTTACAGGTGCTTGAAAATGGATATTTTCGCCACCGCCGTACAATACGCACGGAACCATTTCTTCGCTGCGTACAGCTTTTGTAGACTTTTTGCCTACATTGCTTCTAAGTTGTCCTTCTACAACAATACCTTCCATGGTGTTTGTATATTTTTATTGTTATTTATTATTATTTGTTTTTACGTTTGGTGTTTTAACCCACAAACAACGAGCTAATAGAGCGATACTCGAAAGCACGTTTGATAGCCGTTGCAAACAATTGCGATACCGAAAGTACCTTAATTTTTGAGCAATCTTGTTTTACAGGTATGGTGTTGCAAACTACTAGCTCGGTTAATGCCGAGTTTTCGATTTTTTCGTAGGCATTGCCCGACAAAACAGGGTGTGTAATTAATGCTCTAACACTAACGGCTCCTTTATCCATCAGCATTTGTGCTGCTTTGCAAAGCGTGCCGCCGGTGTCTACAATGTCGTCTATTAGCACAACATCTTTACCCCTAACATCGCCAATAACCGTCATTTCGCTCACCTCGTTGGCTCGTTCGCGGCGTTTATCGCAAATAACCATATCGGCATCAAAATGTTTGGCATACGAGCGGGCTCGTTTTGTACCACCTACATCGGGTGCTGCAAAAATTAAGTTTTCGCGCGGGATAGAGTGCTTAATGTACGGAATAAATATTGCCGATGCCTCTAAGTGATCTACCGGAATATCAAAAAAACCCTGAATTTGCGGAGCGTGCAAATCCATAGTAATAATGCGCGATGCCCCTGCCGTAGTAAGCAAATTAGCAATTAACTTTGCCGAGATAGGCACACGCGGTTTATCTTTTCTGTCTTGGCGTGCATAGCCAAAATAGGGTATTACTGCCGTAATGTAGTTTGCCGATGCCCGCCGAGCAGCATCTATCAACAACAATAACTCCATTAGGTTATCGGCGGGGGCGGTTGTCGATTGTACAAAAAATACAAAATCGCCGCGTACCGACTCTTGTATAACAGGCTGTATTTCGCCATCGCTAAACCGCTGTACTATTGCTTCGATAAGAGATAAGTCGTGGAACTGTGCTATTTCTTCTGCCAAATAGCGAGAGGCTGTGCCACCGAACAGTTTGATTTGGGAACTCATGCCGTGTGCTGCTTTTGGGCTGCAAAGGTACAAATTTTTAACCGAAAATTCATACAAATCTAAGCTAATTATTTTGCCAAAAAGATAAATTACCTAAAAAAACGGAATTTTCATTGTTTCATAGCTCTTCTTACCTCTTTATTTTACTCATAAATACCTAACTATCAGCATTTTATAAAATCATTTTATTATACTGTTTAACTTTTTGTTTTTTTATTTGTTTGGTAAGGTCAAAAAAGTGTATTTTGATATGTCGTAAAAAAACAGCACTTTTGCACCACTTTTCTACAACAACTAAAAATTAGCCACTTTATAAAGTTAAATCAATGCACTTAATACCAAAGTTTGAGCCTGCCCCGCTTAACGCGGAATCGGTTTTTTGTGGGGGTGATGATTGGCATACCCTAATTTGCCAAGTAGGTGGCACCCCCTCAGCAAAGTACGCGCAACCTACCCATACATCCATATCAAAACAAAATAACTACAAAAATAAATAACACACTTTTATGAAATTACTACAGCATCTGCTATTAGCAGCCTGTTTTTGTTTGTTGGGTATTGGCACAAGCCATGCCCAAATTGTCGAAACGCAAAAATACTCGCGCATACGCATTTTCACCGACGAGGCAGGCATGCAACGCCTTAACGATTTAGGTATTGCCGCTGACCATGGACAATACCGTCGCGGAGCCTATTTTGAAACCGACTTGTCGGCAACCGAAATTAACAAAGTACAACAAGCTGGTTTTACCACCACCATTGTACACGATGATGTAATTAAGTTTTACCAAGAACGTGCCGCCGCCGATTTTGAACGCATGAGTCACGCATCTGCCCAAAACCCAAACGAGCGCAGCAGCGCCGATTGTAGCAGCAGCGGCGGTTTTGACTATACCGTACCCACCAATTTTAACCTAGGTAGCATGGGCGGCTTTTTTACCTACAACGAAATGATTGCTCATCTCGACAATATGCGAGCTTTGTTTCCCGACCACATCTCCGAAAAACAAGCTATTGATACTTTTCAAACCCACGAAAACCGACCTGTCTATTGGCTAAAAATTTCGGACAACCCCGACACCGACGAAACCGACGAACCCGAAGTATTGATTAATGCCATACATCATGCCCGCGAACCCGGTGGCTTGTCGCAGTTGATATTTTTTATGTATTACCTGCTCGAAAATTACCACACCAACCCCGAAATACAGTTTTTGCTCGACCACACCGAAATGTATATTGTGCCATGTATAAACCCCGATGGCTATATCTACAACCAAACAACTAACCCCAACGGCGGTGGCTTTTGGCGCAAAAACAAACGCGACAACAACGGCAATGGCGTATTTAATAGCAATGCCGATGGCGTTGACCTAAACCGCAACTACGGATACGAATGGGCATTTGATGATACTGGCTCGTCGCCCAACCAAAACAGCGATACCTACCGTGGCGATGCGGCTTTCTCGGAGCCCGAAACGCAAGCAATGAAATGGTTTTGCGAGCAACATCAGTTCGAAATAGCACTAAATTACCACACTTATAGCAATTTGCTTATCTATCCGTGGGGTTTTATTGCCTCGTATCTAACCCCCGACTCGTCACTGTTCGAAAACTATGCCCGCGTAATGACCAAAGAAAACAACTATACCTACGGCACCGGCGACCAAACAGTAGGCTACCTAGTAAACGGCGACTCCGACGACTGGATGTATGGCGAGCAAACAAGCAAAAACAAAATTCTTTCGATGACACCCGAAGCAGGCTCGCCCGACGATGGCTTTTGGCCCACACCTTCGCGTATTGTACCATTGTGTAAAGAAAACGTTTGGCAAAATATGCACCTATTGCGTTTTGTACACAACTACGCCGAACTAACAACCGACCTGCCTACTTTTGTGTCGACACCTGTGGTTGATGTACCATTTGTATTAAAACGTTTGGGGTTAAAAAACGAAGGTACTTTTACAGTATCTATACAGCCCATTAGTGCCAATATAGCTACCGTAAGCGCACCACTTACATATACCAACCTAACCCTACTCGAAGAAGTAACCGCCAATTTATCCTACACATTGTTAACAGGTGCAACTGGTGATATTATTTACGATATAGTAGTAAACAACAACGAAGGCTTGATATTGACACAACGCGTAATACAACAATATGGCAGTTTAGACAATGTATACCAAAACAACTGCGACAATACCACTAATTTTATAGGCACCTGGGCAAGCACTACCCAACAATACTATACCGCACCTGCCAGCATCACCGAGTCGCCCGATGGAGAATATTTGGATAATACAGATAGCTTTTTATACCTTAACGATACCATTAACCTAACAAACGCCACCACCGCATTGTTGCATTTTTATGCAAAATGGGACATTGAAGATGGCTACGATTATACCCAACTAACTGCCGTAGATATAGCAACAGGCATTTTATACGCCGCTTTGTGGTAAATACACCAATGCAGGCAGCCAATATCAACTACTCGACGAGCCTTTGTACGATGGCACACAAACCAATTGGGTGCGCGAAGAGATAGATTTGACCGATTTTTTGGGCAAAAAAATACAGTTGCGTTGGGCTTTTTATAGCGACGGTTTTGTAACAGGCGATGGTTTTTATTTCGATGATTTAGCCGTTGATGCCAACATACAGTTTGCCACAGCCATTGAGCCAATTAAACCCAACCAAAACGTATTATTAACAGCACCGCAACCTAACCCCGCCACCGACCGCGTACAAATTGCTTACCATTTACCCGAAAACCTAACCGATGCGGTACTAAAAGTAACAAACGCTGCCGGCTTGGTGGTAATGAGCCAAAAACTAAAAAACACCGAAGGCAACATTAGCCTCGATACACGCAAATTAACAAAAGGTTTGTATTTGTATCGCATAGAGGCAGCACAAGCCACCTCTGATACGCAAAAATTGGTGATTGTGCGATAAAACAACTCATCAACAATAACAATACGGCAAAACCCGTAAAATGTAACGGCTACACAAGCACAATGCTCGTGTAGCCGTTTTTTTAATGCAAATTTACAAAACTATTTTTTGTCTTTCGATTTTTTTTTGTCTTTCGATTTCGGTTCGGTTGTGAGCAAGGTATTAACAACCGCTGTGGGTGCAGTAGTAGAGGCAATTGCCATTTTATTTTTTTGCAAAAATTCAATCATTTTTTGTGCCGATTGCTCAAAGTAGTGTTGCAATAAATGGTCTATTTTTGGTTGATGTAGGTTTCTTTATCCAACAACGGATAATACCTACAGTTACCCCCAAACGACTCGTAAGCAAGCACGCCATTTCGCTCCAATTTGCGCACCATTGACAATACCGTATTATAGGGCAGATGCTCGTTATTAGGCATTTGGGTTAAAATATCTTTCATAAAACCATTGCCTGTTTTCCACAATATTTCTAGTATTTGCTCTTCGCGCTCGTTAAAATAATAAGCCATAGTAGTGTTATTTAAATGAGCCGTAAAGATAGAAACTATTTTTTAGTTTTCTAACTTTTTTTTCGTTTAGGTCAAACTATTTTTTAGTTAGGGCATTTTTTTTTCGTTTAGGTATCTTTTTTGGGGTAAAAAACACCTAAATAGCCATTATTTACCCAACTATTGCTTGTTTTAAGTGGTTTAAACTTCTTTTTCGGTTCTAAAAACGGTACCTTTAAACAAAGCCACTATTTTTTGGTGTTGATTGGTAATGGGTACTTCGTAGATACCAAGCCTATTTGATAGGTTTAATTCGCGGGCGGTAGCCGTAAGCACATCGCCCTCTTTAACGGCTGCGGTATGCGAAATGTTGGTTTCGATAGATACACTTACCCTGCCGTGCGAGTTAGAAGCAAAAGCAAAAGCACTGTCTGCCAACGAAAACGACGCACCGCCATGCATCACACCAAAACCATTGAGCATGTCGCGCCTAACCACCATTTGTAGCGTACAAAAACCTTTGCCAATAGCCAACAACTCAACACCCAACCATTGGCTAAAATAGTCGGATTTATACATGGTATCAAAAATTTCGTTGGGGGTTTTCATGGGTGATGATAAGTAAATATAGCTTGATGAAAAAGGTATTATTAAAATTTGATTGCCTTTTGGGTACAAACAAGGGGTTATTGGTCAAGTTAGCCTAAACGGTTTGTTGTCTATTTCTACAAATCCAACAAACCGTCGGGCAAGTCCATTACAATAATTTTGGCATCTTCGTCTAGTAGTTCCACTATGTCTTCGTGTAGTGGTATCAATACCTCTTTACCTGCATAATCAACAGCGGCTAATTGATGTTGATTGAGGTAAAATACATCGGTAACAATGCCAATGGTTTTGTCGTCGGTGTCTATTAAGGTGTAGCCTATCAAAAAATCCCAAGTTTGCTCGGTGTATTCTTCTATGTCCAACGAATGAAAAAAGGTGTCTAACTTATCTTTATCAAAAAATAAGTCGCAAGCTCGCAAACGTTCTGCTTGCTCCTTGGTGTCAACATCTTCTAACTTAATGGTTAGGTTTTGCTTTGAGTCAAGCTGCGACTGCTGCTGTACAAAGTACGGAAGGGTATTTTTTCCTTCGGAGATGTAGATATGTGGCAATGGATTGACAGACAGATAGTCTAAAAAAAAGCTTTCGCAAGCTATTTTTATTTCGCCCGATAAACCTTTGGTTTGTACTACTTTGCCTACTTTCTCTAATTTTATATTATTCATTGTTGTTGTTTGATGGCTTTTGGTGGCTAAAAACAGCCTTAAAAAGCCTAATTTGGGTGCAAAGATACGTTCTTGTTTTTTTTTGAGCAAAATTTTGGAAAAGTTTTGCAAAATTAGTTTTTTTTTCCGTACCTTTGCGGTCTATTAGAGAAATTAAAAAAAGGTTAACAAAATGGACTTCATTAAGTACGTTAATGAGCAATTGCTACCGAAAAAAGAAGTTCCCGCTTTTAGAGCAGGCGACAATATTACGGTATACTACAAAATTGTAGAAGGCGAAGGCAAAGATCTTAAAGAGCGCATCCAAGCGTTTCGTGGCGATGTGATTCAAATCAAAGGCGGGCCTGCAAATGCAGCCCGTATGATTACTGTTCGTAAAATATCGGGCGGTATTGGTGTTGAGCGCGTTTTTCCGGCATGCTCGCCAAATATCGATAAAATCGAAGTAAATAAATTTGGTAAAGTGCGTCGCGCACGTTTGTACTATTTGCGCAAACTAAGTGGCAAAAAAGCACGTATTCCAGAAAGACGTATGCGCAAAGAAGCATAGTATTTTTTCTGCAAAATTTATTCCTCGCTTATTCAAAAGTGCTACATTGGTCGGTGTAATCCGTTACAATGGTAGCACTTTTTTAGTTTACCCCACACCATCTACTTGTCGTTTAACGAGCTCCCATCACGGTTGTTAAGCCTGTTGAAGCATCACCCCTGCCAAAAACATTTTTTGCGTAAACGGGTATTTTGGCTTTGCTTGACAAGAGCAAACAAAACTTTAACCAAAGTGGGTTTAACTTTGATACAGACATGGAAAAGTTCTGATTGGGTGCTTGGCGCTTGCTTTGCTTTGGGGGTGCCTTATGCTGTGCAAATAGGGTAAGCCAATAATCACCCCCAAAAAAGACCGATTCCGCGTCAAGCGGGGCAAACGTAAATTGTTTAAACAACAAATGTAAAATAAGAAATTATTACTTACTTAAGTCGGTATTAAACTTGTTTGCTTGAAACCGCTGTATTATCTATTTTTGCGAGTAAAAATAATCAATAATTTATAACCAATAATCAAATTTGCTTATGCAGTTTTTAAAAGTTACGCCTCAAGCCGAGCCTAATATTGCACTTATTGAGCTTAACCGTCCCAAAGAACTAAATGCACTAAACCTGCAATTGATGGGCGAATTGCGCGATACCCTTAAGGCATTAGACCAAGACCCCGAAGTACGGGTTATTATTTTAACGGGTAATGCGCGTGCTTTTGCCGCAGGTGCCGATATTAAAGAAATGGCTGGTAGAACGGCTGTTGATATGCTTAATATCGACCAGTTTAGTACTTGGGACCAAATCAAAAAAACTAAAAAGCCAATTATTGCGGCGGTGTCGGGTTTTGCATTGGGCGGCGGCTGCGAACTTGCCATGACCTGCGACATGATTGTGGCATCGGAGACGGCACAGTTTGGGCAGCCCGAAATAAAAATTGGCACGATGCCCGGTGCAGGTGGTACACAACGTCTTACGCGCTCGGTGGGCAAACAGTGGGCAATGGAAATGGTGCTCACGGGGCAGTTTATGTCTGCCGAAAAAGCGTATCAGGCAGGTTTGGTTAATAAGGTGGTGCCTGTTGAGTTGTACCTGTCAGAGGCGTTTAAACTTGCCCGACAAGTGGCTGCCATGTCGCCTATTTCGGTGCAACTTGCCAAAGAATCGGTGCTGCAAGCCTTTAATTTAACTTTAAATGAAGGTTTGTTGTTCGAACGCAAAAACTTTTACCTCACCTTTGCCTCCGAAGACCAAAAAGAAGGCATGCAAGCGTTTGTAGAAAAACGCACACCTAATTTTAAGGGGAAATAAAGACTGTTGTTTTATTAAATACATTTTTTATAAATAAAAAAAACTGCTTACCATCTATTTGGTAAGCAGTTTTTTTGTTTTTGAGCGATGCGTTTATTCGGCTTCGGTTTCGGTAAAGGTGATGCCGTGTTGAGCAAGCTCGGTAAGTATGGGTTGGTATACTTGTGGCATAATGGGTATTTGCACACCCGACAGATTAACCTGATTGTTGAGCAACATTTTAGCCAATATGCCCATAGGTAAGCCTACGGTGGCTGCAATGGCGGTGTGGTTGGGGTCGGTGCCTTTTACTACCATAGTGGCAGTTAACACATGTGGTTTGCCATCGAGTTGGTAATCAAAGCGGTGTAACATTACAATCATATCTTTATCGTCGGGGTGTAATTGCCATTTTTGTTCGAGCAAATCGAGTAAAATTTGAGCGGGCGTTAGCGGTTTGCTCATAGGTATTACTTTGTTAGCAAACAAGCCCAACCATTGTAGTTTTATGATGGTATCATTGTCGGAGTCTATTTCGAGGAAAGAAGCCAATTGCTCTTGGGTAGTTAATTCTTCTTCTTCTTCGATGTAGGTAGGCGGCAAAAAAGACTCAATTAGTTGGCGATAGGTAAATTTTGCGGCAGGGTCGATATGCAGTTGATTGTCGGTTAAGCCTAATTTTACAAGGGCGTGCCAAGCGTTGCAAAAACCGCTTCGGCGCAGGGTTCCGCGTACAAAAGTAGGTATGTCCTCAACGCCATATTTGGGTATATAAGGCAACGAGTCGCGGTTAGCATAAGCCTCAAACTCGCCGTAGTTTTCAACAAGGTGTGTTTCGGTAACTAAAAATAGGCGGTTATAGGGTATGTATTTGGGTTTGCCATTTTTTAGATATTGAGCGGTTCCGCCACTACCTGCTAACACAACGTTCATGGGTGCCCAAGTAAATTTGTAGTGCCAAGGGTTGTCGTCGGATTCGGGGGCAATGAGTGCGCCACAAAACGACCTAAGTGCGGTAATTTTAGCGCCTTTATTGCGCAAGCTATGCAATGTTTGCATTAGGCTCATGTGGTCTATGCCGGGGTCTAATCCCATTTCGCACATCATCAACAAGCCTTTTTCTTTAAATTGTGCATCTAACTGTTGCTCGCGTGGCGACACATACGAGGGCGTGATGAGGTGTTTATGGTGTTGTAGACAATCGAGTGCTACTAAGTAATGAAAGTCGGCGGGTAGGATAGAGATAACTAAATCGGCTTTTGATACTAATTGACTGCGCAGGGTGGCATCGTTTACATCAAAAAATACCGCTTTGCCAGCGGGGTGATTATCAATTTTTTGGGTAGCTAAGGCGGTGTCGTAGTCGCCAAGGGTAAGTGTCCAGTTATTGGCGGCGGCATTGTCGAGCAGATATTTGATAAGGGCAGTTGCCGATTTGCCCGCTCCTAAAACTAAGATGTTTCTTGTCATATTGAAAAATTTTAGCATTTAACTAAGCAACTAAGGGTTTGTTTTGCTTGGGTGTTGTTAGTTAGTTGCGGCTGTTTGTGTGTGAAGAATGAATTGTTGTTAAATATTGTAAAAATAGCCAAAATTCTTACTTTCTAAGCCTTTACGTAATTTTTGGTCACCTGTCCAAAGTAGCGCATTCAACTCAAGTGCTAATGCCACAAATGCCAAATCTTTTTCGTCTATATCTTTGCATAAATCATAGGCTTTTTGGCGATTTTTTACAGATATAAAATTCATGTTTATGAAATTTATATTACTTATAATTGTATCAAGAATGATATAGATTTCGCTTTCGTCTATTTTGCTGTATTTGAGTATTTTTTCTTTGTATTTGAAAATCTCAACAAATAAGTAATTCGGAGCATAGAAAATTATGTCACTTTTCATCAACGTGTCTCGCAGTTTTGACGACGAAACAAGAAGTGATGAAAAAATGATATTCGTATCTATGATTACTTTTGTGTAATTTTCTGTCATTGTATGACATCATTTAAAAAAGCGGCTCTATTTCTTTCCCACCAATTTTCTTGTATCTTTTCGGATAGAGCAAGAATCTCGGTTGAGAAGTTAGCTTTTTGTAATAAGTTTTCTAGTTCTATTCGTTTGATTAGTTGTAACAACCAATCTTCACTTAGGTTATTTTTGGGAATATGCAATATCCATTCTTGGGTATTAGACTCAAGGTGAAATGTAGTTTCCATTTTGTATGATATTTTAATTTTTAGCTAAAACTTCAACTTAGTTTTTGGGTGGTTATTTTTGTATTGTTGTTGGCAATAGGCTTTTAGTTCGTCGATTTGTTGGGGGGTGCCTAGGGCAATAAGGCACATTCGGGCTTCGATGATGGTATCGGGCGAGGGGTTGATGAGGTATCTGCCGTCGGGGGTTTTAATGCCAATTAGGTTGGCTCCGGTGTTGGCTCGTATGTCTAGGTCGCGGATAGTGCGGGGAGCGTTTGGTTTGGGTGCTATGTCGTCAAAAATTAATTCTTCGATGCTGATACCTACTTGTGTTTCGTTGGATAGGATTTTGAAAAATTCTACTACGTCGGGTTTTGTGGTGAGGGCAGCCATATAAAAACCGCCTATTTTTTCGGGCATAATTACCTCGTTTGCTCCGGCAAGGTGTAGTTTTGCTTCGGACCTAAGCATGGCAGCTCGACTAATGATGTGCAAATTTGGTGCCATTTGTCGGGCGGTTAGTACCACGTATACATTATCGGCATCTTCGGGCAGGGTAGTTACAAGGGCGCGGGCGCGGTGTATACCTGCTTCTTCGAGGGCTTCGTCGTGGGTGGCATCTTCTTCTACAAAAATAATATTTTGAGATTTTAGTTCTTCGACCACATCGGGTTTTGCCTCGATAACCAAAAATGGTATGTTGTGGTGGGCAAAATAGTTGCATACTTCGCGTCCGTAGCGTCCGTATCCACATACAATAACGTGGTTGGTTAGGTGTTCGGCTTTTTTAAGCATAACGTAATGTTCCCATAGTTTTCTAAAATTTCCTTCGACCAAAAAACTGGATAAAACAGTAATGGCATAGGTAAAAATACCAATATTGGTAATAATAAGCAGCGATGTAAACACCCGTCCTGCCTCGCTTAGGGGCTGTACTTCCATAAATCCTACGGTGGCGAGGGTAATGATGGTCATATAAAAAGCATCAATAAAATTATAATGCTCGATAATCATATAACCCAGTACACCTATTGCCAATGTAAGTAGTATAAGTGCTATGCCTGCGTATAAACGCACCAAATAATCCACTACAATTTGCGTGCGGCGGTTGTGCGATTTGGAAAAAAATGGAAGAAATGGAAGGGAAAGCAAGATTTAATTATTAATTATAAATTATTAATTGTAAATTATAAATAACAAATTGTATATTTTGATGCCGACTTAAGTAAGTAATAATCGTCTATTCCATATTAGTTATTTAACTAACCTATACCTGCCCCGCTTGACGCGGAATCGGTCTTTTTTGGGGGTGATTATTGGCTTACCCTATTTGCACAGTCTATGGCACCCCCATAGCAAAGCAAGCGCAAGCAACCAATCAGCACTTTTCAAGTCTGTATCAAATTTATAGGGCAATAGTTTGTTTTCTTTTGTATACTTATTATTTATTAAAACATTTTTTGGTGTTGTGCTATTTGCATAAACAGCGTGTAGCCCAAAAAATAAAAACTTAAATTATATACTTTTATTTAAAAAAGCATAATTCATCAGCACTTACAGTTTATAATTTACAACTTATAAGTTACACTTCTTTCTGTGTTTCTATCTGTCGGCTAATACTTAGTATAATGCCAATGGCAAAACTGGTAAACAACAACGAGGTACCGCCCATACTAACCAAAGGTAGGGGTAAACCTGTTACGGGCAATAAACCTACGGTAACAGACATGTTCATGATGGCTTGAATCACTAAACTTAGACTCAAGCCTACTGCCAGCAATGCACCAAATGCTCCGGGGCTTTTTATAAAAATAAGTATGCACCGATACAAAAACCATAAATATAAAGACAGTACGATAATGCCGCCTAGTAACCCGTATTCTTCTATTATAATAGCATATATATAATCGGAGTAAGGTTGCGGCAAAAAATTGCGCTGTATACTTTTGCCCGGTGCAAGGCGTATCAAACCGCCGTTGGCAATGGCTACAAAGGCGTTGCTTGTTTGGTAATCAACTTCTTTGTCGCGCTCGGTAAATTTTTCGACGCGACTTATCCATGTATCCAAACGGGTTTTGAACGATGTTAGGGTGGCAATGCCAATAAACACCAAAAAAGCAGCTATGCCACAAGCCACCGTTAGGCTAATGTGTTTTAGGCTTACGCGCCCAATAAACATCAAAATTAAACAAGTGGCAAATAATACGGCTGCTGTGGATAAGTTGGCGGGTACAATTAACAAACATACTACAATAATAGGCAATATAAGCGGAATAAATGCCTTGTCAAAATCTTTGATAATTTGTTGCTTTTTCGACAGGGTGCGCGCCGTGTACATGATAAGTGCCAGTTTTGCCAAATCGGAGGTTTGAAACGAAATGTTTAAGACCGGTATACTTAGCCAACGCCGAGCATCGTTGATGTTTGTACCTGCTACCAAAGTAATTAATAACAACGGAACAGATATATATAGCAATATTTGTGCTATCCGCGAGTAGTAGTTGTAGTTAACCAAATGGGCAGCATACATAATACCAAATCCAATGCTTAACATTAATATTTGACGCAAAAAAAAGTATTCGGTATTGCCACCTTGCTGCATTGCCAATGCACCAGTTGCGCTATACACCGCCAACATCGAAAATAAAGATAATAATATAGTGATAAACCAGATGGTTCGGTCGCCTTTGAGTTTAGATAACACTTTTCTGTAATTATAAATTGTAAATTATTAATTATAAACAACAGATGCCGATTTTAGCCTAAAACCAATAAAAATTGGTTGAAATCTGTGTCCTAAATAAACGCCCTAAAATAGGGCAGCACGTAACAAAAGCAATTAGTTAGTTTGTGTAGTATATTGTAAAAAAAACGGCACTTAGGTATGCCCAAAGTAGCGAAAAAGCGATGTGTACCACTGTTTCAAAAGTTTTGCCTTTCCAGAGGGCTGGCGAATAAACAAAAAATTGAAAAAACAATCTACATCCCCAAAAAATAAACAAACCAAACGACAATTGCTTGCCTAAAGTAGTATGCACCAAATCGGTTGAGCAACAAATGCACAATATGCCCATTAATAAAACTATCAATGCCACAAAAAAAGTGTGTACATACATCAATTGCTTGTTGATTAAATTAAGCGATGATAACTCTTGTTTCCAATTAAAATATTTTGGAAAGATAAGGTGTACAACAGATAGAAGTACCAAAATAAAACCAATTATTTTAAGGTGTAATTCCATTTTTTTTGAGGATAAAGGTACTAATAAAAGGGGTTGTTTTATAGGCTAAATCTATCAACAAATTGGCTTGAGCAAATGTTTGTTGCCATGCTTGGGGCGAGAAAAAATGTAAGAAACCAAAGTTATAGGCTAAAAAATTAGCTATATCGCGTTGATGTTCCACCACAATTATTCTGCCATTGGGTTGTAGTGCATTGGCTAATTGGGTAAAAAAAGTGGCTCGTTCTTGGTGATTTCGTATTTCGTGAGCAGCAAGTATCAAAAATATATAATCAACGGTATTTGGTGGCAATGGCACTTGTTGGGTGCTTATGGTTTGTGTACCAACAAAAGCAGGGTAGGCTTTGCGGGCGCGTTCAATAGATACCTCGGTGTGTTTGGCGGGGTCGTAAAAATCAAATACGGTTAAATGGGCGTTTGGATATTTTTGTTTGATAAAGGCACTTGTCTCATCAAAACCAGCATTAATATTAACTAATTTTGTGTTTTTATCAATATTTAATAGGTCTAAAAAATGCAAATTATACAAACCCGAGTAATCGTAGATGTAGTAAGATACTGCCAACGAAACAAACGTACTTAAAACCGTTAATGTGCCAATAACAAAAGCAATAGTACGTAAATAAACGGGTAATTTATCATCTACCCAAAATAAAATAGCCACTACTGTTGCTGCCGCCACATAATAATGCCAATTAAACCGCACAATATTGGTGATGCCCTGCAATGGTTTTCGGTTTAGCTTTTCCATGTTTCGATTCTGCCTTTTTTCCAGCAATAAGGTATATTTTCGACGATGAAAGCGTTGGCTAACACCGCGTTTTTAAATTGCGTTTGCTGCATAAAACCTACCTTATAGCTTGTTACGGCTACGGGTTTAGGTGTCCAGTTTTCGCGCACACCCTCGATAATTAATACTTGTTTGGTTGCTTTATTATAGGTAAACGTAAATGGCAGTGGTCCCGCAAAACGCCTTGCTTCTTTCCAATCGTTGAATGGCGAGTTGGGGGGTAATAATATATTATCTTCATTGTGTTGTATAACTACTTCTAAATCAGATTTTTGCGATGAAACTCGTATTGTTTCAGTATCTCTATAAAAATCAATATCGGTGGTGGTATAGTTGTAATGGGTAAATAAGTTGCCAAAAAACGACATTTTAGGGTTGTCAGTTTCCGATTTCAAAATGTATAAACCTCGCAAACGTTTGCCTTCGGTGGTGGTATATCGTACAAAAATCCTAAAACCTATTAAAAAAAAATCGTTTCCCATAAAAACAGGAAACCCCTTGGGACGCAACTTTTGGGTTGATACCATAGCTACTGCTACAAACGCCCATTTGTCGTTAAAAGTATCTAAACTTAAACATTCGGGGATTAAATGTTGTAGGTCTTCTTTGGGTAAAGCAAAGGTTAGCACCAACGAACTCTCAAAAAAAGTTTCGACCGCAAACGGATGATTTTTTAAGGATAACATGTGTGGTAGTGTAGAGGAGGAGTGATAGTTATTAGTACATTTATTGATGCAAAACAAATTGTTGTAAGTACACCACAAACATAAAAATGGCTGCAAATAGGGCATTCAAATGCCCAAACAACAACAAGTTAGGCACCCAAAAAAACTCAATGATGTTCATCAAACCAACTATTGCTATTTGGCTGAGGGCACAAAAACGCGGTTTTATGCGGCTAAGTATCCAGACAAACATTAATATCTCGGCACAGCCAATTAGTTTGGTGGCAAGGTAAGCATAATCATCGCCCAATATTTGTGCAACAATGGCTTGGTGCCGCGGAACCATGTTTAACACCTTGCAAAATAAACCATTTATTAACCATACTGATGCAATGGCAATAGTTAAGGCGTTTTTAATAGTGTTTTTATTAGGCATGGGTGTAGCTTAGTAGTCATTCAAGTTAATATTGTCGGGTATTTTCTTGGCAAACTCGCCATTATTGGTAAATTGGTAACGTTTTTTCATGGATAAATAAGCATATCACACCCCTAACGGGGCTAAAAATACGTTTATCCACATCTTTGCTACCCATATCACGCCCCTAACGGGGCTTAAAATGCCACTTTTACCCGACAATATTAGATTGACTAGCTACTTAGAAAGTTATTTTTGTATAAAAACCAACAGCCGACAGCTTGCAGCCAATAGCCAAAAGCGGGCAGCCAAAAGCCAAAAACATTACATCAACTCCAAAACGGCTTGTTTAAACTGTCTGCCTCTATCTTCGTAGTTTTTAAACAAATCGAAACTTGCACAGGCGGGCGACAGTAGCACTACGTCGTTGGGGTGTGCCAAACCGTATGCAGCTTGCACCGCTTGCTTTGCCGAGGGTGCGTATACTATAGGTATACGCAGGTGTTGATAAGCGGCTTTAATTTTGCTATCATCAACACACATGCACACAATAGCTTTTACTTTTTGTGTCACCAAATCGAGCAGGGTGCTGTAGTCGTTGCCTTTGTCGGTACCGCCGGCTATCCAAACGGTAGGTTCGGTCATGGCATCAAGGGCGTACCACGTCGAGTCGATATTGGTGGCTTTTGAGTCGTTGATAAAACTGATGTTGTTGATAACGGCAACAGGCTCAAGGCGGTGTTCGATGGCTTGAAAAGTACTTAAACCCTGCTCGATTTGGCTGGCAGAGACACCCAATAAATGAGCTACAGCACAGGCACAAAGCGCGTTGTAGGTGTTGTGTTTGCCTTTTATAGGTAGTGCCGATAGAGGTATTATTGCTTTCTCGCCAATATTGCTTTTTATTATCATATTGCCTTTTTCGAGGATGGCATGGCTACCCGACAAGGTGTTGTTGATGGCAAAAGGTAGTTTGTGTGCGGCGATAGTAGCGTTATGCTCTAATAAATACGCCCTAATAATGGCATCGTCGGCACCATAAATAAAATAATTTTGGGCAGATTGATGTGCAGTTATTTTAAATTTAGCTGCTACATATTGTTCAAACGAGTAATTGTAGCGGTCTAAATGGTCGGGGGTAATATTGGTCAATACGGCAATATGTGGGCAAAAAGTGGGGGTATCGTCGAGTTGAAAACTGCTAACTTCTACCACATAATAATCGGGCGATGGCTGTGTGGCTATGTGCAAAGCCAAGCTATAGCCAATATTACCTGCCAAGGCTACTTTTAAACCAGCTTGTTCGAGCACATGATAGGTAAGCGATGTGGTGGTGGTTTTGCCATTTGTGCCAGTTATAGCAATAATTTTGGCAGATGTGTATCGGCTGCCAAACTCAATTTCGGACACAATGGGTATGTTTGCTGCCCGTATTTGGGCAATAATGGGGGCTTTTTCGGGTATGCCGGGGCTTTTGACTACTTCGTTGGCGGTCAAAATAATACTTTCGGTGTGTGTGCCTTCTTCAAAGGCAATGTGGTGCTGCTCCAGCATTTGTTTGTATGCAGGGGCAATAGGGGCTTTGTCGGATACAAATACATCGTAGCCTTTTAACTTGCCCAATATGGCAGCGCCTACGCCACTTTCGGCAGCGCCCAATACGATTAATTTTAGATGGTTCAATTAACTAAATATTTGTTTTACCAAATGTGAAATAAAAAGTAGAACCTTCTCCTTCTTTGCTTTCTACCCATATATCACCACCTGTGTTAATAAGTATTTTTTTACAGATACTTAACCCAATACCAGAGCCTTCTATATCGGGGTTTATTCTGTTGAATATATTAAATATCTTCTCTTTGTATTTTTCGTTTATACCTATTCCATTGTCTTGCACGCTGAAAACAATTGATCCATCTATATTTTCTGTATCTATTTTAATTACTAATGGTGTATCTTTTCGTCGAAATTTAACAGCATTTGTTATTAAATTTTGAAGTATTTGTTTTAATTGCAGTTTGTAGGTTAATAGGGTAGCGTCTTTTTCGAGTTCAATAGTGGGGGTTGCATCTATGTATAGGTATTGTATGTTCGATTTTATTTCATTTAAAACATCACTTAATTGTGTGTTTTCTGGTAGTAAATTTTCGGTTGTTGATGCTTGGATTACTTTTTGAATATTATCGGTTAGTTTATTGCTTTGAGTGATGGCTTCAAAAACAAACTCGAAATAACTTTCTTCATTTTCGGTTAAGGGTATATTTCTGCCTTTTAAAGAGTTGTATATTAGTTTAATAAAGCTGCCGGCTGTGCGCATAGGCTGTTTTAAGTCGTGAGCAAGGATATGTATAAATTCTCTTAAAAAAGCATTGTATATTTGTATTTTTTTGTTGCCAATTCGCAATTCTTCTTGTTCGGTTATATCAAATCCAATACAAAAAAAGCCTATTACAGAGTCGTTTTCTTTGTAAGGAGAAAACTCCCATTTGGTCATATAATACCTATTTTTTTCTTGTATTTTACGAAGCAAAACGGTCACTGTTCCGTTAATCCTTAAACATTCTTCGGCGGCTTTTTCGGCTACGCCTATGTCGTCAGGATGCAACGAAAAGTAAGCAATTTCTCCGACAATTACCGGAAAAGAAGAAGAGAATTTTTTATAGAAAAAATCATTGAAATATAAATATCTCTCATCTAAACTTATTATGCAAATATATAGATTTTGAGCGTTTTCTATCCAATTAGCAACTTGTATTTTACTTAATGGCATATCAATAAATTTAAGGTATTTTTTATTGGGATTTATTTGCTTTTTCTGTTTCTATCAACTGCCAAAAACATAACTGCCGAGAGTAAAATGATGATGAGCAAATACAGTACATTAAAGCTGGTACCGCCACTTGTTTTAGCATCGGCTTCGGCTTTTTTTAGTTCGTTCATTTCTTTTAGCAGTTCGTTTTTAGCGTTTAGTTCGGCAGCTTGTTTGCGCTCGTAGGCAAGGGCTTTTTTCAACGAATCTAAGCCCAGCATCATGTCCATTTTTTCTTTTTCTTTTTGCGACAATTGCTGTGTAAGTTGGCTAATGGTTTCCGATTTTTTGCCTTCTTGGTTCATTTGCAGCGACAAACGCGACAAGGCTTTTGTGAGCGTATCAATGGTATACCCTTTCTTCTGCAAATCTTGTTCCGTTTTTTCTTTTTCGGCTTGTATTGCTTCCAATTTATCTTGGTACTGCACCGTCATTTGGGTATAATCTTTCCATTGAGCATTGTATTTTTCGTATAAGCCAGCGTTTTCGCTATAAGTTCGGCTACCAAAATAGTCAAATGCTTTTAGGCTTAGTATCAAAAAGATAACTAAGCCAATTAAAATAATAAATTGTTGCGAGCTAAAAAATCCACCGCTGTTCCAAGTACGCGAGTTTATGTTTGGTGGCGGGTTGTTGCCATCAATACGATAATATTGTTTGTCTTGCTCTAATAGTTTGGTTTGCAAATCATTGTTTCGTTCTACCAAGGTAGTGACCGTTTTGCTTAACTGGTCAATTTGTTGGTCTTTATAATGAATTTGCTCTATTAACGCAGGCAAACTCGAACTCATATAATGCTTCACAAAACGATTATTAAACTCATCGGTGTTGCTCGATTCGTCTGTCTCGGGCGATGGGATAAGTTCTTTTTCTTTTGTTTGAAGATTAATATCTTGCTTATCAACGTTTTCTAATTCGTTGTCTACCATTTGTAACTATTTACTATTGTGTATAACCGCGCAAAGATACACCATATTTGCCAATTTACTACCCTGTTTAAGCCATTTTAGGTTAAAGTAAACTACCAAAAGTTATTTTCTGTCAAACATCTTGCCAAAACGATTGTTTTGAGTTAAAAAAAGCGTAATTTTGTGGGCTAATTTGATGCCGACATGGAAAAGTAGTAAATAGCTGCTCAACTTACACCAGCTTGTTTTTTAAATTTACAACGGAGACACGGAGAACACGGAGACTTTTTCTGCATGTGCTATGCTTTTGTTATTTTTTAGTTTGTACTGGAAACACTGAAGAACATCAACTCTTTCTTCTCTGTGTTCTCTGTGTCTCTTGTTGTTTTTTTTTAGCTCACAGCAAATAAGGTACTCATAGCCAGCTTGTCAAACCACTTTTCAATGTCGTTATCAAAATATTGGCTTTGGCTACATCAACTACTAACCAAACACTAAAAACCACACCCTAAAAAATATGTCAAAAGAAAACCTTATACAACGAGTTGAAGCAGCCTTAAATACCATACGCCCGCACCTAATAAGCGATGGCGGCGATATTAAAGTAGTGGATATTACCCCCGACAATAAAGTGTTGGTAAAACTGTTAGGCTCGTGCGAGTCGTGCCCCATGAGTTTTATGACCATGAAGGCAGGCGTAGAGATGTCGATAAAATCGTTGGTGCCCGAAATAACAAGCATAGAAGCTATTAGCAACGAACAATTGGCAGCTATGCACTTGGAGGTGGTAGAGTGAGATTTCACAATCCCACAACCTACCCTCCCCCCATTCAGCTATTACCCCACAATAACTGAATGGGGATTTGTATATAATATCCCTCCCTCAAAATCGAAATTAATAATCAATAATTAATAATTAATAATCAAAATGGATTTATCCTACATCATCAATCACTTAGGCGAAAACCGCGAGCAATATTTTAATGCCGTATCGCCGCCTATTATGCAAAGCAGCAATTTTACGTTTAACAATGTTGGGCAGATGCGCCAATCGTTGAAAGACGAGTTGAACGTACCATTTTATACACGCGGTGGCAACCCCACCATAACTATGCTGCGCCAAAAGATAGCTGCCCTCGAACACGCCGAAGATGCCCTTGTGTTTGGCAGTGGCAGTGCAGCAGTATCGGCAGCGGTTATGTCGCAGGTTAAAGCCGGCGACCACATTGTTTGCGTAGCCAAACCATATAGCTGGACCAACAAACTGCTCACCAAACTATTGGCACGCTTTGGCGTAACCCACACCTTTGTCGACGGAACCGATACCGCCAACTTTGCCGCTGCCCTACAACCCAACACCCGCCTCATCTTCCTCGAAAGCCCTAATACCATGACCTTTGAGTTGCAAGACATACCCGCCGTTGTTGCCCTTGCCAAACAACATAATTGTGTTACGGTTATAGACAACAGTTACTCATCGCCCATTTACCAAAACCCTATCCGAATGGGGGTAGATATTGTTGTTCATTCGGCAACCAAATACCTCAATGGGCATAGCGATGCCGTTATTGGTGTGTTGTGTAGCAGCCACAAAATTGTTCGTCATATTTTCGAGGGCGAGTATATGACACTTGGCGGTATCGTATCGCCAAACGATGCATGGCTGTTGTTGCGCGGTTTGCGCACCCTGCCCATACGCATGAAACAAACCTCCGAAACAGCCGCTCAAGTAGTAGCCTACCTCGAGGCACATCCTTTAGTAAACAAGGTATACTATCCGTTTTCGCCCACATTTCCGCAACACGATTTGGCACGCCGCCAAATGAGCGGCTGTAGCAGTTTGTTTTCGTTTGAGCTAAATCTGCCCGATATTGCTGCTATGGAGCGTTTTTGTAACAGCCTACAATATTTTTTGTTGGCTTGTTCGTGGGGCGGACACGAGTCGCTCATCTTTCCGTTGTGCGTATTACATACCTCCGAAAACTACCAACAAACTACCCTACCTTGGAACTTTGTGCGCATGTATGTGGGTTTAGAAGATGCCAAAACATTAATACAAGATATAGGGCAAGCATTTGAAAAAGCTGAAAAAGGCTAATTTATTGATAATGGATTGCTGTTTTGCAAAATGGGCTATTTTTTAAAAATAGCCCATTTTTTTTTCCTAATAAAGTAAATTTAGTTGCAATATAATGGCTTTAAATTACAAGCCAAATTGCATCTAACAAATACCGTTTAATTGCCCTCAAAAAATAGCTAAATACTGATTATCAGCAATAATAAATGTTGTTTGGACTTGTTATAGTTACTAAATCAACCCCAAAAATGAGGCATTTAAGTATCCCCTGTTTTACTATGCTGTAGTTATTGCGTGTAACTTTGCACAAGGTTAGCTTAGTGTTAAATGTTTGTTAGTTTTAGGCAAGATAAAGCCGCACAAATGTTTAACAGCTATCGTTTAATTTCAAAAAAATACCTTTACGATAATACAGCAATGAATAAACTTTTACATTTCTTCGCAATATGCCTCGGCATATTTTTTCTTAACGATGTTATAAGCCCAACCATAGTGCGGGCGTGTAATAATAGTAGCATTTCGATTGTAAGTACAACTACCAATCCAAATGGAAGCGTTGTATATACACTAAGCTTTAGTGTGGATTACGGCTCGTTAGACGATTCTTATGGATTTCAGGGAGTTGTTTTTAAATTTTTATCATCTCAAAATACCCCAACCGTAGTTGCAGGCGGGTATACAACCCCAATTACTCCTGGACAAGGATCTCTTTCTGAAAATCTTGTTGGACTAATCGGTTCAAATGTTAATTCATTTTCTAGTTCTGGTTGGACTCAATTTGACAACCAAACAAATGTGCTTAGTTATGAATACAACGGTTTTGGCAATGCTACTTCGGGCGATTTTACTCGACAAATTAGTGTTACAGTAATGGGTTGTGTTGAACAAATAACATTTTATGCAAATCCAGAATCAGGTTCCGCTAGTTGTATTTATAGTGTATCCACCGGCAACAATTGCTCTTGTACCGTCCCAACCCCTACTGTAGCGGGCAATAATCCAACATCTTGTGTAGCCACCAATGGCAGCATCACATTAAGCGGTTTAACAGCCAGTACCACCTACTCCGTAGGCTACACCGACGATGGCACACCCGTTGCGGCTGCCAATTTTACATCAAACGGAAGTGGTATTATTACCATACCTAACTTAAACGCAGGTAACTACACCAATATTACGGCTACTTTATCGGGTTGCACAAGTACCCCTGCTACGGTTACACTTACCGCGCCGGGCGTACCTACTTACACCATATCCAAAACCAACGCCACCGATTGCCCCGGCACCAATGGCATTGTTACATTAAGTGGATTAACCGCCAACACCACCTATACCGTTAGTTCAAGCCCAGCCTTCCCATCAGCTACCTATACCTCAAATGCAAGCGGTGTAATAACCATTACAGGCTTGGCAACCGGAAGTTATACCAACATTTCGGCAAGTTTGGCGGGCTGCTCGGGTCCGGTGCTTAGTAGCACTATCACCGATGCCTGTGTAACTTGCGGCGACCAAACATCGCCTTGTTCTAGCGCAGGTACTTTTAATTTTAATATAGATGGCGTACCCACAAGCAACACTACGGGTCCCTTCGACCTTTACTCGGGGCAAACCTTAAACATTCTCACCAATGGTAACTATTCATTACCTACACCAGCAGGGGGCGTGTACCCAAGTGGTATTGCTTTTGCTATTTTTAGTTGTAATCCATCTGGTTTCGATTTAACTAATCCCGCAACTTATTCTACTTCAAACGCTTGTTATTTAGATGTAGACCCCGATTCTGACCATAATTATAGCTCAAGCGAAACAAATTGTAGCGGTGCATCTACATCTGACCCCCTTTGGCCCGGAACGGTTTGGGTAGTACCCGTAACCTATGATAGATATGTAGTAGGTTTGGGCGGCGGAGTTACCTACGATGCCAACAACGATAACTGTGTTAACTTTGGTTGCCCATTCCAAATTAACTATTTTGATGTTACTCAAACTATTGCTTGCGGTGGCACTTTTACCGATGCCAATGGAGCTAATAATTATTGTAATAATGCTAGTGATACTTGGTTGATATGCCCAGCTAATGCAGGCGAATTTGTAACGTTAAACTTTACTTCTTTTGCTACCGAAGCTACTTATGATGTATTAGTTATCCGCAACGGAAGTGCTTCGGGTACTATATTAGGTACATTTTCGGGCAATGCTAGCCCAGGCACTATCACATCTACAGCCGCTAATGGCTGTTTATACGCGTCATTTATATCAGATAATTTAACAAATGGAGCTGGTTGGTTGGCAAATGTAAGTTGTGCCCCAGCACCTAGCACTTGTGGTACAACCTTCTACGATTCGGGAGGACCGACTAACCCTTATAATCCAGGAAGTGACCTTACATACACCTTTTGCCCCGATGTGCCAGGTGGTGTTGTTACGGTCACCTTTACTTCATTTGATGTGAATGATACTTTTGATATAGGATGCCCGACTAACAAAGATTATCTACAGGTATTAAATGGTGGTCCTGGCGGTACACCCATAGGTGGAGCAGGTGGTACGGGTAGATATTGTAGCCAAAATAATATAACAGCGGGTACTGCATTTACATCAACTGCTGGAAATGGATGCCTTACCTTTGTTTTTCATTCCAATACAGATGGCAGTCAAACGGCTGGTTGGGCGGCAAACGTAACTTGTACATCGCCTTGTACACCGCCTATTCCTACCATTACAGGCACTACCAGTATTTGCGCTGGTGGTAGCGGCACAACCCTTACCGCAGGCGGTGGTTCGGCAGGTGCAATTTATGATTGGAGTAATGTTGCAGGAGCCAATAACCCTGTGGCAAATGCGGTTAACCCAGCAACTACTACAACCTATACTGTCACCGTAACCAATACTGGCGGATGTTCGGCAACAACTTCGGCAACGGTTACAGTTAATCCCGCACCAACAGCCAATATTATAGGTACCACAGGTGCTACTTGCCCTGGACAAACGGCGGTTATTAATTTTTCGGGTACACCAAATGCCACCATCAACTTTATTGTAGCTGGCACGCCACAAACCCTTACACTAAATGGTAGTGGCACAGGCAGTTTTACAACAGGCGCGGTACCAGCTGGGGGAATAACCGTTGTTTTAGGAAGTGTTACATCGGCGGCTCCGGCATCTTGTACCACAAGTATCAATAGCACAACTAATATTACGCCTAATCCGGCAGTAACTGCAACGGCTAATAATAACGGACCTATCTGTTCGGGGGCAAGTGCCACAACCGTTAATTTAACAGCAACGGGCGGGGGTACTTATGCATGGGCAGGTAGCGGACTTACATCAACAAGTGGTGCCGCAACTACTGCTAATATACCAGCCAATACAGCAGCAGGTAACTATACTTATACCGTTACTGTTACGGGCGGGGGGGGATGTTCCGCAACAGCTACAACCGTTGTAGTGGTGAATAGTGCAATAATACCAACCTTTGCAGCAATACCCGCTTTTTGTAGCGGCACAACCGCCCCTACATTACCAGCTAGTTCTACCAATGGTATTAATGGCACATGGAGTCCAGCAACGGTTAATAACACAACAGGCGGTACATACACCTTTACGCCTACCGCTGGACAGTGTGCTACCACAGCCACATTAACAACAACGGTAACTACTCCCACAACGCCCACCTTTGCAGCGATACCTGCTTTTTGTAGTGGCACAACTGCCCCTATATTACCAGCTAGTTCTACCAATGGTATTAATGGTACATGGAGTCCAGCAACGGTTAATAATACAACAGGCGGTACATACACCTTTACCCCTACCGCTGGGCAGTGTACAACAGCTACCTTAACAACAACCGTAACTACTCCCACAACACCCACCTTTGCAGCAATACCTGCTTTTGTAGTGGCACAACTGCCCCTACATTACCAGCTAGTTCTACCAATGGTATTAATGGCACATGGAGTCCAGCAACAGTTAATAATACAACAGGCGGTACTTATACTTTTACCCCTACCGCTGGGCAGTGTGCCACCACAGCTACCTTAACAACAACCGTAACTACTCCCACAACGCCAACCTTTGCAGCAATACCTGCTTTTTGTAGTGGCACAACCGCCCCTATATTACCAGCTAGTTCTACCAATGGTATTAATGGTACATGGAGTCCAGCAACGATTAATAACACAACAGGCGGTACATACACCTTTACGCCTACCGCTGGGCAGTGTGCCACAACGGCTACCTTAACAACAACCGTAACTACTCCCACAACACCCACCTTTGCAGCAATACCTGCTTTTTGTAGTGGCACAACCGCCCCTACATTACCAGCTAGTTCTACCAATGGTATTAATGGCACATGGAGTCCAGCAACGATTAATAACACAACAGGCGGTACATACACCTTTACCCCTACCGCTGGGCAGTGTGCTACCACAGCTACCTTAACAACAACCGTAACTACTCCCACAACACCAACCTTTGCAGCGATACCCGCTTTTTGTAGCGGTACAACTGCCCCTACATTACCAGCTAGTTCTACCAATACGTCTGCTATTACAGGAACATGGAGTCCAGCAACGGTTAATAATACAACAGGCGGTACATACACCTTTACCCCTACCGCTGGGCAGTGTGCTACCACAGCTACCTTAACAACAACCGTAACTACTCCCACAACACCAACCTTTGCAGCAATACCTGCTTTTTGTAGTGGCACAACCGCCCCTACCTTACCAGCTAGTTCTACCAATGGTATTAATGGCACATGGAGTCCAGCAACGATTAATAACGTTTAATAATACAACAGGCGGCTGTAACTACTCCCACAACACCAACTTTTGCAGCAATACCTGCTTTTTGTAGTGGCACAACTGCCCCTACCTTACCAGCTAGTTCTACCAATGGTATTAATGGTACATGGAGTCCAGCAACGATTAATAACACAACAGGCGGTACATACACCTTTACGCCTACCGCTGGGCAGTGTGCTACCACAGCTACCTTAACAACAACCGTAACTACTCCCACAATACCCACCTTTGCAGCGATACCTGCTTTTTGTAGTGGCACAACCGCCCCTATATTACCAGCTAGTTCTACCAATGGTATTAATGGCACATGGAGTCCAGCAACGATTAATAACACAACAGGTGGTACATACACCTTTACCCCCTACCGCTGGGCAGTGTGCTACCACAGCTACCTTAACAACAACCGTAACTACTCCCACAACACCAACTTTTGCAGCGATACCTGCTTTTTGTAGTGGCACAACTGCCCCTACATTACCAGCTAGTTCTACCAATGGTATTAATGGCACATGGAGTCCAGCAACGGTTAATAATACAACAGGTAGTACATACACCTTTACCCCTACCGCTGGGCAGTGTGCCACAATGGCTACCTTAACAACAACCGTAACTACTCCCACAACACCCACCTTTGCAGCAATACCTGCTTTTTGTAGTGGCACAACCGCCCCTATATTACCAGCTAGTTCTACCAATGGTATTAATGGTACATGGAGTCCAGCAACGATTAATAACACAACAGGCGGTACTTATACTTTTACCCCTACCGCTGGGCAGTGTGCCACAACGGCTACCTTAACAACAACCGTAACTACTCCCACAACGCCAACCTTCGCAACAATACCCGCTTTTTGTAGTGGCACAACCGCCCCTACATTACCAGCTAGTTCTACCAATGGTATTAATGGCACATGGAGTCCAGCAACGATTAATAACACAACAGGCGGTACTTATACTTTTACCCCTACCGCTGGGCAGTGTGCTACCACAGCCACATTAACAACAACCGTAACTACTCCCACAACGCCCACCTTTGCAGCAATACCTGCTTTTTGTAGTGGCACAACTGCCCCTACATTACCAGCTAGTTCTACCAATGGTATTAATGGCACATGGAGTCCAGCAACAGTTAATAATACAACAGGCGGTACATACACCTTTACCCCTACCGCTGGGCAGTGTGCTACCACAGCTACCTTAACAACAACCGTTAATACACTACCTACATTAAGCGTAGTTGATGCTTGCGGTGGAGGTATCAATACAGGCTCTATCAACTCAACGGCATCGGCAGGTTCAGGTGGAACATTGACTTATACCATCAACGGCACTGCTGATCCTGATGGAGACCAAACAGGTTTAGCCAATGGTTCTTATCTTGTAGTAGTGACAGAAGCCCCGAGCGGTTGTTCAACTACTCAAACAGCCAGTGTTAACTGCAACTGCCCAACAATTACTGTTTCGGGAGCAGCTACACTTTGTCAAACGGCATCAGCCACAACCTATACCCAAGCAGGCGGTACAGCAGGCGGTGTGTGGTCAATCAGCCCAGTTGCGGCAGGAACTATCAACGCCGCAAACGGCAGTTTCACGCCAAGTAGCAGTTTTAATGGTACAGTAAGCATCATTTACACCGCATCGGGTTGTAATGGTAATATTGATGTAACGATTAATGTACAAACAACACCAACTTTTGCAGCGATACCTGCTTTTTGTAGTGGCACAACTGCCCCTACCTTACCAGCTAGTTCTACTAATACGCCTACTATTACAGGAACATGGAGTCCAGCAACGATTAATAATACGACTGCTAGCACATACACCTTTACCCCTACCGCTGGACAGTGTGCTACAACGGCAACTTTAACAACCACTATAACTCCTCCCACAACACCCACCTTTGCAGCGATACCCGCTTTTTGTAGTGGCACAACTGCCCCTACCTTACCAGCTAGTTCTACTAATACGCCTACTATTACAGGAACATGGAGTCCAGCAACGATTAATAATACAACAGGTGGTACATACACCTTTACCCCCACCGCTGGGCAGTGTGCTACCACAGCTACCTTAACAACAACCGTAACTACTCCCCAACACCCACTTTTGCCACCCGCTTTTTGTAGCACAACCGCCCCTACATTACCAGCTAGTTCTACCAATGGCATTAATGGCACATGGAGTCCAGCAACGATTAATAATACAACAGGCGGTACATACACCTTTACCCCTACCGCTGGGCAGTGTGCTACCACAGCTACCTTAACAACAACCGTAACTACTCCCACAACACCAACTTTTGCAGCGATACCAGCTTTTTGTAGTGGCACAACCGCCCCTAGCTTACCAGCTAGTTCTACCAATGGTATTAATGGCACATGGAGTCCAGCAACGATTAATAATACGACTGCTAGCACATACACCTTTACCCCTACCGCTGGACAGTGTGCTACAACGGCAACTTTAACAACCACTATAACTCCCCCCACAACACCCACTTTTGCGGCGATACCCGCTTTTTGTAGCGGCACAACTGCCCCTACATTACCAGCTAGTTCTACCAATGGTATTAATGGCACATGGAGTCCAGCAACAGTTAATAATACAACAGGTGGTACATACACCTTTACCCCCACCGCTGGGCAGTGTGCTACCACAGCTACCTTAACAACTACCATTAATCCTCCACCAACCGCCAGCATCAGCGGCGGTAACATCTGCGAAGGTAATCCCTTAACTTTAACAGCTAGCGGAGGCAACAGTTACAGTTGGTCGGGTAATGGTGTAACCAATTCCTCGGCAAATCCGCAAACAATAAACGGTTTGACTCCAAGCACTGCTACTTACAACGTAACCGTAACAGGCAGCAATGGTTGTACAGCTACTGCCAGCACCAATATTACAGTTAATGCCAACCCTAATCCAAGCATCAGCGGTAGCAGTACCTTCTGCACAGGCACAAGCACCACCTTAACCGCCAATGGCGGAGGCACTTATGCATGGACAGCCTCGAATGGTGGGGTGATTAGCGGAACTGCCAACACTGCCAGTATCACCGTAAACACCACAGGTACTTACACCGTAGTAGTTACCAATAATGGTTGCACAGGCACAGCAAGCATAGCTGTTAGCGAAGCCGCCGCCTTAGCTCCTAACATTACGGGCAATACCCAAATCTGCCCCAGTACCACTACATCATTAAATGCAGGAAGTGGGTTTTCGAGCTATCTATGGTCGGCGAGTGCGGGTACTGCCATTACCCAAAGTGTTAATAACATAGGCGTAGGTACTTATTCGGTAACTGTTTCCGATGTTAGTGGCTGTACGGGTACTGCATCTACCAATGTTATTCAACTTAACCCTACGGCAACCGCAACTAACACGGGTACTGTTTGTCAAGGCGGCACGGTCAATTTGAATGCTTCTGTGGGTACGGCATACAGTTGGAGCGGACCAGCATTTGCAAGTACTTTACAAAATCCAGTTATCAACATACCTAATAATGCCCCTGCCAATAGCTATACTTATACCGTTACGGTAACAGATAACAACACCTGTACCGCCACCGCCAGTACCACGGTAGTGGTCAATGCCCTACCCACGGCAAGCATTAGCGGTAGCGCAAGTATATGTAGCGGCGATGTGTCAAGCATTAGTTTTACAGGCACGCCCGATGCCATTGCCACTTATACGGTTAATGGCGGAGGCAACCAAACCGCAACTTTAAATGCAGCAGGTACAGCAACGGTCAGCACAGGAGCACTTGACGGCTACGGCTACCTACACTTTGGTAAGTGTGGTGTCGGCAGCACCAGCATCATGCAGTACGGCTGCATCGGGCAGTGCAGTGGTAACGGTAAATCCCTTACCGACGGCAAGCATCAGCGGCAGCACGAGTTTTTGCTCGGGTGGCAGTGCTGACGTTACCTTTACAGGCACCCCCAACGCAACGGTTGTTTATACGCTTAATGGCACCACTCAATCCTTAATATTAAATGCCAGCGGAACAATCACCATCAACACAGGAGCTATTACTAACAACCGTACCTACACATTGGTAAATGTTACATCGGCAGCCCCTGCCTCTTGTATCAACACAGTCTCGGGCAGCGTAGTTATTAGTGTCGATGCCCCACCAACAGCTTCGGCAGGTGGCGGCGGAAACGTATGTACCGCCAGTACTATCAACCTATCTGCATCGGGTGGAACGACCTACAACTGGTCGGGTGGAGGTATTACCGCATCTACCCAAAACCAACAAAACCCAATTATTGGAGCGGCAACGGTTGGCATGTCGGGCACTTATGTGGTAACGGTGACCGATGTGAACGGCTGTACCGACACTGCCAGTACCACGGTAACGGTAGCTCCCTGTGCTTGTCCCAACCCACCAACAGTATCAGGATTATCAAGTGTGGATGTTTGTGCAGGAACAACTACCAACCTAAGCGTAACGCTTGGCGGCGGTGCCACAACAGCCACTTGGACGACCTCGGGCAGCGGAACATTTAATACCCCCACAGGCACAAGTGTAACATACACCCCCTCGGCGGCAGATATTGCAGCGGGCAGCGTAACCATAACCATCACCACCAACGACCCCGATGGAGCTAATACGCAATGTAATGCAGCAACAACTACAACAACAGTAAGCATCAACGCCTTACCAACGGCAGCCATAAGTGGTACAAACACTATTTGTGCAGGCGATAACACCACCTTAACTGCCTCGGGTGGCAACGCATACAACTGGACATTACCCAATGGCGGTGGTACATCATCGGCTAACCCATTAAATATTAGCAACGCCACCAATACCAATGCGGGTGTATATACAGTAACGGTAACAAATGCTAACAACTGTACCGCAGTAGCCAACACAACAGTTACCGTTAATGCGTTGCCAAATGCAACAGCGGGCGGTGCTACGGTGTGTGTGGGCGATGCGATAAACCTCACTTCATCAGGTGGCACGACTTATTCATGGTCGGGTTCGGGCATTACCGCATCTACCCAAAACCAACAAAACCCAAGTATTGCAGCATCAACAGCGGGTATGGCGGGCATATATACGGTAACAGTAACGGGCAATAATACTTGTACGGCAACAGCCAGCACTACGGTAATTGTTAATGCAAATCCTGTTGGAGCAATCAATGGCACGCTATCGTTCTGCGAAGGCGGCAGTACTACTTTAACAGCCACAGGCGGCACCGCCTATACATGGTCGGGTGCGGGTATCAGCAACCCTAACCAAGCCCAACAAATTATTGGTGGATTAGCAGCAGGCAGTTATTCGTATGCCGTGACGGTAAGCAATGGCAACTGCTCGGCAACAGCCACCACCAACTTAACAGTAAATGCAGCACCAGCACCCCAAATTACAGGTAGTGCTACCTTCTGTTTTGGCGGCAGTAGCACCTTAGATGCTGGCTCGGGTTACACCACTTATTTGTGGACACCGGGCAACTTTGCTACGCAATCTATCACCGTTACCTCATCGGGGACATATACGGTTGAGGTAACTAATGTAGCAGGTTGCACCAGCACCGACCAAATTGTGGTGACAGCAGCCGCATCGCTAACGCCCAATATCTCTACCAACTCGCCTATTTGTGCAGGCGAAAACGCAACCTTAGACGCAGGCAATAGTTTTACGACCTATGCTTGGTCGCAAGGAGGCAATAGCTCAACTGTTACTGCCACACCAGCCATTACCACCACTTATACGGTAACGGTTACGCAGGCAGGATGTAGCGGAACGGCTACTGCGCAGGTAGTGGTTAATCCAATACCAACGGCAACAATTACGGGCAATGCTCCTATTTGTGCAGGTGGAAGTATCAATTTAACGGCTAATGGCGGCGGCACTTATTTGTGGAACGGAGCGTTTGGCTCTAATGCAAGTATTACAGACTCGCCAGCAGCCACTACGACCTATACTGTAACGGTTACAAATAATGGTTGCAGTTCAACAGCATCAACAAGTGTAACGGTAAATCCGTTGCCAACAGCAAGTGCAGGTGTAAATAGCAATATTTGTGAAGGCACGAGTATCAACCTAACGGCATCGGGTGGCACGAGCTACAACTGGTCGGGTGCAGGTATTACCGCATCTACCCAAAACCAACAAAACCCCGTTATTGCGAGTGCTACGGTTGGCATGTCGGGTATCTATAGCGTAACAGTGACAGATGGCAATACCTGTTCATCGGTGGCTAGCGTTACGGCAACGGTGGCGGTATGTAGTTGTCCTAATCCTGCAACGGTAACGGCATCGTCTGCGGCTATTTGTTCGGGGGCAACAGCTAACCTAACAGCTACTATTGGTGGCGGAGCAACAACAGCTACTTGGACAACATCGGGCAACGGCACATTTGATACCACCACAGGCACCAGTGTAACTTACACTCCCTCGGCAGCAGATATTGCAGCGGGCAATGTAAGCATCACCATCACCACCGACGACCCCGATGGCAATAATACGCAATGTAGTGCGGCAACCACCACCATTACCTTAACAATTAACGCACAGCCTAACGCCCTTGCTACCCCAACCCAACCCACTTGTAGCACCGACACAGGTAGCATATTGGTGACACCCGCAGGTGCTACTTATGCTTGGACAGGCGGTTTAACAGGCTCAAATCCAACCAACCTAAATGCAGGTACTTACACCGTTACGGTTACGGCTGCGGGTGGATGTAGTGCCACCGCAAGCACCACCATTAACCCACCAATTAGTTTTGTGGCTACTGCCACGGCATCGCAGCCAAGTTGTGGATTGACCAACGGCGGCATAGCCGTTACACCAACAGGTGCAGGATTTAGCTATGCTTGGACAGGCACTTTAACGGGTGCAAACCCAACCAACCTAAACGCAGGTACTTATACCGTTACGGTTACAGCTACGGCATCGGGTTGCACAGCTACGGCATCGGCTACATTAAACAATAATGCCGGATTAACCCCTACCTTAACCCCAACGCAACCAAGTTGCGGTTTGGATAATGGCGAAATAAGCGTTAACCCAACAGGTGCCAATTATTCGTACAACTGGAGTACAGCAGGTGTTACAGGGGCTAATCCTACCGATTTAACATCGGGTACTTACACCGTTACCGTAACAGAAACCGTTGCAGGCTGCTCGGCTACCGCATCGGTAACACTTAATGCATCGTCGGCTATTACAGCCACTGCTACAGCTACACCAGCTAGTTGCGGCTTAAACAACGGCAGTATTTTAGTAACATCGGCAGGTACAACTTACGTTTGGAGCGATGCTGCTTTGAGCGGAGCAAACCCAAGTAACTTAGCCGCAGGCACCTACACCGTTACCGTTACGGCAACAGGTGGATGTACGGCTACGGCATCGGCAATAGTGACAACATCGGCGGCACTAACGGCAACAGCTACCCCAACACAACCCACTTGCGGTTTGGACAACGGCAGCATTTTAGTAACACCCGCAGGTGCAACCTCCTATGTTTGGAGCGATGCAGCTTTAATTGGTGCAAACCCAACCAACCTTGCCGCAGGCACTTATACCGTTACGGTTACGGCTGCTGGTGGATGTACCGCAACGGCATCGGCAACACTCAATACTTCGTCAAATGCAACGGCGTCGGTTACGGCAACACAACCGAGTTGCGGACTGGATAATGGTAGTATCTTGGTTAACTCGCCCGGCACCTACGTTTGGAGTGGTGGCTTAACAGGTGCAAACCCCATCAACTTAGCCGCCGGCACTTACACCGTTACGGTTACGGCTGCTGGTGGATGTACCGCATCGGCATCAACAACACTTAATCCATCATCAACCATTACGGCAACTGCTACCCCAACAGCTACTACTTGCGGTTTGGATAACGGCAGCATTAGTGTTACACCAACAGGTGCAAACTATGCTTGGACAGGTGGTTTAACAGGCTCTGACCCCATAAATGTAGGAGCAGGCAGCTATACCGTTACGGTTACAGCAGCAGGCGGATGTACAGTTATCACCTCTATCACCGTAGACCCATCAACGGCATTAACGGCAACAGCCACCGCCACACAACCAACTTGCGGCTTAAACAATGGCAGCATTAGTGTTACGCCAACAGGTGGCACTTATGTTTGGAGCGATGCAACGTTAACAGGTGCAAATCCAACCAACGTAGCCGCAGGCACTTACACTGTTACGGTAACATTGGGCGGATGTAGCTCGAACACAAGCATTGCCTTAAATACCTCGTCGGCTATAACAGCATCGGTAAATATTACGCAACCAAGTTGTGGTTTAGATAATGGTAGTATCTTGGTTAACTCGCCCGGTGCATACACTTGGAGCGATGCAACTTTAACAGGTGCAAACCCCATCAACTTAGCCCCTGGCACTTACACCGTTACGGTAACTGCTGCCAACGGTTGTACCGCATCAACCCAAGCAACACTTAATGCATCAAGTGCTTTAACAGCATCGGCGGCACCCACCCAGCCTACTTGTAGCACCGACACAGGCAGCATTTTAGTAACATCGGTAGGAGCTACTAGCTATGCATGGAGCGACGCCGCTTTGACAGGAGCTAACCCCACCAACGTAGTAGCAGGCACTTATACCGTTACGGTTAGCGCCGCTGGCGGATGTACAGCCACCGCAAGCACTACCATTAACAACCCCATTAGTATTGTAGCCGCAGCAGTTGGCTCGCAACCAAGTTGCGGATTGACCAACGGTGGTATAGCCGTTACGCCAACAGGTGCAGGATTTAACTATGCTTGGACAGGCGGTTTAACGGGTGCAACCCCCAGTAACTTAGCCGCAGGTACTTATACTGTTACGGTTACGGCAACAGCCACTGGCTGTACCTCATCGGCATTGGTAGTATTAGTAAATGATGCCGGATTGACGGCTTCTTTAATACCCACGCAACCAAGTTGTGGTTTGGATAATGGAGCGATAAGTGTGAATCCAGCAGGTGCCAATTATTCGTACAACTGGAGTACCGCGGGTGTTACAGGTTCAAATCCTACCGATTTAACATCGGGAACTTATACCGTTACGGTAACAGAAACAACGGCGGGCTGCTCGGCTACGGCATCGGTAACTTTAAATACCAGTAACCCAATAACGGCATCGGCAACAACAACGCCAACCACATGCGGCTTAAACAACGGCGGTTTATCGGCAACACCAACAGGGGGTACTTACCTTTGGACAGGCGGTTTGGCAGGTGCTAATCCAACCAACGTAGCATCGGGTACTTACACCCTTACCGTTACCGACACCAACGGTTGTACGGCTACCACATCGGCAACTGTTGCTGCCTCAAATGCACTAACAGCAACCGCCAACATTACACAACCTACTTGCGGTTTGGATAATGGTAGTATAGCCATTACGCCCGCAGGTGCAACCTACACTTGGACAGGCGGATTGACAGGTGCTAACCCAAGCAACGTGGCCGCAGGCAACTATGCCCTTACGGTAACAGATGCAGGTGGATGCTCATCTACCTTAACCGTTACCGTAAATGCCTCAACGGCTATTACCGCAACTGCTACCCCAACACAACCAACTTGCGGCTTAAACAACGGCAGCATTTTAGTAACTCCCGCAGGTGCAACTTATGTTTGGAGCGATGCAACTTTAACGGGTGCTAATCCAACAAACCTTGCCCCCGGCACTTACACCGTTACGGTTACGGCTGCTGGCGGATGTACCGCATCGGCATCAACAATACTTAATACTTCATCAACCATTACGGCTACTGCTACCCCAACGGCTACTACTTGTGGTTTAGATAACGGTAGTATTGTAGTAACGCCTGCTGGCGGTAGCTATACCTGGACGGGTGGTTTAACAGGTGCAACACCTACTAACATAGCCGCAGGTAGCTATACCGTTACGGTAACAGCAGCAGGTGGATGTACAGTTATCACCTCTATCACCGTTGATGCATCAACGGCTATTACTGCAACAGCTACCCCAACACAACCCACTTGCGGTTTGGATAATGGCAGTATTTTAGTAACCCCCGCAGGTGCAACCTACGCTTGGACAGGTGGTTTAGCAGGTGCAAATCCAACAGGTGTTATAACAGGCACTTACAGCGTTACCGTTACAGCAGCAGGCGGATGTACGGCTACGGCATCGGCAACCATAGACCCATCAACGGCTATTACCGCAACAGTTACCCCAACACAACCAACTTGCGGCTTAAACAACGGCAGTATTTTAGTAACCCCTGCAGGTGCAACCTATGCTTGGACAGGTGGTTTAGCAGGTGCAAATCCAACCAACGTAGCCGCAGGCACTTATACCGTTACGGTTACGGCAGCAGGCGGATGTACGGCTACCGCATCGGCAACATTAAATACTTCATCTGCCCCAACAGCACCTGTAGTAACAGGCTTAAACAACCCCTATTGCGTGGGCGAAACGGTTGATGCACTAAGCGTTACACCAAATCAAGGTGGTACGATTACATGGTATGCCAACACCGATTTAACCTTAGCCGTAGCTACGGGCAACACTTATACGCCGCCAACAGGTGTACAAGCAGGTGCTGTTTCGTATTGGGTTGTTGAAGATGCAAACGGTTGTCAGAGCCCTGCCACCCAACTAGATGTTACGTTTGAAGTATGCGTAACCTGCAACGTACAAACACCTATTGGCGTTACAACTGCCCTAACCACTTGCGAAGGCACAACAAACACAGCAGCACTCGAAGTGACAAACAACGACCCTAACGCAACCATACATTGGTACGATGCAGCAAACATAGAAGTGGCAACGGGCAACACCTTTGTGCCAACAACAGCAGGTACTTATACCGCCATTGCCATTGCCAACAACGACCCAACATGCCAAAGCCCCGCAGTAACGGCTACCTTAACCGAAACTATTTTGGGTGATGCAGGTTTTGTGTACGATGAAGATACCTACTGCCAAGGCACCAACAACATTACCCCAACTATTACGGGTACAAGTGGCGGTACTTTCTCGGCAACAGGTGGTTTGGTGATTGACCCCGCAACAGGTACATTTAACGCTACAACAGCCGGAACCTTTACCATAACCTACGATGTGACAGGCAATTGCCCCGCAACAAATACTTTTGTGGTTACGGTAATACCAAGTGTAACTATTGCCATAAGTGGCAACACCACCATTAACTTGGGCGAAAACACACAACTAACCGCAACAGGTGCCACAACCTATACCTGGACAGCTAACGCCACTTTAAGTTGCACCGATTGTGCCGCCCCCGTGGCTACTCCTACCCAAACAACTACCTATACCGTACAAACAGCAGGCGGCGAATGTGCCGAACCTGCATCTGTTACAGTATTAGTTAATATGCCACAACACTTAGTAATTATACCAAACGCTTTTTCGCCAAACAACGATGGCACAAACGACATATTCCATATTGGAGGCGTAAATATCGCCACCATACACTTAGCTATTTACGACCGCTGGGGACAAAAAATGTTTGAAGCCGAAGGTGATATTGATACATTTTGGGACGGAACCTACAAAGGTTTTGATTGCGAATTGGGTGTGTATGTGTACTACCTAAATGTTACTTATACCGACGGAACCAAAGAAATGTTTAAAAACAACTTAACTTTGGTGAGATAGTTGGTGTGGTTTTAGTACCCAAAAATAGAACCACCTAAAAAGTAGTTTTAAATGATGATAATTGCCTATGTATATGGAGTGTTCATCATAATCAGGCTAAAAATGTGGCTGTCTTGTACTTGCAAGATAGCCACATTTTGTTTCTACAAGTCCTTATTTGCCTTTTTAGCAGTGACTTGCCCATTAAATGACAGTCTAATGACAATACAATAATAACTACCTCATGTTACGCAGAGGTAACCCAACCGAGTTGGCTATTAAGCGGCATGGGGCTTTTTTAGTTGTTTGTTGTTTTTTTGTTGCTGCTTACCACCTAATCATGTTCTTTTACTTTTTTGCTTGATCAAAAAAGTAACAAAAAAATCAAGGCTGGTATAGTAATTGGCTAAAATGGGCAACATTCCGCTAAAAGATATAAACTTGCACGCCAAACGACTTGTTTGTCGAGTTTATTTCTGGGTTCGGTGTGGCGTGCTTCAAACAGTATATCTTTTTTAACGCTCCATTTTTGCCCATTTCTTAACGCCAATTCCTATAATGCCGGTCTTCTCTCTCCAAATAATGCAAAGCGTAGCTAAAAATACCAAATGGCTAATTATAAAAATGGGCTGCGTAACATGAGTAACTACTTAATAAACCAACATTTAAAATAGGCAATATGCTACAATCGGCACAAAAATTGTTGTGCAAGATACATAGCTTTTAGATAAACAAAATGTTTGACACAATTTTTATGAAAACAATAAACTACATTGCTTTAATTTGCTTAGTGCTTAACTATTCGATTGCCCCTACATTAATGGCACAAACAACTTGGGAGCGTGTATTTACTGGCGCACAAGGCAACAGTATTAAACCAACTACCGACAATAATTATGTGGTAACGGGCTTTAAATACATAGATTCGGCTACGCCTAATGCGGGTAATCAAATCATCTTACAAAAAATAAGCCCTAGCGGCAGCTTACTTTGGTCGCAAAATATAGCTACTAACTGGGCTGCAAGTACCTACACACAAGGTGGCGATGTGGTAGCTAATACCAACGGCACTTATACGGGCTTTGGCACGGTGCGCCTACTAAACAATAACACCCCCGATTACAACAATTTTTATTGGTACAAAACCAACACCAATGGCGAGTTGCAATCGTGGGTATCGTTGGGTGATAGCAGCACTTTTAAAACACCGCATACTTTACTAAGCCTTGCCGATGGTAGTTATGTTGCCTTGGGCGAGGGTAGGTCGGGAACAGACAGTAACCCCATCTACCAAACTTACTTAATAAAAACCGACAACAACGGGGCTATTTTGTGGCAGAAAAACTATGCCGGTAAAATAGGTAAAGCCATGGTAGCTACTGCCGATGGTGGTTTTGTGGTGGTAGGTAGTGTACAAGGAATAGGCGCTTTTCAGGTGTGGTATCAGTTGTTTAAAGTAGATGCAGGTGGCAACCTTGTTTGGGAAGTTACAGGCGAAGGCGGAAGCACAGGTTTAGACGTACAACAAACCACCGATGGAGGGTTTATCACCACAGGTACTAAACTAACCAAGCATACCGCCACCGGAGCTATTAGTTGGACACAAACCCGACAGGGTAACGCTATTGTAGTTAATGCCGATGGCACTTTTAATACCACTACCACCGAGCCTAATATTGTAAATGGTAGCCCCAATTTGGTTATCAAAAAATATACAGCTACGGGTGCTTTATCGTCCTCAAATCAAATTGGACCTACCGGAAGCGATGAAGTGGGCTACGACATTATTGCATCTACCGACGGTGTTGGATACTTAGCAGTAGGCAAAAGCACGGCTAATTTAAACGAGCAAGTGTATGTAGTAAAAACCAACGCATCGGGTAGTGTTAGCTTTATGCGCCCCGAACTTACTGCCCTAAACTCGGTAGCACCTGCAACGGTAGCACCTGTAAGCTTGGTAAATGTTAGTTGTCAGGTAAAAAATACGGGTTTGGTACAAGCCGCAGCAAGTGTGTTGCGTTGTTATTTATCAACCGATAATGTGTTAGATAATACCGACTTTTTGTTAGGAAGTTCCAACGTCAGCTCGCTTTCGGCAGGCGGAAGCGCAACAGCTAATCTTAACCTAAATATCCCTAATTGGGCAGCGGGTAGCTACAACCTTATATTTATGGCAGATGCTACGCGTGTGGTGTTCGAAGCATCGGAAAGTAACAATACTACTACCCGCACCATACAAATTAGTGGAGCGCCTGCGGGCAGCAACTTGTCCGATTTGAGTGTTTTGGCAGCCACCCTAAGCAACAACGTGGCGGTAGCAATTGGCTCAACGATTACGGCATCGGCTACGGTTGTCAATACTGGTACAGGTCCTGCATTGGGCAGCATGTTAAAAGTATTTTTATCAACCGATAACCTCTACGATGCCAACGATGTGCTACTTACACAAGGTAATATACCCGAATTGCTTGCTAATCAATCGGCGACATTAAGCAATTTGGCGTTTGTAGTGCCTGCTAATGCCACTTTGGGTACAGCTTACATACTTTTTGTGGCAGATGCCAATGCCCAAATTACCGAAACCAACGAAAACAACAACATCATCAACCAAACTATTACGCTTATTAGCAATACCCCCGACCTTATTATCCAAAACCCCACAGCTCCTACTACCGCCAACACAGGTAGTAACATAACATTAGGCTGCACGGTCAACAACTTATCGTCTCAAACGGCAGGGGCAAGTGTGCTTAAATACTACCTATCAACCGACAACACTTATAGTGCCAACGATGTGTATTTGGGCATGAATAATGTGGCGGCTTTAAACGCCAACACATCGGCTACTTTTTCGCTTACTGTACCTATTGCTAATAACTTAGTGGCTGGCAGCTATTTTCTTATTTATGTAGCCGATGCCAACAACCAAGTAACCGAATATAACGAAGCCAACAACATTGGTACCCGAGCCATTACCATTAACAACGGTACTGCATTGCCCGATTTGGTGGTGCAATCGCCAGTAGCACCTGCGTCGGTGGTGGCAGGCAACAACATTACCGTAACTTGTGTGGTGCGCAACCAAGGCACATCAAGCTCGGCGGTAAATAACCTAAAATTTTACCTATCTACCGATATAAATTACCAAACCTTCGACCTATATTTGGGCGCATTTAGTACCCCTGTTTTATCGCCCGGTGCAACGGTTAATGTTAGCAAAGTATTAACCATACCCTCGAGTACGGTTAATGGCAACTACTACATTATTTATCGTGCCGATGCCGATGCTACTATTGTAGAAAACAACGAAAACAACAACAACTCGATACGATTGATAAGCGTATCTAATGGTCCCGATTTGATTATCCAAAACCAATTTGCCCCAACTACTGCGGCTATTGGCAGCAATATTAGCACTAGTTTTAGGGTGCGCAACCAAGGTATTGGTAGTGCAGGTGTTAGCATGGCTAAAATTTACTTATCAACCGACATTAACTTTAGTGCCAACGATGCACTTTTAGACAGCGTTAATGTAAATACCTTAGTAGGTAGCAGCTTTGCCGATTTAAGCAAAAGCGTTCTTATTCCGTCGAGTACTGCCGCAGGCACCTACTACCTTATTTTTCGTGCCGATGCCAACAACCAAGTAAACGAAACATCGGAGGCAAACAACAACGCCATAAAAACCATTAACATTGGCAGCCTACCCGATTTAGTGCCTCAAAACCTAACTGCCCCTACATCGGCAATATTAGGTACCAATATTAGCGTAGGATGCCGAGTAAGTAACACAGGCACAAGCAATGCTGGGGCTAGTGTTGTAAAATTTTATCTGTCGAGCAATATAACCTACGATGCACTTGATACCTATTTGGGTATGCAAAACGTAAGCGCCATAAGCACAGGCAATAACAACACCATTACCCAAAGCGTTACACTGCCCAATACCATTACAGCAGGCAATTATTTTTTGGTGTTTAGGGTTGATGCAGATGCACAAGTAACCGAACTAAACGAAGCCAACAACAACAGCGCCCGTAGTATTGCCATTACCAATCCACCATCAACGCAGCCCGATTTAGTGTTTAATCACCTAAATACACTTGCTACCATCGAGGCAGGGGCAAGCATGTTTGTTGATTTTGATGTTACTAACCAAGGTACCGCCGCCGCACCTGCTACCACTGTTGCCTACTACCTATCGCCCGACAACACCCTCGACCCCTCTGATGCTTATCTAGGAGCTACCAATATAGCCTCAATAGTTGCTACTGCTTCGTCGCCGGTATATAATGCCAGCATCAATATACCACCCGATATAGCACAAGGCAACTACAACCTTATCTTTTTTATTGATGCCAACAGCAGCGTTTATGAGCTAAACGAAGCCAACAACATAAACGTTAAACCACTTACCATAGCAGGTATAGCCGCCCTACCCGATTTTGTGATTACCAACCCTACAGCACCCACCATAGCCGTAATTGGCAATGCCCTAACCATAGGTTGCTCGCTTAGTAACATTGGCACCGCCGCAGCAGGGGCAAGCAAAGTAAAATACTACCTATCAACCGACAATACCTACAACAGCAACGATACCTATATTGGCATACAAACCATCAGCAGTTTAGCAAATGGCTCGTCGAGCAACCTAAACCAATTATTTACCATCCCATCTACCTTAACCGAAGGTAACTATTTTTTGATTTATGTAGCCGATGCCAACAACGAGGTATTAGAGCTAAACGAAGCAAATAACAACAGCAACCGACCTATTACCCTAACCAACACCCTTGGCACACCCATCGATTTATCGCTGAGCATTACCGTAGCACCAAGCGCCACAGTAGCTAACAACACCGCACCATTTATTACCCTTACCATACAAAACACCAGTAGCACTACTGCCACTGGCATAGTAGTTAGTTTCCCGAAACCCGCCAACTTAGCCTTTATTAGCCAAAATGCGACCAACGGAAACTACGACTATTGGGGCGACACTTGGACAATACCTACCTTAGCAGCCAACCAAACAGCTACTTTGCAATTAGCCCTATATAGCGTTAATACCAGCGGAAGTACACTTATTTTTGCTCAAATACAATCGGCAGACCAACCCGACAGCGACTCTACGCCAAACAACAACGCAAGCAATACCCCCTTTGAGGACGACGAAACAAGTATAACCCTAACTTTTGTGCCAGCAGCTAACAGCAGCAAAAACACCTTTACGCAAACAGCACAAGCACGCAGCTACCCAAACCCTGCCACCAGCCAAGTGTTTGTAGCCTGGTTTGCCCCCGAAACTAACAATACCACCTTGCAATTATACCACATAAACGGCACACTTGTTGATACCCAAAACATGGTTGCCCAAAAAGGTACTAACCAACAAACGTTACAAGTAGGGCATCTGCCCAAAGGTATGTATTTTTGTGTGCTGATAGATGAACAAAACAATACCTTGTTACAACAAAAAATAATGGTGCAATAAACCGTAGCAAAACTATTTTATTGGGCGATGATAAACAAAACAAACCGTCCGAGCCGCAAAACAGCAGCTCGGACGGTTTGTTTTGTGGGTGCAAAACTAAACTATTGACAAATGTTTTAGCCAAAATGGCTTTTAATGCAAAATACTAACTTTTCCATACTGCAAAGTTTGGTTTTGTGGGTTGATGATTTGATAAAGGTAGATGCCCGAAGGCAGATGTTCGGTTTTAACACCTGTGTTATTTGCTGACAATACTTGCCTTGCCACTTCTTTACCCAACACATCGTACAAAACAAAAGTACCCGATAAAGGTTTTAGGCTGTTAATACTTATTTGCTCATTAGCAGGGTTAGGCAACACCGTGCATAATCCCCCTCTAACTCCCCCTTCGAGGGGGAGAACTTGGTTAATGCCTACGGCATAAGTACTAATAGGCAAGGTATAAACACTAGTATCGCTACAAACCACCGCCGTAAGGGTAACGGTATAATTACCGCCTTGTGCGTAGGTATGTGTAGGATTTATTTGGTTAGATGTTGCACCATCGCCAAAATCCCAGAGGTAATGCCCACCGTCTATGCTGTCGGGGTAGGTGTATTGGGATAGGTTTTGAAAGGTGGCGGTGAGCAAAGCGGTGTCTATTTGTGCGGTGAAGTTGGCTTGGGGTTGGGTTAATAAACCCATGCAGTTGGTTTTGAGGAGATAGATAGGCGTTTGCTGCCAAAAGAAGCTGTACGACCGCCCTACTACCATAAACCCGCCATCGGGGGTGTTGATCATGTCCCAAGCGTAATCGTCGGCTCCATCTACGCCATAGTGCCGCTTCCAAACCAAATTACCCGCTGCCGATACTTTGCTAATCTCTACCTGTACCCCATTACTCACCTCGGGTATAAAACCGTAGCACAGCCTGTGGTTACAAAACTACTGTCCGTGGGAACTTGTACCATTCCCCAAACACCACAATCGAAAGTAGTGCTATCGTTAAACCAAACAATTTGCTTGTTGCTGTTTAGCCTTAATACATAACCATATTGAGGTACAGTTTCTTTTTTGCCACCAATAATAAAACCACCATCAGCTAATGCCATTAAATTAATACCCCAGTCGAGTGTTGATGAACCATAATAATCATCAAAATTATAAACCCATTGTTGAATAAAACTGCCATCAGTAATATTTATTTGGGCTAACAAAATGTCACCTACATTAGTATGGCTATTGGTGTTAATAGTACCTGTTACAAAATACCCCTCGTTTGTATGCACCACATCATACAAACGCGAATCTAAATTTGGATTGTAATCGTTAATAATCTTCTCCCATTGCTTTTCGCCATTGGCGTTTAGTTTGACGAGGTAGGGACGATAATAAGCCCCAAAGGGCAATGAAATCCACCCAACTAATAAATATCCACCATCTTCGGGGGTATGTATCATACTCATTAGGTCATTTGAATTAGTATTACCAGGATAGCCTATTGCATTTTGGTATAAAATATGCCGCTATAGTCTGTTTGAACAAAATACATATTGTCGTGGTATTGTGAATAGTTGTGAGTATCTAAATCTTTGGCTACGGCAATAGCAAAACCCTGTTCGTTGGCTAACAATGCTGTAGAATAATAATTAGTAGAATCTTGTTGATAATACACGCTATCAATTATTTGTCCATATTTATCTACAAACAACAAACCGCTTTCGTAATGATATTCACCCTGAGTGCGTGTGCCAATAAGCACAGCATAAGTTGTGTCATTAACGGGGAGTACTTTTTCTGCTTCTTGAAAGTAAAAAGGCAGGTATACTTTTTCATAGTACTGTGCATTCAAAGAAGTGTTTATTAACAAGCTATAGCACAAAAATAAGGTATAATGTTTCATTTGTTAAATTTTAAAAACGTACTACTACTATGAAGTAGTAGTACGTCTAAGTGAATGATTATTTTACCAAGATTAATTTGCTGCGTTGTAATAAATTACCTTTGTAGTAGATAGTGTAGTAATACAAACCGTTGCTTTGGTTAGTTAAAGCAACCGAGTTGTTACCTGCTGTTAAGTTTTGTTGCAAACACACTTTGCCATCAATGCCATATAGTATTAGTTGGCAATCGGTATAGGGTACAGGTACGTCAAAATGAACATTGCCTGTTGTAGGATTAGGATAAACACTAACAATTTGCTCTTTGTTGGGTAAATTGTTGGCTTCGTTTTTAAAATGCACTACTGGCAGTGTACCTGCATAGGCAGGCAGGGGTGCAGGTAGGTGTTCCATTTGCACCGGAAACTCGCGCTGCTGTACCAAATAAAGTATTGCTTGTGCCTCAAAGCTGGTGCGGGTGCGGTAGTTGGCTATATTGGTAAGGATGGCTATTTCGGCGGTTGTTAGCTCAAAAATACTTCGGTTGCTTTGTGCCAAATCGCGCTTAATGGTGCATAGTTGTTTAAAAAACTGGTCGTCTTGGGTGGTAGCCATGCAAACTATGCTAAAAAGCAGACAACACACCGACGTTTTAATGCAAAATACTAACTTTTCCATACTGCAAAGTTTGGTTTTGTGGATTGATGATTTGGTATAGATACACACCTGCGGGTAAATGTTGAGTAACTATGGTGGCCTCCCCCTTGCCCCTCCAAAGAGGGGGTATTTAAGGTTTGCCTTACAACGGCTTTACCCAACACATCGTACAGTACAAAGGTGTGGGTTTGTACCCCCCAGCCCCCTGAAGGGAGAGAAATACTTATTTGCTCGTTGGCAGGATTGGGTAACACTGTGTATAATCCCCTCTAACTCCCCCTTCGAGGGGAGAACTTGTATGCCCACCGCCCCACGTACTAACCTCCTGCACAAACACGCTAGTGTCGCTACAAACCACCGCCGTAAGCGTAACTGTGTAGTTACCCCCTTGTGCGTAGGTATGTGTAGGATTTATTTGGGTAGATGTTGCACCATCGCCAAAATCCCAGAGGTAATGCCCGCCGTCTATGCTGTCGGGGTAGACGAATTGGGATAGGTTTTGTAAGGTGATGCGTAGGGCTGCCGTGTCCATTTGAGCGGCGAATGCGGCTTGGGGTTGGGTGAGTAAACCCATGCAGTTGGTTTTGAGTAGGTAGATAGGTGTTTGTTGCCAAAAGAAACTGTACGACCGCCCAACCACCATAAACCCGCCATCGGGGTGTTAACCATGTCCCAAGCGTAATCGTCCGCTCCATCTACGCCATAGTGCCGCTTCCAAGCAAACTACCTGTTGCCGATACTTTGCTAATCTCTACCTGTACTCCATTACTCACCTCGGGGTATAAAACCGTAGCACAGCCTGTGGTTACAAAACTACTGTCCGTGGGAACTTGTACCATTCCCCAAACACCACAATCGAAAGTAGTGCTATCGTTAAACCAAACAATTTGCTTGTTGCTGTTTAGCCTTAATACACATAACCATATTGAGGTACAGTTTCTTTTTGCCACCAATAATAAAACCACCATCAGCTAATGCCATTAAATTAATACCCCAGTCGAGTGTTGATGAACCATAATAATCATCAAAATTATAAACCCATTGTTGAATAAAACTGCCATCAGTAATATTTATTTGGGCTAACAAAATGTCACCTACATTAGTATCGCTATTGGTATTAATAGTACCTGTTACAAAATAGCCTTCGTTTGTATACACTACATCGTACAAACGCGAATCTAAATTTGGATTGTAATCGTTAATAATCTTCTCCCATTGCTTTTCGCCATTGGCGTTTAGCTTTACAAGGTAGGGGCGATAGTAGTTATTAATCGTTATTCTGCCTACAAATAAATAGCCGTTATCATCTGGAGTGCGTACCATACTTGTTACTACATTGTAATACAAATCGCTGCCTATTTTGTGTTGATAAATTTTGTGCCCAGATTCATCAACCTGTAAAAACACCATATAACCCGTTGCATCACCCCAATTGTCAGGATCTTCGTTTTGTGCTATGGCATAGCCTAATTCGTTGGGTAGCATCTTTGCTGCATAAAAATTGGTATCGCCTTGCTGATAATAAACTGGAGCGGCTAATTCTTCTCCATATTCGTCTATCTCCCAAAAAAAACTGTAGCTAGCAGGGTTTGCAATTTCTATTGCATGTCCTAATAACGCATAGCCTCCTTCCTCTTTAGGCACTATCTGCCATACCTCTTGGGTATTATTATTAGCCCAGAGTGTTTTTTTCTCAAAATATTTGCTTTGTGCTGTTACATTTGTAAAAAGTAAACAGCTAAGTAAAACTAAACCTATTTTTTTCATGTCCAAATTGTTTTTTAGTGTTAAAAATAAGGCATAAGCAATACCTTTAAAGGTATTACTTATGCCTTTAGTTTTGTGTTTACTTAACTATTAACAATTTGTCGCGTTGTAATAAGCTATTACCTGTTTCTATCAAGTAATAGTATAAGCCTGTGGGCATTTGTTGTAAATACGCAGTATTAGTACCTGTGCTTAATGTTTGAGATAACACCAATTTTACCCTCTGAGTAGTATAGATGCTAAGGGTAGCATTGCTATAAGTAGTAGGTAACTCAACAGTCACAAAATCGCGTGTAGGGTTAGGCAATACTTTTGTAGCATTAGCTAATGGTGTATTTGTGGCATCGTTTTTAAATGCACTACTGGTAGTGTACCCGTATAGGCAGGTAGTGGTGCGGGTAGGTGCTCCATTTGTACCGGAAACTCGCGTTGCTGTACCAAATACAGTATTGCTTGTGCCTCAAAGCTGGTGCGGGTGCGGTAGTTGGCTATATTGGTAATGGTGGCTATTTCGGCGGTTGTTAGCTCAAAAATACTTCGGTTGCTTTGTGCTAAATCGCGCTTAATGGTGCTTAGTTGTTTAAAAAACTGGTCGTCTTGGGTGGTGGTAGGTAGGCTGTTTAGTAGCTGCTGGGCGGCATTAAACATAGCTTTTTTAATGTAATACTCTAATGCCATGCGTTTGGCGGCGCGGCTATTTACGGTAGCCAACAAATTAACGGCAGCCGTTGTGTCGTGGTCTACCTGCACCAAGCGCCTGATGGTTTTTATCATCTCTTGGTCTTGGGTAGTGCCTTCTATGATATTGATGACATCGTTGGCACTTAATACAAAATCAGCACAATTTTCTGCGCGAGACTCTGGAACGTCAGTACACAAAATTGGATTGAGATTAGCCGAAGCGGTTGGCTGGTAATCGGTGCCTGTGGTGCGGTAATAGTAAATGTAGCTGTCGGTGGTGTTCGACAATAAATCGGGGAATATGGGCGGGTTAGTGCCCGTTAAAAACAAATTGTCGGCGGGATTAGGGTCTAAAGTAGTACAACTCCCTTGGTCGTCCAATACGCCGGGTTCGGGTGCTACAAGGGTGGCGTTGCTCATGGCAATGCCTGTTAGGTAGTGGTCAAAATCGTTGCAAACAATTTGCAAGCCTGTGTCGTCGCCGCGTGCCCAGGTGCCTACAATGCAGTAATCAAAGGTGTTGGCTTTAATTAGGTTGGGTATGTTTTGGTCGGCTTGCGAGGCTATGCCTGTATAGCAACTGCGTATGTCGTTGTTTTTTGCGGTATAGGTGCAGCCATACAGCAATGCCCCTGCATAGCTGGTGCCTGTGGTGGCGTTAATGCGGTTTCCCGCTATGTTCAAATCGGTGCCGGCTATTGCATGCCAATGGTTAGGTTGTTAAAATCGTTGTCGGTTATTGTTACATCGCTCTCTGTTACGGGCGAGTTCTCGAAGTTAAACACCGATATGCCTACCATGTCTTTATCTACAAAATTAGTGCGTTCAAAAATGTTGTTTTTGCCAAATGTTGCTTGGTAAGCCCCAAATGCTCGTATGCCATATAGGGTATTGGTAAAACGGCTTAAGTTTATGTCAATGCTGTTGTAGTAGTTAAGTACTACGCCTACCTCGGTGATAGTGCCTGCCGCGGTGGGCAACTGCGAGAAGGGGTACCACAAGGTGCGGGTAGCCGCAAAATTACCCTGATGCACCCACGACGGAGCATCGATACCCCCATTGTACCTATACCAACTTAGGTTTACGCCCTGAAAACAATTGGTAAAGTTAATAACATGCCCATTTACCCTAACAACGCCACCTGCTGTTTGGTGTGCGGCATTGTTGCTGGTATAAGCGGGCATAATAAGGGTGCTAAGGGTGTTAAGGTCTTGGGCTTGGTTTACTTGGCTAAGTAGTGCATTGGGCGGAATTAGGGGTGTGTACATGCCTGCTGCGCCAATAATGGCATCTTCTATGTTAACATTACCTGTTAGCTCTACTATGCCATAGTTGCGTATGCCGCCTGTTGTAAGGCGTTTAAGGTTTTCGCCGGGTCCTTGCACGCGTATGCCTTGCCACATGGTTTGGCAAAGTGGGTTGCCCCTTAGTGTGCTACCTGTAATAATTAAGCGCCCGTTGGTGGCTACTTTAATGCGTCCGTTTATGCCAAATTCAAAGTTCATGCCATCAAAGGTAATGGTTGCCCCCGAGGGTATGGTAATATCGCCATTTATGCGCACAGGGTTAGCGGCTGTACCTACGCCTGCGCCAAATGGGTTGTTGGGAGATGTGGGCGTAATGGTAGCCGTTACGGCAGGTGCAGTGTAGTTGGGGGTGCCGCCAGTGTTGTAAGGTACAACTTGGTTGGCGTTGAATTGTAAGAAGGTAGGGTCGGCATTGGCTATGCAGCAAGCTTGGTCGGGATAAGATATGTGGAACACAGCTGTTTTGTTGATGCA
>JADKCK010000033.1 GCA_016718845.1 Sphingobacteriales bacterium
TTTATTGTCATTCTGCAACGCCCAATAAAAAGTTCGGTGAAAAGTTCGGTGAAAAGTTCGGTGAAAAGTTCGGTGAAAAGTTCGGTGAAAATTATTGAACTTATAACTCAAAATAAGGAAATAACAATTCCTGAATTAGCAAAGCAATTGGGGATAAGCACAAGAGCTATCGAAAAGCAAATTTCACGCTTGAAAGAGCAGCAGATAATTGAACGTATTGGTCCCGATAAAGGCGGCTATTGGAAAATAATAAAGTATTAAACATGAACTTCCCATCAATAGACATACAAGGCTCCATTCTTTCACTGATTTACTGGCCAAAAATCCGTACCGAAACAGGCAACTTTTCAGCAAGGCAAAGATTTTAATCCTGATTTGACAAATGCCAAACTGAAAGATGAAATAAGCTTGGCATGGCAGGAAGCCAAAGATCAATGGACTATTTATAAAAGCAAACTAAACCGATTAAAGGAAGGTGAAACAGGAACTACCGAAACCCGCAATTTCTGGATTTCACCCTTTTTGACTAATCTTTACTACAACCTTACTTTCGACCGTAAAGGCGAAGAACTCAACGGCAAATCATTTCCTATTGGCTACCGAGATAGCAATTTGGATAATTTCCCTGTGTATGTAGGTGGCTACCACGAATCGTTAGATAAAAGACCGGAAAATAAACAACTCCGTGTATCGCCCCATGCCATGTTGCAGGAGTACCTCAATTGCAGCGAGCACCTGTATGGCATGGTTACCAATGGTCGCCAACTGCGTTTGCTGCGCGATGCCAGCCGAATTACCCGCTAAGCTATGTAGAGTTTAACCTGGAAAAAATGATGGAAGAGGATTTGTATTCCGATTTCGTCATTCTCTACCGTGTGCTTCATGCCAGCCGTATGCCTAAAAAGGTAGATGCCGGGGCTGACAGCATCATGGAGAAATACCATCAGGAAGGTTTAGAAGCCGGTAGCACCATCCGCAATAAATTAGGCGAAGCAGTTAAAGTGGCTATTAAAAACTTAGCCAATGGTTTTATCAACCATCCTAATAATGCAGCATTGCGTGAGACTGTTGCTGCCGGAAATATCGATACTGATGAATATTACCACCACCAATTACGTATCATTTACCGCTTGCTTTTTTTGTTTGTAATCGAGGAACGCAACCTCGTATATGCCGATAGCAAAACACCCGAAACCAAACGCTTCAATCACATCTATTTCAATTATTACAGCCTGCTGCGGTTACGAAAATTAGCCAAAAAACTACTGCCCCCCGATGCCAACCGCCATTACGACTTATGGCAAAGTTTGGTAAGCACCTTTTCTTTGTTCGAGAAAAAAGAAATTGGCGGAAAAAACTCGGTATTATGAGCCTACAAGGCGATTTGGTTGGCTACCATGCCATAAGTAATAACCAATACGATTTACACCAATGCTACCTGAGCAATGCAGTATTGCTGAACATCATTAAATCCCTAAGTTATTTTGAAAACAACAATGGGGTATTGATTGCCGTTAACTATGGCGGACTGGATGTAGAGGAATTTGGCTCGGTGTACGAAGGTTTGCTGGAACTAAAATTAAACATCAAAAAAATTGAAGGAAGCGAACAATACAGTTGCAGTTTTGACAGCAGCAATGAAAGAGGCAAAAGTGGTAGCCACTATACACCCGAAGAATTGGTGCAACCGCTGATTAAGCATTCACTCCAATACTTGATTGAAGACCGTATTAAACCTTACCAACAAAAGAAGACAACCAAAAGAAAGTACAATTCGATCGCTGTTAAGTTTAAAAATTGCCGATGTGGCTTGTGGTAGCGGCCACATCCTATTAAGTGCAGCCCGAAGCTTGGCTTTGGAAATAGCAAAGGTGCAAACCGATGAAGAACAACCCAACCCAGTAGCCATACGCAAAGCCATGAAAGATGTGGTGCGTAATTGCATTTATGGCGTAGATAAAAACCCTTTGGCTATTGAGCTTTGCAAAATTGCTCTTTGGCTAGAAGCATACAACCCAGAGAACCGCTTAACTTTTTAGACCACCATACTAAATGTGGCGATGCCATTGTGGGCCTGGCACACCGCAGCGACCTAGAAAATGGCATTGCCGACGAAGCCTTTACAACCCTGCCGAGTGATGATAAAGACATTGCCAAAACTTGGCGTGATAAAAACGTAAAAGAACGCAAAGAAAGAATTGCCAAAAGTTTACAGCTAAAAGCCGATTTTGAAAAAAGTACCGAAAACTCTGTACAAGAAGCAATGGCAGAGTACAAAACTTTTAACCAACTACCCGAAACCACCCCCGATGAAATAGAACGCAAGACAAAAGCCTACAAAAAATTTATTGCTGGCAAGGGCTTTACTTTTTTAAAGGCAATGGCTGATACACAGGTTGCCCAATTCTTTATTCCTAAAACCGAAGCCAATAAAGAGGGCTTGATGACCGATGCCGATTTCCGCCTAATACTTAGCGGTTATAAAGGATGGCAGGATAGAAAAGTAGCGAAGGCAGCAGCAGTAGCACAAGAACAAAGGTTCTTTCATTGGTTTATTGAGTTCCCGGAAGTGTTTAATGAAGGGGGATTTGATTGCATATTAGGAAACCCTCCATATTTAGGAGGGAAAAAAATCAGTACTAATTTCGGGGATTCGTATTTAAATTATTTAAAAGAAAATTACTTTCCCGCTGGCGGATTAACAGATTTGGTTGCTTATTTTTAAGAAGAATTTTCGATGTGTTATCAGAGGATGGCAAACTTTCAATTATTACAACAAATACAATCTCACAGACAGATACACGAATAACAGGTTTAGATGAAATTGTGAAATTTGGAACAATAATATTTGCTGTCAAGTCAATGAGATGGCCCGGTGTCGCTAACTTAGAGGTTGCATTACTATCCATAACAAAAGGTTCATGGGGAAATTTAATAGTTTTAAAGAATAAGCAAGTAAAAAGTATTTCTACATTTTTAGATGAAGATGAAAGTGGCTCATTGCCTTCAAAACTCATTTCCAGCTCTGGTATATGTTATGTAGGAACTGTTGTGTTAGGCAAAGGTTTCATTCTTGATAAGGAGCAGGTGAATAATATTTTAAATAGTGATAAAAAATATGAGACGGTCATTTTCGATTATTTATGTGGTAGCGATGTTAACGGATCTCCTGATTTATGCCCATCGAGAAAAATTATTAACTTTTTTGATTGGAATGAAGAATATGTAGCAAAAGAATTTCCACTATGCTACAATGTTTTAAAAGAGGCTGTTAAGCCAGAAAGAGATATACTGAAAAGAGCAGTATATAGAGACAACTGGTGGCGATATGCCGAAAGAAATCCAAAATTATATAAAGAGATAAAATCGAAAAGTAGAATATTGGTTGTATGTCGAGTCACCAAATATTTAAGCTTTCAATTTGTCCCCAAAATTATGTATACGATGTTGGAACAAATGTGATTTTATTTGATAACAATTCAGAGTTTTCAATTTTATCTTCCTCAGTACATGAATATTGGGCAAGAAAATTTGGGTCATCATTAAGATTTGATTTGAGATACACTAATACTGATTGTTTTGAAACATTTCCCTTCCCTCAAAACCTCAACCCACAACAAGAGCAGCAATTAGAAACCATTGGTGAAGCCTACCACGAACACCGCAAACAACTTATGTTGGGTATGCAATTAGGGCTTACCAAAACCTATAATCTGTTTCACAGCAATGCCATTACAGCCCAAAGCATTAATGACAAAGACAAACAGGTTGCATCTCTGCAAAAGCATTTAGAAAAAACAGCTAATACCATTTCATTTAATGAAGCCATACAAGGCATTCTCAAACTCCGTGAGCTGCATGTGCAAATGGATGAGGCGGTGTTAGATGCTTATGGGTGGAGCCCCCACCTAGCCTCCCCCGAGGGGGGAGGAATAAATATCCGTCATGATTTTTACGAAGTGGATTATTTACCGGAGAATGACAGGGTTCGTTTTACCATTCATCCCGATGCCAGGAAAGAAGTATTGAAGCGGCTGTTGGAGCTGAACCATAAAATACATGAGGAGGAGGTTAAGGCAGGTTTGTGGGATAAGAAGAAAGCAGTAAGCAAGACACCACAGGTGGTAAATGAACCGCAGGTGGGTTATGGAGAGGATTTGTTGCTGTTTTAAAAAAATGTGTGTTCGTAATACGTAAGTTGCGGATTATCAACGGTTACTCCAAGATGTAGAAAAAATACGAAAGCTGGCAAAATAAAAAACAGCTAACGATCTATCAGCTTCTCGATGTCAGAAGATGATACGCTTTATCTCAACGAAAAAGCCGCACCAATTTGGTGCGGCTTTTTGTTAGCCTATTATGCGGTCAATCTCGGCACGCATTAGCGATAGTTGGTAGCGTTCGTTTTTCGGTACTTCATGTCGTTGGGCATTCTGTAGTAGTCGTAGCATATCGTCAATATAATTGTGCAGCACAGAGTCGGTGGGTTTCAATTGCTCTATGCTCGGGAAATGGGTGTATAGCTGTGCACACTGTATCGCTCCTACTTCGCGCAAGTACTGGTTCAGTTGGTCCAGCGAATGGTGGCGAACTTGCCGCTGCAACGACACAATATCAATACCGCTCTTAATGGCTTCAATCAATCCTGTGTTCTTCCAGCTATACATTTTGTATTTCTGCGTATCGAAGCCCAACGACAGTAGTATTAATCGGTGCTGTTCGCCAAGATAATTATTAGGCATTGGCACATCATTGGGTGTTCCATTTTTCCCGATAATGTAATAGTTTTTTGGGTATCGGTGCAGTTGCCACTCGTCCAGCAGGGTCATTAGTGGGCGAGGTATTACAACAGTCTGTGTCCGGTGGTTCTTCGATACATCACCAGGCACTGTCAATGTGTGTGCCTGAAAATTAAGGTCAGAGATACGTAGCTTCAGCAGCTCGGCACGCGGACGAATGAAACAATAGAACACGAACATACAAGCGAGCCATAATTGCGGATGTTTCGGTGCAATGGTTTCGTGCAGCCGTACTATCTCGGACCGTGTGAAATACATTGCTCCTTCTGGGAACACTTTTAGGTGCTTCGCATCGTCTAATATTTTTTTCTCTTCCTTCGGCAGCAGTCGCTGTATTGTCACCTTGTAAGCATTCACGGTGGCAGGCTTCCGTGTAGCTTTAATTTCTGCCAAGAATCGTTCCGCTACATCTTGCGTTAATTCTGCAATATCATGTTGACGCAAATAAGCCTCTAAAATATTAATTTTAGAGGTGTATGTATTATGCGTCGACTTGCGAATATTGGGCTTGGCATCTGCCAATGTCCCACGAAGCCGTGTGATGATGAAGGGAGAATACTTTTGCACCGCTGATGGTGCTGGGGTAGGAATTGCAGCAGTAGCCGCCGTATTGTAGTATGCACAGATGCCATTGGCGATGGCTAACCGCTGCGCGAAGGTCAATTGCTGATTATTGACCGATTGGCGTGTGATGGGGTGCTGCTTGTATCGTATCGTCTTGTCCTGCACACAATATATGTACCATACCTTCGTCATGTCGGCTTCGGTAGGTGTTACAGGATAAGTTTTGTAGGTACGAGCTAGGCATTTTTTTTGTTCCATTGACTATTTTTTTAGCAGCCAATGGATTGTGACCGACTTCAATCAGCATCGGTTCACCTTGAGGTGAACCATAATGTGCTGATTTTTAGCCGTTTTTTGGGGTATGTGGAGAATATCGGAGTCGAACCGATGACCTCTTGCATGCCATGCAAGCGCTCTAGCCAGCTGAGCTAATCCCCCTTTTTTGTGGTTGCAACTTTAATTTTGGCGTTTGTTTAACGTCTGCTATGAATTGCCCCGCAAAGGTACTATCTTTGCGCCAAATTTGTACCATTTTCCTAAAAAAAATTTTTCTGATGCTCAATTTTACCCAAATTACCTTCAAATCGTTGGCTTTGCACCGTGTTGGTAACAAATTACGCGAAGAAGGGGTATTACTTGCCGATGATTTATATAATATTAGCGACGAAACCTTGCGCAATGTGTTGCTCGATTATTTTTTATCGCCTTTTAAAAATGCCGATGAGTTTTTTAAGTTTAGCCACGATGCTAAGTTAGAACTAAACGAAGTGTATAATTATTGTCAACAAATATTTACTGATGCAAGTAGCTTGTTTGCTCAATCGGTTAATATATCAAAACACCTCTACAATAATCTACACTAACCCAAAGCTATAGTGGCGAGTTTTATGTGGCTTATTTCTCCGGATTGTGTGCTAGACGATGAAATTGTTGATGCTATCGGCATCTTTAAATCAGAAAACAAAGATACGTATTTAAACCCATGAGCACGCAACAAGAGGTGACCATTAACTACGAAAAGTGGTATTAATGTACGAAAAGTTAGACAAAGGTTGCCTAATTTTTAAACTGCCGCCACCGAAGGCTACCGTATGTTGGTGGTGAGATAAGCAAATAAAGGTAGCAGCGAAGCCCAATATTGCCGACGATTTTTTGCACACCGAGCGCGTACACGACCGAGCTTTTACTACCCAAAACTACATACAATTGTGTAGTGCATTTTGCGACGAGATAAGCCCCGAAATGGAAGGCAAAAAAGAAGAGGTATTGTTTATGAGCAAATCAATAAACTACTTTGCCGAACACGATAACTTTGACGTAGAAGATTTTGCCGAAACAGTGCTAGAAGAAGGAGCAGTATGGTAGAGTTTGAAAGTTTAAAGAACAATACGAAGCAGAAAATGGACTGGAACAACCCGACTTTTCAGATTTCGCAGCCGATGGTGGTAGTAAAACAGATGAAATGAAAATTTAAAACCAAATATTAACTAGATACAGCGTTATTGAGTTAAAACTAAGCGGTGAAGCTGTTGAATTTACCATTCTATACGTACCTTCGAAGAAGAACTAAATTTTTTTATAAAGTTTTTTACCGACGAAGCCTAATACGTTGTTTAATATAGGGAACCCATTTATGAATATTAACAAAATGCCCGACAATATTGTCGGGCATTATGTTATTCTGCAATTTAGCACAACATTTCCTTTCTTTTCAATGAACCACATTATCTGTGAGCTGCTATAACTTCATTCTATTGAGCATATTTTATCAATAGTTTCCTTTTCAAATAACCTACGTAAAAACGTCAATTGTTCTATTTCATCTGATGCTACTTAACCTTCAACTGACTTAAAATACTCCATCATTTAACAAATGAGTACATTGTTTTGGTATCGGTTGACTGTATCAAAAATAATATCAAACTTTGGAATTTTTATAGTCTTCTTTGTGTATAAGATAATTTTATCAGCACCAAGTTCTTTAAAGTTCTTTACCTTGTTCGCTGCAAACCGCAGTAACTTCGGCATTATAGTATTTAGCCATTTGTATGGCTGTTCCTCACGACCCTGTCGCCCCATAAATCAATACTTAAGTTTGATTTTTCTGAAATTTTGCTTTTTTAAAAGTAATATGTTGTCTGCCCTCCAAAACAAATTGCTGTCGCTTCAAATGTTGCATTGAATGGCTTTTTAACAACAGTACTTTTACCCGATACCGCTATATATGCTGCATAGGTTCCAAATTTAAACCTGTAATACCAAATACTTGTCAGCGATTTTAAAATTAGTTACATTTTTCTCCCTACTTGCTCTACAATGCCTGGAAAACACAGTTCCCAAAATAGGTTTATTGAGGTTTGGAAAACCAAGAACAAAACGCATTACTATTTTCATAAAACCTTCGACAACAAGCCCCTCTAACCCTCACATCACCAGAGTTAATCGCCGAAGCAATAATCTTAACTAAAAATTTCTGTTGTCGTTAGAATAGGTTTATCAACCAATTCAACTTTTAATACTTCTGGCTGTCCATATTTTGTACATATAACCGCTTTCATGGTAGGTTTACATTGTTCTTTTTTTTTGTAATTATTTTGTCGTTCGCACCCACACCATAGTTGCGCTTAAGTTTTTCACCACACCACGAAGTAGCACTTAGGTAAACGTGGTTGTTTACTTTGCTTTTTTTTAACACTAGCTTTATGTGTTTGGGGTAATGTATTATTAAAAACACTTTAATTTTTTTTGATGATAGGCACATTAAAAACTAGCAAACCCAGTTTTGTAGCAAGGTTAATGTTTGGTTGGTGGCATTGAGTTGGGCTTTTATGCCAATTGGCACGGTAAGCATAGGGTGTGTATGCGAGCAATCGAAATTAGCTAAAATAGGTATTTTCCTATCTTTCAATACCTCTAATAGCACATCGCTGGGTTGCCTGTGGGTGTTTTGGGTATCAAATTTTTCGTGTTTACCTAGCACAATACCCCCTATTTTATCGAGGGTTCCGTTAAGTAACAACATCGAAAAAAGCCGTTCTACGGTGGCAATGTCTTTCAGGCTATCCTCAATTAATAAAATATCGCCTTGTTGAATAGCAATACTGTATGGGCTATTGGCAAAGCCCCACATGGTATTAAGGTTGCCTGCTATCAATCTGCCAACTGCTTGTCCGCCAATAATGGTATGTAATTTATTGGTTTCGGGTATTTTGCTGCGTGTTTGGGTTTCCCAAGGTATTGTTTCTTGGGTGGTTATAGGTGGTGTTGGCAATAAATAGGGCAAGTGCCGATTGTGTAGTAGGGTATCGGCAAAGTAGCTGTAGGTAATGTCTACAAAAGGGGGCAACTCGCCAAACGATGCTACTAATGCCGGACCGTAAAAGGTAACTAAGCCTGTTTGGGTATAAATGGCGTGTAAAATAGCGGTAACATCCGAGTAGCCAATAAATATTTTGGGCTGCTTACGAATGGCTCCGTAATCTATATAAGGTAATATGGAGTTTGAATTGCTTCCACCAATGGTAGATATAATACATTTTACTTGTGGATGATAAATAAGCTCGTTTAGCTCATCGGCACGTTGGGCAATGCTACCCGACCGATAATTATCCGATTTGCTGGTTAGCTTGCCTGCTATTAGCTTAAATCCTTTGGTTTGTAAAAAAGTTTTTGCTCTTTCGAAGCGTGTGGGCGCGGTGTGGGTGGCAGGGTTAGATGGCGAAAAAAAACCAATTATATCACCTTTTTGCAAACGAGGCGGTAATAACATAAGCGTTTGTTTGCAACAAAGGTAGGTGTTTTTAACACAGCAGACATAAAGAAGGGGCTAATTTTTGTATTTTTTTACCTATAATTATCTAATTCTAAATCCCAGTGTAGTTTTTGTAGATTAATTTGGGTTTAGCGTTGTTGGTAATAATTTGATAGTGTTGCAAAATTGGTAAATACCTTTGGTTCCGCCAAAATCGGCTCTAAACCAACTAAATAATATAGGTATTTTTAAGGCATCATTAGCTACCTGTTTCGCACTCGTTGCTAAGATACCTTTTGTGGCTGTTTCGAGTTGTTCATCTTTTTTCGGGCGAGTAATAGGCTATGGCAGGGCAACTTTTGGCTCCGCAATTATGGGCAAAATGAATGCGTGGGTCGAGTTTAGCTACTCGCATTTGCTGCTCGAAATGCCCAATAAACCATTTATTTAAGTAACCTAAGCTAAGTTTTATTTTAGAACGCCGCAAAATGCCATGCTCTATATCATCAAGCGACAACTGCTGTTGGGCTATTTGAACAAAACGGGTAGCATAAAAACGACTGCGATTTTTGTACAAATTATGCGTCTTTTTAGCTGATACTGCACCGTAGCATTGTATAAATTAAGCCAAAAAGCTTTTTTATGGGCATCGGTGTTTAGTTGTTGGCTTAATAAAGGTTGGTTTAATAAGGCTAATTGTTGCCAAAGGCTATCGGCGGTTTGCCACTCGTTGGTGCGGGCTGCCAATAGTAAATCTTGCGACAAGGCAACAACATCAACAGTAGTTTGTTTGTTGTTAGGTATTGGTATTTGTTTGCTGTTTGATGAACAACAAATGTGGGCGATACATAAAAAAAAGCCAATAAATAGTATTTTGGGCAGATTTGAGGTAGTATTTGGCACAGTTTGGTGGTTTTGCCAGATGAAGTAATGATTTTGAGGAACGATTTTGATACCGACATTAAAAGCTGGTTTATTGTCTGTCTGCGCTTACTGGATTTCGGGGGTGCCACCAACTAGTCGAGTTAGGGAGTGCTAAGCATCACCCCAAAAAGACATTACCGCGTCAAGCGGGGCGGGCGCAAACTGTTTGCATGGCGGGCGTATATTGAAAATTACGACTTTCCAATGTCTGCATCAAATTAGCTTAGTTTTCTCGTTTTTCGCAGCGTTTTTTCCATTCGTTTTTAAACTGTTGGCGTTCTTCTTCGGTCATGTTCATCCATTTTTGGCGTTGCGATGTTGGTTGTTCGCTAAAAGGTGGGCGGTTGTGGTGTCTACCAAAGCTAGGATGCCCAAATAAAATACGACAAAGAACAAGCAAACCCATTGCTTGCCAATAACTAAACGATATTAGCGAAAAAGTAGGGGCTATTATCCAGTTCCACAACAATTGCACTGCCAACGATGCCAAAGCAAAGAAAAGGAGTGCAAACAAAGGGAAAAACCGAGCGCCTTTTTTATAATTGTGTTGCATGGTGTTTAAAGGTTGTTTAGTTCGTTATACAAATTTTGGAGGCGTTTTCGCAGGTGTTTTACCGCATAGCCTTTTCGCGAGATAATAGTTTTGAGGTTTTCGTTGGTTTTGTTGGCAATTTCTTGGAGGGTTAGGTCTTCTAACTCGTTCCAGATAAATACGTTGCGTTGGTTTTCGGGTAGTTCGTTTAAGGCACTCAATAGTTCCTCCCAGAACAGCTCTTTAAAAAAATTATCTTCGGGTGTTGCCGATGTGTCGGGCAATAAAATATCCCTAAAATTGAAGTCGCCGTCTTCGTCTTGGTAAATAAAATCGGCTAAGGCTTCGGCGTTTTTTTTCCGAAACCTGTCCGTAATTTTGTTTCGTGCCACCCTATACAACCACCCCGATACGCTTTCTATTTCGTCTAAATCTACCACTTTACTCAACTGATACCACACCTCTTGCGAATATCTTCGGCATCTTCGTTGCTAGGCACTTTGCCCCTAATAAAGCCAAACAGTTGTTTGCTATATTGCCTTATTGTATCAACGATGCTGCTTGGTTGTGTTACTAAATGATCATCCATTGGCTATAATTTCATTTAATGAGGTAGACGATGAGCAGGGTAAATTACTCTAAAAAAATCACTTTTTTTTTGTAGCGGGCAAAGTTACGAAAAAACACGAAATTTTAAGGCAAATTTTGTATCTTTGCACCTCGAAAATAAACTTTGAACCAATTTAGTTGTTCACAACTGTAAAAACACTATTAACGTATGAAATGCAACAATGTTCTTGAAACAATTGGCTCTACGCCTCATGTGCGCATCAACTGTTTGTTTGATGGCAGCAGCGAGGTGTGGGTTAAGTTAGAGCGCGCTAACCCGGGCGGTAGCATCAAAGACCGCATTGCTTTATCTATGATAGAAGATGCCGAACAACGCGGTGTATTAAAAGCAGGTAGCGTAATTATCGAGCCTACGTCGGGCAATACGGGTATTGGTTTGGCAATGGTTGCCGCCGTTAAAGGTTACCGTTTAATATTGGTGATGCCCGAGTCTATGTCGATAGAGCGCCGCCGATTGATGGCTGCCTATGGAGCCGAGTTTGTGCTTACGCCCCGCGAAAAAGGTATGAAAGGAGCCATAGAAAAAGCCACCGAACTTACCCAAAGTACGCCCAATGCCTGGATGCCGCAACAGTTCGACAATCCAGCTAACATTGCGGTGCATCGTCGCACAACCGCCCTCGAAATTCTTGCCGATTTTCCGGAGGGGATAGATTACCTAATTACGGGTATTGGTACGGGCGGACACATTACAGGCTGTGCCGAAGTGCTAAAAAAACATTTTCCTAACCTAAAAGTATTTGGTGTTGAGCCAGCAGCATCGCCCGTTATTAGCGGCGGTAGCCCCTCGCCACACCCCATACAAGGTATTGGTGCGGGCTTTATACCCAGCAACCTACACCGCGAAGTACTTGATGGAATGATTACCGTTACCAAAGAAGAAGCCTTTGAATACACTATCCGCGCCGCCCGCGAAGAGGGTTTGTTTATTGGCATCTCGTCAGGGGCATCGTTGGCGGCAGTAGCTAAAAAATCCCGGAAATACCCGCAGGTAGCCGCATTTTAACCTTTAACTACGACACCGGCGAGCGTTATTTGTCGATAGAAGGCTTGTTTTAACACCAAATAATAAGGTTGGCTTAAAAAAAGACAAATTATTTTGGAAAAAAGTTGTTATACAGCAACAAAAGCTGTACCTTTGCACGCCGTTTAAGAACAGTATTCATCATCAAAGTTCTTTGTTTGTATAAAGCAAAGATAAAATTGTTTGTGTTATGCCCAAAATGAAAACACATTCGGCTGCTAAAAAGCGTTTAAGGCTTACAGGCAGCGGAAAAGTTAAACGACACAAATCTTGCAAACGTCACCTTTTGACACACAAAAGCAAATCACAAAAACGCAGACTAGGTCGCTCAGCGGTTGTTAAACCGTGCGACATGGCTCGTGTGAGATTGTTGCTTTGCATCTAAGATGTGCCAGAAATTGCTTTGCAAGCCAAGTGTAATTGTTTTGTTTTAGCCAATGGTTTATCGCCAAAAGCTAGTTTTTTTCACCTTTCGTGACCCATCAGTCAAAAAATCTGCTAACTTAAAGTAGCACAAGCAGATTTACCTGCATAATACACGCTTATGTCGGGTCGTTAATTTTTAAAAATTTCACAACATGCCAAGGTCAGTCAATCATGTTGCCTCGCGCGCACGCCGTAAAAAGGTGCTAAAACAAACGCGAGGTTATTGGGGTCGCCGCAAAAATGTTTGGACCGTTGCCAAAAACGCTCACGAACGCGGTTTACAATTTGCCTACGTAGGTCGCAAGCTCAAAAACGCCAATACCGCAGTCTTTGGATTGTACGTATTAATGCTGCTTGCCGTCCCGAAGGTATTAGCTACTCACAATTTATGGGTAAAGTCCACAAAGCGGGCTTAACCCTTAATCGCAAAGCACTTGCCGATTTGGCAATGCACCACCCTGCTGCTTTTAAAGCAGTAGTTGATGCGGTGAAATAGCAATTCCCATTTTTTTTCGTTATAATAAAACCGTTGTTGGATAGTAGGCTATCTAACAACGGTTTTTTTGTGCCTTATAATAGGCTTTGGTTAACTGTTTTTGAGTTATATTGAAATAGGGCATATTTACCCCCAAAATACATTTTGATAGACGAAACTATTAACGTTTTTTATCTCTACGGCGTACCCAATAGGCGGCAAATAGCAAGCCCATGCCTACTATAAAACCAATTGCCCAAAAAAAGAGCATATTAGCGGGTGTTGCTTGGTAAGCATCGGGGTTAAGCGTGCCTACATCGGTCAGTAGTATTAGGTGCATTTTTTGCAATTATTGATTGTTAATTATTGATTATAGACCAATATGTACTAAGGCTTATTTAGTACCGCAATTCAACGATACCTAATTTGCCTACGTTGTTTTTCCAAAGGTTAATATCGCCGCTATCGGGCAAGCCGTTTAGGTTAATGTCGGCAAGTTTGTAGCCCATGTTGCTGGTGTTTATGTAGGTGTTATAATCGTTAAAAGCATTGATAATACCATTACCATCTACATCGCCCGCAAATAGTGCGTAGGCGTTAGTGCCAACCAATTTTAACTGATTACCGCCAATAGCTTGAGTTACGGCATTGGTAAAATCGTAATCTATGGTGGTGTGTGGTGCACTAGTAACGGTAACGGGCAGGCGGCTCATTACTGCCAAGTGGTTGCGGTGTCGTATTACAAACAAATAACTGCTGCCACTATTTAGGTCATTAAATCGCACACCTTGACTGGTGTTTTGATAATCTACCACATTGCCATTGTTTAACAACCATGCAGCCGCTTGGTCAATTATTAGGCTTGGGTTGTTGGCATCGCGTGCTTCTATCAACACCCAATCTACGGCGCCTGTGGGTATGGTAGTAACCGATTCGGTGCCGGTGTAATTCCAAGGGGCAGTGTTGTAGGGTTGCTGTAGCGGTAAAAGGCTACTGTTGGTGGTGTTCATGTTGGCATTAGTTAGGTTGTAAGTGCCCTCTAAGTAGGCTTTTAACCTAACAGTGGGTATTTGCAGCGGTACATTAAAATAAGAATCGCCTTCGGAGCCAAAGTTGGCATTGTTAAAAATGCTTGTTCCGTTGCTATCATGTACATTAATAGACCCACTAGAATAGGTCATCCCATCGCCATAGCCATCTTGGATAACAAAACGGTAGCAATTGGCGGCTGGTGGTATACTAAAGGTATAGCTAAGTGTTTGTAGTTCGGGTATATTGGTGGTAAGCGTGCCAGGTACGGTATTGCCGTTTCCATCTTCGATAAAAAAGCGTGTTTGGTCGTCGAGTGTCCAATTGTCGCTATACATATCTACCACTATAGTACCGTTGGTAGTAGTGGCGGGCAGTAGCAGTTTTGATATTTGGTCGTTTGAGGTGATGATATTGCCACTTGCCGATGTAACTATAAATTGTACGGTGGTGGCTGTACTTAAGGGTATGTTACCCAACGATACATTGGCGGTATTGTAGGTTGTCAAATTACCAGTCCAGTTAACCGATGCTAGTTGTTGTGTGCCTGCCATAGCCGTAATGGTGGCTTGGGTAAGGGGCAAAGTGCCGTTGTTTTGCAACATTACAATAGGCTCTACTTGGCTACAAAACGTAGCCTCGCCGGTATAGGCAAGCAAGGCGGGGTCGTTGCCCGTTGCTGCTTGTGGGCAAGCAATAACTTGGTTGCGCAAATACGAGGTGGTAAGTGATAAACTAGCAGGTACTTGCGCAATAGTTCGGTTTGGGCAAATCCTGTATAAGGTAGGGAAAGCATCTACGGCATAAGCATTTATAACGGTTGAGGTAGTTGGGTTAAACATTGGATAAGTTACACCTGCTGTCCAGTTTCCTTGTGTCGAGCCAATGCCTTGTAGCTGGGCTAAGGTAGTGCCTGGGTCGCTTTCTATAAAAAATACCATTAGCTCGTTGCTTCCGTTAGGTCCATATTGCTCGTAGGTGTTTTCGAGAACGTCTGTGCTGTGAAAGTTCCAGCAGGGGTTACACCACGTTGCCGAAAAAACTATTAACACCCCTTTGCCTTGGTTCAGATAATCGTACAAATGGTGTGTGTTGCCATTTATGTCGGTAAGGGTAAAATCGGGAGCAATGCTGCCATTAGGCAATTGTGCTTGTGCATTGCAAATACTTATCATAAAACAGCAAATGAGTAGCGTTAGGTTTTTCATGCAATAAAATAAATTTTGTTTGTTTAAGATGGTATACGCTGTAACAATTGGGCAAAGATACGCAATTATAAGGACACTATGATAGGGTATTGTGGTGATTTTAGCAAACATTAACCCATTTAGCAAAATTTATAGCCAATTAATACCTAAAAACCACTTTTTTTTAAAAAAAAGTACTCGTACAATAAACCATTTGCCTTATCTTTGTGTCTAATCTAGTACAATTATTAGACCATTTTATCCTATTAAACCAATTTATTTTGGCTATGAAAACAATTCATTATTTAACTTTCTGGGTATTGGCTGCATTGCTGCCTACTGTAGCATTTGCGCAAGATGATGTGTATGACTATACACAACCACAATCAACTACCACCACGCAAAATGGTGGCGATACGTATGTAACTAATAATTACTACGATAACGATAACAACGACGAACAATACGTATTTGCCGACGATGACGAATACGAATATTACTACTCGTCGCGCATCCGTCGTTTCCATAACCCCGTATATGGCAGTAGCTATTACAGCGGCTATTATGTGGATAGATATTGGTACGACCCAAATCCGTTTTTGTGGGGGCAAACCATCTACTACGACCCCTTTGCGGTTTCGTATTTCTACTCGCCAGTTATATTTATGCGTCCGCGCCCATGGTGGGCATGGGGCTGGAACCAACCACAAATGTTTTATGGCAACCCTTATGGTGGCTGGAATAACGGCTGGGGTAATGGTTGGAATAACGGTTGGGGTAACGGTTGGGGTAACGGCTGGGGTAACAACTACTGTGCAAACCCTTATAACCCATGGAACGGCTATGGCTACGGCTATGGCTACGGATATGGTAACAACATAACCGTAATTAACAACTACGGACCTTACTACACAGGTGATAATAACGACACTTATGGCGGCAAATCGTATGGGCCACGCCAAGGTAAAGATACCTATGGCAATACCAATGCCAGTAATAACAACAACTACGGCGTTTATCAGATAGGTAACAACAACGGTGTTCGCCCCGACCGCCCAAGCACTACGCCACCGCAAGGCGGCAAAACCGACAACATTGGCATTTCGACACCGCGCGGCAACGTTACAACCCGCCCCGACCGCGATGTGAAAAACGACGGTGTAGGTATTAAAACACCTAAAAACAACGATAACAATTTTACACCCAACACCAATCAACCAGCCGATGTGCGCCCCGACCGCCCAGTGAAAACGAACCCCAACAACACCTTTACGCCTACTACAAAACCTACCGAAGAAATAGTACGCCCAAGTAAAAACAACGAGGTGAAAGACAATAAAAACCTAGAAACAGCTCCACCCAAACAAAATAACTTTGAACCTAAAAACAACGACCAACCTAAGTTGGAGCAACAGGTAAAACCTAAAGTAGAGCAGCCCAAAAACAACGATTTTCAATTAAACGAAAAATCTAAAAAAGACAAAGCTCCTAAAATAGATAAACCTAACCGCAGCGAAAGCCGCCCCAAAGTTAATTTTGATAGCGGTAGCAAAAGCAACAAAAGCAGCGGTAGTGGTAGTAAAGCTACACAACCTGCCAGAACACGCGAACCTCAAAATAACAACAACAGTAAAAAAGAATCGAGAAGCGACCGCAAACCTCGCTAATCGACATATTTAATACAAAATCCCCCAATAACTGCTAAGGTTGTTGGGGGATTTTTTTATAAAAACAATTTGATACAGACATGGAAAAGTGCTGCTTGGGTGCTTGCGCTTGCTTTGCTTTGGGGGTGCCCTATGCTGTGCAAATAGGGTAAGCCAATAATCACCCCCAAAAAAGACCGATTCCGCGTCAAGCGGGGCAGGCATATTTATTTAAACAACTGATATGAAATAGGCGATTCCTATTTACTTAAGTCGGCATCAAAATTGTTATTACCTTTTGTTAGCTGCATAAAATGTAATTACGTTTTGCCCAATAACGAACGAGCCATTACCAGATATTTGGTCGTCTACGATTTGCTCGGCAATAAATGTAAGGGTTTGGGTGCGTCGTTCTAGGGGCAATTTAGTTCGGGTTTCCCATTGTTCTTCGGTGGGTATATCCAAAATAACGAGGGCATCACCGCCTGCCATTTCCCACCACATGTCAAAAGTTATTTCTTGGTTTTCAAAATAAATGGTACCGCCTCGCCCCATATCTACATAACGCAATTTGGGGTTGCCTGCTAGGTATACTCGTTGTGGCATATTGGTTGCATATTTAGCTTTGTGTATTATAAGTTGGTTGATATTTTCTACAAAATCCTTCGGCACATCGAGCCAAATGGCAATATCGCGCACCGTTTTACCCGCTTCGAGGTGCATTAGCGTAAGGTTGCGGAGCAACTCGGTGCGGGCGGCTTCGATAAACTGTTTTTGTTTGTCTTCGAAATAGGTCTGTGCCATTTTTTCGCCTTCTTTTTCGGCTTTTGCTCGTTCTTCTTTAGCCGCATCTAACTCTTTTGCTAAGGCATTGCGTGCTGCTATAAGGGTTTCGTTGGTTTTATCAACGTTATCAAGAGCATCCTTCATTACTGTTTGTAACGTTTGAGCAAACTGCTGTTGATGGGCAACAATAATTTTTTCGACTTCTGTTTTAACAGCAGCGTCAAACTGGGCTTTTTCTTCTTTTGTCATTTTAGCGGTTTTTATTAAACATTAAAAGCAAAAAGACCTAAACTAATTGCACAAGCAAATAGCACAAAGGGCTTTAGAAATTGTTTAGAGTGGTGAGTTTATCCACTCTTTTATCTTTTCATAAACCTCTGTCATGGTAGTAAGTTTAAAATGGTTGGTTTGGGCAAACTCGTGGTGGTTTTCGGGCGAAAAATTAAACTCGGCAGGGTTGTCAGAGCGAGCAGTGACACTTTCGGTACGCACCAAAATATCGCCAAAAAGATGATTTACCCAATGTTTTTTTTCTTGTGTAAGTCTTCCCGAAATGGCATAATAAGAAACACCCGGAAGTTTTTGGGTATGGATTTTATTGTTTGATAAAAATTGGTCAGGGTTTTTGTCTTTCCAATCGTTTTCGGTCAGATACCCATAACGCAAATCTTTAATACCGGCACTCCTTAAATTTATTGCCTTGCCCACAAGCCTTGTTTGCCAATTAGGTACATTTTCGAGAATAGTAGTGGTTACGTTGGCAAATTTTTCGAAAAAAGAACCTAAATGAGGAGTGGCTAATAAAAAAATATTTTTTACTTTTTTTGTCCATTCAAATTTATTTTCTTGTGCATAATGGCAGGCGCTATGCGTAACCAAACCACCCATACTATGGGCAATAATGCAAATTTCTTGTATTTCGATGGGATAATTTTGATGTAGTTTTTCTAAGATAGCGGCAAATGCCTTGCCATTGTCCGAGATATGCAAACCTGTGTTGTAGCGCAAATAAAAAGGCGTATATTGCAGGTCGTGTTGTAACATGGTACCATAATCGCTTTTGTTGGCAAACTCCCAAGCGGTTTCGTTGTGGGTAAGCCCATGAATGAGTATGCAAATTTTAGGCGAAATTGCCGACTTTGCTTGCTCGTATTGATGTGTCAATGTTTGCTTGTTTAGTGATACAACTTTATTTTTGATATAAAAGTTCATTTCTATACCCAAGTGTGTGTTGTGGAGTTTATCGCCTACGGCACCATTGAGGGCGCTAACGCCTTGATAAGTTATTCGTTTAAGTTTTTGAAATATTTCGGACATAGTTTGGTTTGACATTAAAGTGTGTGTTTACGCCTAGCAAAAGTACTACAAAAAAACGATGAGTGCTTTTTTTTATTGTCCCGAATATGTATTTTTTATAATAAACTGCTTAGTAATGAACAAAAGAATGTTTTAGATAAATATTTTTTACACAAAAAGCACCCACCAAATTGGCAGGTGCTTTTTTATTTTTTGGCAGATATAGGTATTACTTAGTTTTGGGTTTGGCAGTAGCGCTATCGGCGGTAGCGGTTTTATTTTTTTTCAAAATCATGTCCATTACTTCCTCGGGGCTTTTGCCTAAATTGTCCAACGAAAATTTAGCATCTCGGGCTAATTGGTTTTCAGGGTATTTTTTCAAGAAAGCCTCGTATGCTTGTTTGGCTTTTTCGGTATCTTTTAGGTAGTTTTCGTAGGCAAAAGCCATTAAAAACATAGCTTGCGGTGTTTTTTCGTAGTTTGGATACTTATCTACAATAGTTTGATAAGTGGCAATGCCTTTGTCGTATTGTTGATGAAATTGGTAAATTTCGCCCATTTTAAACAAATATTCGGGTGTTTGGGCATCGTTTGGGTTTTGGTCTACATAGCTTTGGTAGGCTTGTAACAAGGTGTCGGCTTTGCCTTTGCTAGGCATACCTGTTGCCTTCGACGACTCTTGATAGGCGGCAACGGCTTTTTCGATGGCTTCGTTGGGGGTGTTGTTTTTACAAGCCATTGTTACAGAAAGGGCGGCAAAGATGATTGCCAAAAGTGCTTTTTTCATGTGTTGATTGATTGTTGTGTAATTTTAGAGGCAAAGTTAAGTGCTATTTGCTAAAATAACAAGTAGGTTATTGTAAATTTAGTTATTTTTTGGGGCAAACAATAGTTCTTTGTCCATTTTGCAGGTTATCCACTCGGGTTCGAGGCGTACTTGCATTTTTTCGTAGAATCGTATGGCGGGGGTGTTCCAATCCAAAACATGCCAACGTACTTGGGCGGCATTTTGGGTGCGGGCATAATCTAATACGGTGTTCATTAGGTGCTGCCCTATGCCATAGCGGCGGTATTTTTCTTGAACAACTACATCGTCGAGGTACACAATTTTGCCTTTCCAGGTCGAGTACATGGGGTAAAAAAGTGCCATGCCTGCAATTTGCGGTTCGGGATTGTTGTCTAAACCGCTTATTTCGGCTACACGCAATTGGTACAAAGGGTGCGAACCTTGCCCGTCGGCAATAAACTGTTCGAGGGTTAAGGTTACTTCGTGGGCAGCTTTTTCGTAGGCTGCCAACTCGTTTACTAAGGCAAAGGCGGCGGCATAATCGGCGGGCGTTTGTGCCACCCGAACTGTAATGTGAGTAGTAGACATATTGTTTGTGTGTTATTAATTATTTACAGTGAATGTTTTTGGCAGGTAACTTGCAGAATGTTGCAAAATAAAACCTAGCCAACAACAAACTATTTAGGGTTTAGTTTGTTTGGCGTTCATGTTTTATATCAAATTCAACGACAAGGTGTTTGTAGCTCAAAAGGGCGACAATCTTAGGCAAGTATTACTAAAAAATGGCTGTTTGATACACAACGGCAAAGCTCAATTTCTTAATTGTATGGGATTGGGTACTTGTGGTACTTGCGCCGTAGCCGTTGAAGGAGAGGTAAGCCAAGCTACCGATATAGAGGAATTTAGGTTAAGCTTTCCGCCACATAAACCCAACAGCCAATTACGTTTGGCATGTCAGTGCAAAGTATTGGGCAACTTAACCGTTACTAAACACGGCGGTTTTTGGGGACAAAATACCGATGATATTACCGAATAGCTGTAATATTGTGGTAGTTTTTTTTCCATTTTACGTAACCTTGCCATGCCACTACGGTGTACACCACCGATAGCAGGGCAAACAAAGGCAACTGCTTATAGGTATATAAACCAATATATAGTATATCGGTAAATATCCACAAAAGCCAGTTTTGTAGTTGTTTTCGGGCGGTCATGTAGGTAGCAATTAGGCTAAGGGTTGTAGTAAAGGCATCGGCAAAGGGCACATTGCTTGGTGTGTAGGCACGCAACAGCAACCACAAAATGGCAGTTAGCAGTGCTGTAATAGCTCCGTAAATTTGCCATTGTTGGGTGCTTGTTTGGCTAATTTGCAGTATTTGTGCATTAGTACCACCATATAACCACTGTTGCCAACCATAAAAAGTTAGGGCAACGTATACTAATTGCAAACCAGCATCGGCATATAGTTGGTAGTTGTAGCAAACCAGCGCGGTAGCTAATACATTTACCAAACCGGGTAGCCAACACCATACGTTTTCGCGGGCGGCAAGCACCACATACACCACCCCCGACAACATGCCAAGCACCTCGAGTGGGTTGAGTTGTGTCAGTAAATTAATCAATAGTTGATGATGGATAGTTGAGCAATAGAGTAATGCTTTAATAAGATAAAATACTAAATGTAAAGATAGTACACTGTGCTTACACAATTGATTATCTGACAGCAATTTGTTTGCTGCCATTTATGTAAAAATAGGCAAGTTTAGCGTATAGCCATGGTTATTTTAATAACCATGTTTTTTTAGTTCTTTATCCATCAACGATACTTGCGATTTTAGGGCTTCGGGTGTTTTTTCGGCTTTTTTGGCTTTATCCAAATACATGCGTCCGCCGCGCATGTCGCGTTTCATTAGGCGTATGTTAGCCAATTGCATGTATACCATAGCTTGTTCTTCGGCTCTTACGCCTAGGTCAAGGGCGTTTTTTAGGTGTCCTTCGGCAATTTGGTAGTTGCTTTTTTGCATATTAAGCACGCCGTTTAGCAAGTAATAATACGAGCGCTGAAACTTACCCAACCATTGTGGATTTTTTATTTCGGCAAGTAGTTTTTCGGTTTTGTCGTTGTCTTGTGCTTGCAAGCTGCGCATGGCTAAAAACACGGTTCCGTTTTTGAAATAATCAAAAGCCAACAAACCACCAACAAGCAGCAAAATAATGCTACCTATAATATAATGTCCTTCGATGATAAACGACAACGAAATGATAAAGGTAATGATGGCTACAATAATACGAATGCGATTAGTAAGCATTTTATAAGATTTTTTACTTTAGATTTCTGAGATTTTTTGTTTAAAAAGATGATTTTTGGGGTGTGATTTTTGGGGGATTTGTATTAATGATAATCCTCCATTTTCCATGCGCCAATGGCTTTTTTGCGCGAGTTAAAGTTGATACCTACTAACACAATAGGTTTATTTTCGGTGGTGTATTTGGCGGCATAATCTTTATCTTTAATTTGTTGAAGGGCTTTTTCGGCACTTTGGTTTAGTTTAAACTCGATGATGTAGATGTGGCTGGGCGTTTTTACCACTGCATCCATTCTGCCATCAGAGGTGTTAACTTCGCTGTCCATTAACAAGCCCAGATACCTAAAATGTAGGTGAACTAAGGCATGATAAAAATCTTCTTTTTTGCCTCTAAGCAAAGGCGAAGGTACATCTTTTAATATGGCATTGATAATTTTTACTACTTTTTCTACATCATTTTTCAAAAAAGCGGCTTTTATATTAAAAACAGGAATGGCAGTACTTGTATGACTTGTATGTAATATTTCGGCTAAAATATAATCGGTCAGGGCTTGTTCTACTTCGCGGTTGGGATAATCGAGGGTATAAATGCCGTTCATTCTGTCGATATGTTTAACCGTTAAATAACCCGTTTGAAACAAGATAGTGCGCAAATCTAAATTTTCTAAATCATAACTATCTATCAACGAATCGCTGGCGGTAAGGTTGTTAAACAAAAAATCGTTTTGCTCGCGCATCAGTTTTAACAAAAAAGTAGGCGTACCAGTTTTAAACCAGTAGTTTTCGAAGGAGCGTTTTTGTAAAAAATTTAAGATAGAATAAGGATTATACACCGTATTGATACCATCCCAGCTATACCCATTGTACCACAAGCGTATATGAGCCATAAATTGCTCTTTACTTAAATCCGGGAATGATTGCCAAGCATAGTCTAACCATTCGGCGAAATATTGGTTTAGTTCGTTTGGGGTGTATCCTACTAAATTTACAAATTTTTGGTCAAGTGTTAAATCGTTGAGGTGATTTAGGTTAGAAAAGATACCTGTTTGGCTAAATTTTGATACACCAGTCATCAAAAAAAACTCAATGTAGGGGTCGGCATCTTTAATAATGCTGTAAAATTGGCGTAAAGCGGCTCGATTTTGCTCGGCTATTGGGCGTTTTTCTTTTTCTAAAAAATCAATAATTGGTTTATCATATTCATCAATCAAAATCACCACACGACCTTTTAGGGCGGTTAATTTTTCAATTAGTTCTTGGAACATTTGGGAGTGACTAGAACCTATTAAAACAATATTGTGTTTTTCGGCAATCTGCTGTAAAGTTAGCATCAGTGCATTTTCTACGCCCAAATGATGATAATCAATACTTGCAAACGAAAAGTGAATAACAGGATGTATTTTCTCCCAATTCCATTTATCTTCTATCCAAAGTCCGTTAAAGTATTGTTTTTCTCCTTGGTAAATAGATTTTATGGTGGATATAGTCATGGATTTACCAAAGCGGCGCGGGCGCGATAAGAAATTAACCTTAGCACCTGTAATCACACGATAGATTAATTCTGTTTTATCTACATAAATATAATCAGCGGCACTTTGTATTTCCGAAAATGTTTGGATACCAATGGGTAGTTTTTTCATAAAATAAATTATTTTTATTGTAGAAAATCGTAGGTATTAAAATGGCATTTTAGATAATCAACTTTGTACTTATTGTTTAGTTTATTGCCACAAAGGTAGTCCTTTATTGGTATTTGGGTGTTAAAAAAGGGCAGGTTTTACAGTTTCTGACCTAATTTTTGCACCATTTGTTGTTTCCATGCAAAAAAACTACCATCAATAATGCGTTTGCGTGCTTCTTGTACTAATTGCAAATAAAAGCTAATGTTGTGGATAGAGGCAATTTGTCCGCCCAACATCTCGCCCGCTACAAATAAGTGGCGCAAATAGGCTTTGGTGTGCGTGCGGCTAGTGTGGGCATTGCTGCTGGCATCAATGGGGCTAAAATCGGTTGCCCATTTTTTATTTTTTATATGGATAATGCCATCGGCGGTAAACAACATGCCATGTCGGGCGTTGCGGGTGGGCATTACACAATCAAACATATCAATACCTAATGCAATAGACTCTAAAATATTAATGGGCGTACCTACACCCATTAGGTAGCGTGGTTTGTTTTGGGGTAAGATGTTGCACACCAAATCGGTCATTTCGTACATTTCTTCGGCGGGTTCGCCAACAGCCAAACCGCCAATGGCATTACCTTCGCGCCCAAGTTGGCTAATATACTCTGCCGATTGGGTGCGAAGGTCTTTATAAACACTACCTTGCACAATAGGAAACAGCGTTTGGCTATAGCCATACAAGCCTTCGGTGGCATCAAAACGGGCAATGCAGCGGTCGAGCCAACGGTGGGTAAGTTGCAACGAGCGTTGGGCATAGCGATAATCGCAGGGGTAGGGCGTACATTCGTCGAAAGCCATTATTATATCGGCACCAATGCGGCGTTGAATGTCCATTACGTTTTCGGGGGTAAACAGGTGCCGCGAGCCATCTATGTGCGACTGAAACTTGACTCCTTCTTCGGTAATTTTGCGCATTTTAGCCAGCGAGTACACTTGGTATCCGCCGCTATCGGTTAAAATGGGGTGTTGCCAGTTCATAAATTGGTGCAAACCACCTGCTGCAAATAGCACATCGGTGGTGGGGCGTAGGTATAGATGATAGGTGTTACCCAAAATAATTTGTGCCCGTACTTCGGTTTCTAACTCGCGCTGATGCACTGTTTTTACGGTACCTACAGTGCCAACGGGCATAAATATAGGCGTTTGGATAGTGCCGTGGTCGGTGGTGATAGTGCCTGCGCGGGCGGCGCAATCGGTGGCTGTTTTATGAAGAGTAAATTGCATGAAAAGATAGACTGAAATTATTTAGGGGTGCAAAGGTATGCTTAATTTGTTTGTTTAGGCGGTCTTGGGTTAACTTTTCTTCACCTTATCTTTATTATTATCCACAAAGCTTTTCCAGTCTTTAAATTTTTCGGTGGCTTTTCCGGTGGCGTTTAGCAGTGCTTTTGTTTGCAGATGATGGCAAACGGCAGCAGCAAGGGCATCGGTGGCATCTAAAAACGAGGGCATTATGTCCATAGATAACATATTTTGGAGCATGGCAGCTACTTGTTCTTTACTGGCATTGCCATTACCAGTTATAGATTGCTTAATTTTGCGCGGCTGATACTCCTCGACACTTAGCCCATTAACCATAGCAGCAGCAATAGCTACGCCTTGGGCGCGCCCAAGTTTTAACATTGATTGCACATTTTGAGCATAAAAAGGTGCTTCAATAGCCATCTCTTTGGGTTGATAGGCAACGATGAGCGCCGAAACTTTTTCAAAAATTTTTTGTAATTTCTCGTAATGATCACTATATTTGTGCAGTCTTACCACACCTACCGTTTCGATGGTAATTTTTTGGTTAGCCACCTCAATAATGGCATAGCCCATAACGGTGGTGCCAGGGTCAATGCCAATAATTTTGCGTGTCATAAATGTGTGCTAAGTAAATTGATAAATGAAGTAAAATAGCAAAACCAAAGTGTTATTGTTTATGTTTTGCCAACTAAACAGCCACAAAGATACTGCTTTTTTCGCTCAATTTACAATAAATAATTTATCGTATATTTTTTAATTTTTATTTTGAAGCAAATTTTCTTATCCATAAATCAAAGCTACCTCAACAAACCTGTTTTACCTAAATTTATTGTTTATTTATTTAAATTAGTTTTGGGTGCTGTATTGCTTTATTTTTTGTTGCGTCAGTTGGGCGGTTATGCTCATTTGTTTGCCGACCTACAACATATTGCCGCCCAATGGAGCTTTACAAATTGGGCAATGTTGGCAAGTATTTTTGTGTTAAGCGGCTTTAATTGGGCAACCGAAGCCTACAAATGGCAATTGTTGATGCAAAAAGTGCTGCCCATTAGCTATCGTTTGGCTATACGGTCGGTGTTGGTAGGCACAAGTTTGGCAATTGTTACGCCCAACCGCCTTGGCGAGTATGGTGGCAGAGTAGCTCTGTTGCCCTCGCATAGGTGGCAAGCAATGGCAGTTACTTTTAGGGCTAATTTTAGCCAACTAATTATTAATTTGGTAGTCGGAGCAGTGGCATTTGGTACTTATTGTGCTTGGTTTATGTCGTTGCAAATTACCCCCATACCCTATTTTTTACTTTGGATGTGTATTGGTATTACAACCCTTGCATTGCTATTTTTTTATTACAAAACACCCCTAGTAAGCCATTATCTGCAACGCTTTACCTACCTACAACAATGGCAAACCCAATACAGTAACATGCAAAAGTACAACTTTGTTGAGCTAAACAAGGCTTTGGCATTGTCTTTTTTGCGTTGGGCAATATTTACCCTACAATATACCTTGCTGCTTTGGGTATTTGGATTACAAGTATCGTATCTATCTTTAATAATTACTATTGGCAGCATTTATTTTGTGCAAACCTTATTGCCTGCCATCACCTTTATCGAAATTGGCGTGCGAGGCAACACCGCTTTGTTCTTTTTGGGCGCACTAAGCACCCAAAAAACAGCTATTTTGTTGGCATCGTTTGGCTTGTGGGGTATCAACTTGCTAATACCCGCTTTGCTAGGAACCCTAATAATGACGCTAAATAAAGAAAATGATTTATAGAAAAAATTATATGTAATTTACCATAATTTATCTGAAACAACAACTTTAATTAGTTAGTCATTATTGCAAAGCCTGCGCCCGCCCCGCTTGACGCGGTAAATGTCTTTTTGGGGGGTGATGCTTGGCTTACCCTAAAAGCACAGTCTATGGCACCCCCAGAATAAATGTAAGCGCAGCACCAACTTTTAATAACTATCTGATATTACGCAGACTATTCCAATAACAAGGTCTTTTGCATTTTTATACCCAGTTTTGCAGATGATTTCTTCTTGACCGGCATTATAGGAATTGGCGTTAAGAAATAGGCATAAATGGAGCGGTTAAAAAAAAATACTGTTTGAGACACGCCACACCGAACTTTGAAATAAAGCCGACAATCAAAGTGTTTGGCGTGTCGAGTTTATTTTTTTCAGCGTAATGTTGCCTATTTTAGCCAATTACTATACAGCCTTGACTTTTTTGGTTACTTTTTTTGTCAAGAAAAAAAGTAACAAACTTTTAACGAGCCGAAAGTAGTAGCAAAGTAATCAAAAATTACCCCCAAAGCTCCTTATCCAACAACAAAAAAAATACATCAACAAAAAACAAAAAACAATCTATTAATCATGAAAAAAAGATACCTTTTCTTCTCTTTTTTCGCAGCTTGTTTATCACTAAACTTATTGCTTAGTACCGCATTATTTGCCCAACCATCATGCACCAATGGGCGCTACAAAAACGAAATCTTTTCGGTCAACAAAACCAGTGGTATTAAATATGGTACAGCAACCGCTGTTATCTATCCGCCTTATGTTTCCGAAACTACCACTTATCAAAAAGACCTATACCTAGAGCTATACACACCCGTTGGCGATACCCTCCGCAAACGACCCACTATAGTAATGGTATACGGTGGTGCTTTTTTGGTAGGTAGTACGCTACAGCCCCAACTAGTAGATTTTTGCAATGCCATGGCAAAGCGCGGCTATGTAGTTGCCGCCATAGACTACCGATTGGGCTACAACTCACTTGACGGCAACACCGCTATCAGGGCAGTATACAGGGCATCGCAAGATTTGAAAGCGGCTATACGTTTTTTGAAATACAAAGCCAACGTATACAATATAGATACCAGCTTAGTGTTTGCAGGTGGCAACAGTGCAGGTGGTGTAACATCGTTACACGCCGCCTACGTAAACGAAACCGAGCGCGAAGCCTACGACATAATGAACCCAACCTACGGCGGCGGTTTGTTTAACAATTGGTCTAACTTGGGCTGCACCGAATGTTCGGGCAACAACTACGGGCAATCGCCCTACAACATATCGGGCTCACCCGATTTAGTTATCAACCTTTGGGGGGCTATTGGCGACACCAGCTTTATGCAATCTGCCACCGATGCGCCCGTTATATCGTTTCATGGCACCGCCGATGCTATTGTAAATCCAGATTATGGCTCGCCGTTTGGCTACCCCGTTATACCTGCTTTGTATGGCAGTACCCCCATACACCAACGCGCCCAACACCTAAACCTGCTAAACGAACTGCACCTTTACGAAGGCGTTGGACACGAGGTGTGGTTAGACAGTGGATATGCCCAAGAAATACAAAATTTTAGCGCCGATTTTATGTATCGGTTTATGAAACCCACCACACCCATCATCAACGCAAGCAGTAATGTTTGCGCCAATGCCTACGCTACTTATAGCGTTACGCCCCAAACGGGTTTTGCTTATTGTTGGTCGGTAGAGGGCGGTACTATTGTGGGCAACAACATAGGCACAACAGTTAGCGTACAATGGGGCAGCAGCGGCGGAACCTTATATGTGCGTAAAATTAATAAAAATTTGCTAGAAAGCGATGCCGCTATATTTACCGTGCCACCGCCCGCTTGTGGCGTACCTATTAATTTATGGGTAAGCAACATTACTGCCAACAGCGCCCGCCTTAACTGGACAGCCATAAATGGCACAACAACGTATACCATACAAGGCAGAAAAGCGGGTACAACAAACTGGACTAATCTAACAGCTAATACCAATTACAAACAGTTGGGCAGCGTATTGCAAAACTGCAAACAATACGAGTGGCGCGTGATGGCAAACTGCTTAAGCGGTAGCTGTGGTTATAGCAGTACCAACGTTTTTCAGACGGTTTGCGGCAGCGGAAAAATGGACAACTCCGTAACAGACGAAAATTTTGGCGATTATGCTGCCTTGTCTATACAACCTAATCCTGCCACATATAACACCGATATAAACTATTGGGCAGAGCAAAATAAAACACTTAAGGTAGTATTATATCAAACAAATGGACAAGTACTGATGCAACAAACCTACAACGCCACCCAAGGCAATAACGTTTTTACCCTCGACCTTTCGGGGTGTAATAATGGCATGTATTGGCTAAGTGTAAACGATGGCACAAATTGGCAACAACAAAAAATAGTAGTTGTGCGTTAATAAATACTAAACCATAGCAGTGCTTTGAGGAAAGTAAAATTAAAAAATGTCTGCATCAAGCTTGGGCTTGCACTTGCTTTGCTAAGGGGGTGCCACCAACTTAACAACTTAGGGAGTGCCAATCATCACCCCCTAAAAAAATATTTTCCGCGTCAAAGCGGGGCAAGCCCAAACCTTTAAACAACCGTTTGAACAAAAAATTAGACCAACGATGGCTTTCTAACGCCATTTTTCTTCGTCCAAAAAAATAAATTAACCCACATTAAACTACAAACACTATTTTTACGTCTAAAAATTGTAAAACAACAGCAAAACAAGCTCAAAAACATTTTTTAGCACGATTTTTGATATAATAAAAAATACACCCAACAATAACAACAGTATTAACACTACTACAAAAGAACTGCAAACATGAAACATTTATTTTTAACTCTTGCCACTATTATAGGTTTTATAGTGGTACAAAACACCTACGCAACCTCTCAAAACCCCGAAGATGCTTGCCGATTGAACAACAACGTATTTCAGGCAGGCGAGTCGGCTAACTATACCATTTATTATAACTGGACTGCCGCTTGGGTAAAAGCCGGAACCGTTAGTTTTAATGTAGCAAACGCCACTATTGCCAACAAACCCGCTTATCATTTTGTGAGCGAAGGCAAATCGGTGCGCACTTTCGACTGGTTTTTTAAGGTTCGCGACCGCTACGAATCGTATGTAGAACAAGCAACCATAAAACCCCTCAAGTTTTTGCGCAACATTAGCGAGGGCGACTATACCCTTGAACACAACTACACCTTTTATCCCGAAAAAAACCAAGTGCTAATTAATTACCACAAAACAAAAGGTAAAATAAAATTGCAAAACAAAACAGTAAATGTGTCCGAGTGCGCCCAAGATTTGCTATCGGCTGTGTATTACTCGCGTTGTATTAACTACGACAAAATGAAAATAGGCGACGTATACAACATGGACGTATTTATGGACGGCGAAACTTACCCCATTTACATACGCTACAAAGGTAAAGAAAACATTAAAACCGACTTTGGTACTTTTCGTTGCACCAAGTTCTCGCCATTGTTGCTCGAGGGCGATGTGTTTAAAGGCGGCGAAGGCATGACCATTTGGACAACCGACGACGCCAACCGATTGCCCATCTACGTCGAGTCGCCCTTGTCGGTGGGCTACATAAAAGCCTACATAAACAACTACAAAGGGCTAAAAAACCCCATGACCGCTAAAATAAAATAACCCTAAACACCTAGCAAAAAACGGCAAAACCCACAAAGGTTTTGCCGTTTTTTGTTGCACCAAACTAAAAGCATTGCTCCAAATTTTTTTGGTAAAAAAAGCAAAAAAGTTTGGAAGTTTTGACAATAAATATTTACCTTTGCACCAAACTTAAACGAGCATTTTAGTAGTTTCTTTTGCTAAATAGGTATAGAAATCGCTAAAAACACGCTCGCCCACCCAAATAGCTAGAAAAAAATAGAAAATTAAAATGAAAACAGATATGTTGCCGCCAGTAAATTATGTAGTTAACGACCAAGGAAAGGTTGTATTTGTACAATTATCTGTACAAGATTGGGATAGCTTTGTAGAAGAATATAATCGTTTAAAAAACTTAACAATTTTTAAAGAACGACTTAAAATGGCGTTCAGAGAAATTCGCCAAATCCAAAAAGGAGAAAAAAAAGGTACCTCATTAACAGAATTTTTAAATGAATTATAATATATTTGTTATAGATAATTTCAAAAAAGAGGCAAAACCTTGTGAAAATTCCTCTTGCACTTTTCAACCGAACCATTCCAACATACTCCCAAAACAGCTACGGCAGCAGTTTATACTGCTGCGTACCGTTTTGAGGTTCCTTTGCACAAACTAAAGATAGTGGCTTGAGATAAGTTGTAATTTCAGTTTTGAACAAAGCCCCTACGCCAAACTTGCAATATCCGCAAATTTGGCGTATTTTTTTACAACAGCTACCTTTTAAAGCCCCCTATTTTGCAAAAAAACAACCAACATAGCGCTAATGTCTACTATTTTGGCTAATTTTGTTGCCTCTTAATCACCATTAAATTATTTGGTTATGACACAAAAAAGTTTTTGCATCTTTGCGCTTAGTTGCACCTTATTTACCGCAACTACAAGCAACACATCTGCCCAAAGCCAAACCAAACTTGCCAAAGAGGTAGCTGCCGAAAACACTGCCGATATGTCGAAATACCTATTTTTAACCGACGAACAGCGGCAAAAAATAGATGCCATTAACTACAATTATGCCATAGAAATGCAAAAGATGATAGTAAATGGCAGCAACGAAGATTTTTTTACCGTCCAGAAACGCTTAGACGACAACCGACAAAGCCAATTAGCCGAAGTGCTAGAGGTGCAACAAGAACAACTAAACGAACACATAACCGATAAAGAAGTTCAGCAAAAAAACGACTTTATTAAACGCCAATTGCAAAATACGTTGTATCTGCAAAACATAGCCTTGTATGCCAACACCCAAATTTTTCCGGTTTTAGAAAAAAATAGGGCTTTTTTAGACCCCAACATATCCGAAAACGACCAAAAACTACTCGAGCAATACCGCTTAGAAGCACTTCAAATAGTTGCCGACCTATCAACAGCAGTCAAAAACAACCCCGATAGCGAAAATTGGGATCCAAAAGATATAGGCATGCGCATCTTTAAAGAAAATAAAACCATGATTAAAGACCTGCGCGCCATGACCGAACGCTACGAAGAACCACTCAACAAAATAATGATCGACCTTGGTTCGCAAGAAGAGATATGGCGAAACGACCTCCAAAAGCTAAGCTCGGGCTTTGTAACCGATGCCGAAAAAAAGGAAATTGACAAAGAACAACGCCGTATGCAAAGTTTAGGTATAAAATATTTGGGGAGCAGAATGGGTTTTTTGCTCTTATCGCCCCAAAATACAGGCGCGTTTTTGACTATGCTAACCAACGAGCTAAAAATAGACCTGTCGCCTAACCCTTTGGTCAACGAAAAAACTCAAAATATCAGCTTCGAGGCACCACAAAAAATGGCAGTGTATATTGATTTGGTTGATGCCAATGGCAAAATAATAAAAAATATTTGCAACCAAACCTACGCACCGGGCAAAATAAGTATCAAAGCAGATGTAAGCAATCTTGAAAAAGGTAAATATTACTACATCTTAAAATTAGACAAAGGCTTGCAAGTAATACCCACCGAAATACAATAAATAAAAATCCCCCAAAACAAAAATAAAAATAATTGTTTTGGGGGATTTTTGCGAGTATCAGTTATACCAACAGCCACCTGCCTATAACTTGTAGCAGGTAGCCTCTTCAGCGCCAATTCCAAGCTACTACGTTCCATTCGTCAATTTCGTCTTTAAAGGTATGAATGGTTTTAAAACCTACTCGCTCGTGTGCCCGCATCGAGCGCCAATTACTGGTTGATATTTCGGTGATGCACAAATCAAATTCAAAGGCATAAATGTCTTTGTGTTTTTGGTATAATTTATCAAAAATACCCATGCCTCTGTAATCTGCATCAATACAAATTTGCCCCATTACATAATATTCGTAATCGTTAATGGGTTTATTTTTGAAGGATAAAGTTGTTAATAATTTAAACATGGGTTTTAACTCCGGAATTAGCCGTTCAAACACAGGCAGCATCACCAAGGCATACCCTATCACTTTGCCATTAGCTTTGGCAATAATTTGTGGGGCAGCTTTGTTCATTTCTGTTAGTAGCTCAAGGTTGTGCTTTACGGTAACAAAGCCATGTTCGTTGCTTTGCTCGGCAGATATGTAATTGCGATGATTAGCCAATTGCAAGTCCAAAATTTCGATAAGGTCTTGTTGGGTTTTTGCTAAATCTATTTTTATTTCCATAATTCGCCCGTTTTGTTGGTTTTATTTACGGCTACTTTGGTGGTTAATAGCCCTTAAATGGTGTTGTAAATGGTCTATATAATCGCTTATTAAAAACAAAATGGTGTGTAATTCGGCATCGCCCTTGCCTGTATCGCAGGTGTTTACCAATTTGTTGGCGGGTATATGGCTAATAGTGCGGGCAATTTGGGTGTTTAGCAATTGCCACAAACCAATCAATTCATCAACGGGTGCTTGCTGATACTGCTGATACGCCACCCATTCGTTTTGTTGATACACAATATTTTGGTTTTGTTCGTATTGGCTAACCACAAAACGCCGCAGGTTGTTCATGGCACTATCAATCAAATGCCCCAAAATTTCTTTCTTCGACCATTTTTCGGGGGCAGTTTTGTAGCTCCATGCCTCGTCCGATACTTGTTTAAATGCCACTACTTGAGCATCAACAATATCCATTAATTGTTTAGCTAATTGCATGTTTTTTTTGGATGTTTTTAGGTGATTAAGACAGGCTAGGGTTATCGATACCCACAAATAGGTAGTTTGTGCTTGCAAAAGTAACAAAAAAACAGCAAACAATAGGTAGTTTGCTGTTTTTTTTTCGTTTTCGCAAATTTAGCATCAATAATCAATAACTCCTTTACGCACTACGCTATTTTAGCCTTATTTAGGACACAAATTTTACGGATTAGACACGGGTTAAGATGGATTTTTATTTAGTGCTATAGATAGATGTGTTTAGATGTAGGTTTTAAAAGAACACGCAGATAATCATTTTTAAAAATCTGTGTCCTCGTGTACGTAATATCAATCAATAATCAATAATCAATAATCAATAATTGCTTAAAGTCCTGTAACCGATTTATCTTTCGGATATTTTACGGTATAGATAAGTTTTAACCGTTTGGTTTCGCCTGCCCGCAACGCAACATGCCACAACAGTTTGCCTAATGCTTCGTCGTATTCGGCACCGCTTTTTTCGTCCAAATCTACCTTAATATCGGCATTGCGCGACACCGGAATTTGGTCGAGTACCTCTAAATCAATGGAGGCATTTTTGTTGTTGCGCAGTGTAATTTCGTAGGCAAATGTTTGAATGCGGTTAGTGCCTAAAAATTTAGTTTTGGTAAATTCGTTCAATTGCAATCGCTTTACGCTAATTCGCTCGTCTCTGCCCAACGACAACAAAAGCGTATCGGCAGCTACGCTTGGGTTAATATCCACTTGTCCAATATAGGTTTCTTCTAAAAACAAATTCGACTTGCCGGGCAGCAAATTATACTGTCCCCAATCGGTAATCTGAGCCAGCAAAAACGCCCCATTGTCTAACTTTGGCACTGTGTGGTACTGAAAATTGCCTTTTATCTGATACTCGGTTAGCAACACAATATGCGGCTTGTTATCCGACGGAATAGTCTGCAACAAATCAATATCAAATACCGCATTTAACTCGTTGTTGCTCGTCGAAACGGTGTAAGCAGGTGGAGGGGCTTCTTCGCGTGGAGGCGGTATAGAAGGTATTGGTTTGCTCATCATATTATACTCTCTCTTTTGTGCTACGCCCCCATCATCACTTTCTCCGCTCGTATAATCGCCATAAGTTCTATAAAAATCAACATACTGCACATCCATTATAGGTCGGCTGTTGTTTTGTTGTGGGTTACCTGTAGCTACGGCAAGGCGTATGTTGTTCCAGTCAAGGTCGATGTTTTGGTAAATTTGGGCTTTGTAGGTAAGGGTTAGTGGTTTGTCGGGTCCGTTATAATGTAGGTCGTATAGGGGTGCCCAACTTACGCTTGTCACCACATAAGCGCATTTTATTTTTAGGGTAGATGAGGCATTAGTGATGATATTTAGCAACACCTCGCCTGTTAGTTTATCGCTTGCTGGGGTTTGCAGTTGGTTTAGTTGGCTTTGCAAACGGCTAACTTGCTCGCTTGTTTTGGCTTTTTGTTTGGTGGCTTCGGTCATGTTTTGTTCAATATCAAACATGCGTTTACGGTAATAATCGCCCAAAGCACTAATTTCGGCAACACTAACCACCGTGTTTTGTTGGTTCTGCGACCCCAAACGGGCGGCATTTTGGGCTAACAGGTTTTTTTCTTGGCTATAGATGTTGTATTGCGTCTGGAAATCGTTGATTTTTTCGTTCAACAATTTTATCGAATCTTGCAGTATTTTTGCTTGTTTAGGCTCGGCTTGCTTTTGCCCATAATTGTACTGAAAAGTAGCCGACAACAAAGTAGCTCCACCCTCGATGCTTATTTGCAAACTATTAGCATCGGCATATTGCGACAGATTGGTAAGCAGCACCTCGCTGTTACCCTGTGGTACTGTGGCACTTGCCGTAGTGGTAATTTTTGCCCCTTGTCTATACACCGTTACGTTGCTAATGGTGGTAGGTGCGTTTACAGGCTCGGTGGCGGCAGCTTGTAGCATTTGTGCAACTATAAATAGGTGCAAACAATAAAATAGCGTAATTTTTTTTTTGTTCATGGATGATGATGATTAAGTGATGCTATTATAAAGATGAAATAAGTTAGCTAATTTAGGCTTTTTTGTGGCGACGCTTGGCTATGTCAAAATAATTGGGTATCTTTGCCCTGTTTTTATCAGTCATTTAATCAAAAAATACCCGCCATGAACACTCCAGAATTGTCGAGAGTAATAACTTATAGCGAAGATTTCGAAGACTCTTTGCTTTTCTTGCCGCCACACGAAAGAAACGAAGCCAAACAACGTGTCGAAGCATTTTTAAAAGACCTTCTGGTAGGGCAATACAAAGATAAAAAATACTATCGCCTTACCAACTCACAAGCAGAAGTCTATGCCATAAAATATGCTCCTCGAAGAATTGCCATGCGAATTATAGTAGAAGTTTTGTCCGATAAAATTATTGTAAAAGACATCATTAACTACAAGTTTTCGCGAGAAATTAAACGCCAAACTCAAAAGAAAGTACAACTTATCAACGAATGAAAGAATTTGAATCCTACAAATTTAATTTGGTAACCTACAAAGAAGAACTTGAGGCATTTAAGCAATTACTTACAAAGCCAAATTTAGAAGAGAGCAAAGACATCTTGCCTTTCTTTAAAGAAAAAAAACATTTAGTAGCTCAAATAGGTACTTTAGTGCCAGATATGCAAACACCTGACAAAATAGCTTACGAGTTTGATATTTTTGGTGATTTTAAAAGCGATTGTGTAGTTGGGGATTCAAAAGGGCAAAATTATTGTTTCATCGAATTTGAAGATGCAAACGAAAAAAGCGTTTTCGTTCAAAAAAAAGGTAAATATAAACCCGAATTTTCCCCACGATTTGAGCATGGCTTTAGTCAAATAGTAGACTGGTTTTATAAATTAGATGGACTGCATTTCAGAGACTTTAAAGAAAGATTTGGATCAAGCGAAATCAACTATCATGGCATATTGATAATTGGTAGAAATAATTATTTAGATGAATCTCTTAGAGAGAGATTAAAGTGGCGAACAAATCATGTAATCATCAACTCAAAACAAATTCATTGCTATACATTTGACGATTTGTACGAGAGATTAAATAGAAAATTGCAATATACCAGCCAATAGCCACTAAACGAGTTTGCCTTATCAATAAAGCAAACTCGTTTTTTTTACCCCAACTTTAACGCCCACCACCTACTATATATTGCACAAAGCTAGCATAAAGTTGACTAAAAAAACGCATCTACCAAAAAAAATTTGGCTTTTTGCTAAAAAAGCACTACTTTTGTACGATAAACAACGAGTATGAGAAAAGACTTTTTAAAGGGCGATAAAGACAACCTAAAACCGCAAGACCAAGACGTTGAAAAGGTACTGCGCCCAAAGGCAATAGACGATTTTACAGGGCAACCACATATTGTCGATAACCTAAAAATATTTGTCAAGGCTGCCAAAATGCGCGGCGAGGCACTCGACCACGTACTACTACACGGCCCACCGGGTTTGGGCAAAACTACCTTGTCGTATATTGTAGCCAACGAGTTGGGCGTAAATGTAAAAGTTACCTCGGGTCCCGTTTTAGAAAAACCCGCCGACCTTGCCGGTTTGCTCACCAACCTCGAGCCACTCGATGTGCTGTTTATCGACGAAATTCATCGGCTAAACATTACCGTCGAGGAGTATTTGTATGCCGCCATGGAAGATTTTACCATTGATATAATGATTGATAGCGGCCCCAATGCACGCTCTATTCAATTAACCCTCAACCCGTTCACTTTGGTGGGCGCTACTACGCGCTCGGGTTTGCTGTCGGCTCCTATGCGGTCGCGGTTTGGCATTACATTTAGGCTCGAGTATTACGATGTCGAAACCCTAAAACGCATTTTGTTGCGCTCGTCCGAAATTTTAAAAACCCCCATTACCGACGACGGAGCCTTAGAAATAGCCCGCCGCAGCCGTGGCACGCCGCGTATTGGCAATGCCTTGTTGCGTCGTGTCCGCGATTTTGCACAAGTACTCGGCGACGGAACCATCAACCTCGAAACGGCTAAATACTCGCTAAAAGCCCTTAATGTAGACGAAAACGGTTTAGACGAAATGGATAACCGTATATTGGCAACCATCATTGATAAGTTTTCGGGCGGACCCGTAGGCATTAGCACCATTGCCATGGCTATTGGCGAAGAACCCGGCACCATAGAAGAGGTATACGAACCCTTTTTGGTGCAAGAAGGCTACATAAAACGCACTCCGCGCGGGCGCGAAGCCACCGATATTGCCTACAAACACTTGGGTAAAATACCTCCACTAAGCGGCAAAGTAGGCGATTTGTTTTAATCTACACCCCATTATCAGTACATCAACCAAAAGTCATTACACAAAAACGGGCAATTTAGAAAAGATTTATGCTCTTCTAAATTGCCCGTTTTTCACTGAGCTATTATCTGTTTTTCGTAGCAATTATAAAAACCCGTGTAACCTTCGTATTGTATTTGGTCTATGTATTGGTAGCCGTGTTTTTTAAACAAGCTATTGGCTGTTTCGTTACCCTCAAAAGTATCTAATCTTATGTATTGCTTGTTGTTAAGCAATGTATGTTGGTCGGCAAAGTGCAGTAGGGCTTTACCAATACCGCTCATTTGGTACAAGGGGTCTACTGCCAACCTATGAATAACATAAAAATTGTTATTCTCCGATAACCAATTTAAACCATTATACTCTTCTGCTTGCTGCGTATTGATGCAAACAATACCCACCAATTGTTGCTTTTGGTATGCCACAAAAAGCGTTTTATGCCAAATATCTTGTTCAAAAATAGATTGTAGCGGGTAGTTTTTATCCCACTGATAGTTACCTTGTTGGTTCAACAACTCGGTTACGCGCCGCACCAATAGCATAATTTGGTTAATATCATCGAAAGTAGCTAAACGTATGGCAAGCATATACAGCAGTTTTTAAATTATCGTTAATAGACAGCAAAGATACTAATTTGTTTTCATTTTCGTTATACCTTGAACAAAAAAATCAACATCATGACTATTTCAACCGTTTTTAAACAACGTTTTAACTTATCGGCTGTTTTAGCCCTATCGGTTTTGTTTAGTGTAGTGCTTATTGCTTACCGATACCATTTTACAGGCACCAAATTGTACTTGTTTTTTTACTGGAACCTGCTATTAGCCATTATACCCTACCTACTAAGCTCGGCGATAGTGTTGTATCCACCCAAAAACAAAAACAACTTAATGCTATACTTGCTGATAGCTGTTTGGTTGCTATTTTTCCCAAACGCCCCCTACATCCTCACCGATTTATTTCACCTGCGAGCCAAACCACCCGTGCCATTTTGGTACGATTTAGTGTTAATATTGTCGTGTGCCTGGAACGGTTTGATACTGGCAATTGTATCACTTTGGGACATGCAGCAACTACTAAACCGCTTGTTTAACCGCACATTGGGCTGGATTTTTGCCTTATCTGCCCTTGTTCTAAGCAGTTTTGGCATTTATTTGGGCAGGTATTTGCGCTTTAATAGCTGGGATATTGTATCAAATCCACGACCATTGTTTTTTGATATTTGGGACAGAATCATCAACCCACTATCGCATACCACTACTTATGGCGTAACCATTTTGTTTAGCACTTTTTTAATAATTTTGTACCTCGCCATTCATCAAATCAAACAACTAACAAACGATTAATACATTGATACCAACACCCAAAAACAGCAATATCCAATGTGCCTCGCAACCCAAAAGGCTTGCGCCAGCCCCGCTTGTTTATGTTGAGCGTAGCCGAAACACAGAAAATGTCTTTTTTGGGGGTGATGATTGGCACTCCCTAATTTGCCAAGTTGGTGGCACCCCCTCAGCAAAGCAAGAGCCCGTTACACCAACCACTTTTCAATATCTGCCTCAAACTATCGTCAATAACCAGCACTTTATCCGTCCATCTTTTCCTTCACTCTTTCACTCTTTCACTCTTTCACTCTTTCGCTCTTTCACCAAATCGCCACATCGCTACATCCGCACATCCCCACATCGCCACATCGCCACATCGCAATATCCCCACATTCCCACATCGCCACTTCACTCTTTCGCCACTTCACTCTTTCGCCACTTCACTCTTTTGCTTTTGTGCCTAAGCACTGCAGCCCAGCCCACCACCGACCCTAATGCCGTTGATTATTATACCGACCAAGTACTACAATACACCGATTTTGTATACAACCCGCAAGTGCGCAGTGTGCAATTGCATTTGCTCAACGAGCCTTTATCGTATCCCATTATACCCCTTAACGGACGAAGCACTTTAGAATTATTTTTTGATGAATTAGGCACCAACCGCACCAACTACAGCTACAAACTAATACATTGCAATGCCACTTGGCAACCCTCTAACCTCGACCCCTTCGATTTTACCGATGGCTTTACCACCGACGACATCACCAACTTCTCGTTCTCGAACGGAACCTTACAACCCTACACCCAATACCATTTGCAAATACCCAACAGCTATATGCGCCCCACCAAATCGGGTAATTATTTGTTAGTAGTTTTTGAAAGCGGCAACGAAAAAGCCTTAGTTCTAACACGTCGATTTATGGTTTACGAGGATATTACCCAAATAAACGCCAACTGGCTAACAGGCGGCGCACGCGCTGCCACCGACACCCACCAACGTATTAGCTTTACCATAAACTACGACCCCAATAAAATCACCAACCCCATCGACGAGCTACACGTAAATGTGCTACAAAATGGGCGTTGGGATAATGCAATACTCGACCTTCCGCCGCTTTTTATGGGCAATACTACCCTTAACTACGATTATATGGATAAAACATTGTTTGCCGCCGGCAATGAGTTTCGACCTTTGGATATTCGTAGTTTTTTGTTGCGCAGCGAACAAGCCCGTAAATTTGACACCATCAACAACCAAAAACACATTTATTTGCGCCCCGACAACATACGCCGACAAGGTTACTCCCGATTTAGGTTAAGCAACTTTGATTACAATGGCAAATTTTATACAGGCTCTACCGACAACCGCTTTAAATTTATTGATGCCGATTATGCCTACGTCCATTTTTCGCTGCCCTTTGACCAACCCATTAGCAATGGCAATATTTACATAATGGGCGGTTTAACTAATTGGCAAATACTACCCGAATATCAACTGCACTATCAAACTGCACAAAAAAGCTACGAAACCAGCATTTTGCTCAAACAAGGTTTGTACGATTATCAATACGTTATTGTATCCGACGGCAAACCCAATGTAGCCGACCATAGCCTAATAGAAGGCAACTATACATCAACCGAAAACGATTACCAAATACTAGTTTATCAACGCTCCTGGACAGACAGATATGACCGATTAGTAGGCTATAAACTGTTTAATACCCTGCGATAAGTTAGTAATAATGAGGATAAATCAAGAAGTACAAGAATGATGATTTTTATTTATCACACCACTACCTCAAACACAAAGCGGCTGCCCCAGATACCTCTGAGACAGCCACTTTTTATATTAGCTCATAATAGTTTGATGCCGACATTGAAAAGTAGTAAATAGCTACTCAATTTACACCAACTTGTTTTTTAAATTTACAACGGAGACACAGACACCGACAAGGACGGTAAATTTGGGGGGAACTTTGCGACTATTTATCCCGACATTATTAGATGGTATGTCTACTAAATCCTGTTAATCCTGAAATCCTGTCGGTTAATTTTTGGTAACTATTTAGCCTAACTCATCAGAACCGCCATACTTCGTTGTTTGTATCCCCATAAACAACTTTTGCCCTAAATTCGGTTGTCCGGTGGAGACACGGACAACGGCGGGAGCGGACAGCTAACAGCGAGAAGCGGACAGCTAACAGCGGACAGCCAAAACTACCTTACCAAAGTAACATTAGCTTGTGTTTGTTCGGTTTTGCCATCGGTATAAACTACTTTAGCGCTGTATACATACACGCCAACCTCTTGTTCAATGCCGTTTAATAAGCCGTCCCAGCCTTCGTTTAGGTTGGTGGTGGTGGTTTCGTACATTTGGGCACCCCAGCGGTTATAAACTACCCACGATATTTGTTGCACATTAAAGCCCAAGGCATGGAAGGTATCGTTTTGTCCGTCGCCATTAGGCGAAAAAGCATTTGGGAAGATGATGCGATTAGGCACAGTTAACTGCACAAACACATTGGCGGTTTCGGTGCAGCCTAGTTCGTTGGCAACAATTACCTCGTAAAGGGTACTTTGGTTGGGCGATGCTTTGGGTGTTTGGCAATCAATACAGCTAAGTGTTTCGGTGGGTGTCCAGTTAAAGGTTAGCGTATCGCTATTGTTGCTTTGTGCATTTAGTGGTAGCGATACTTCTTGCCCAAGTGTCATAAAAATGGTATCGTTGGCAAAAGATGCCGATATGCTCGATATTTGCACCGCTTGTTGTGTGCTCGATACACAACCATCTACCTCAACAGATAAGGTTATGGTATCGGTTTGGGCGGTGTTCCAGGTGGCTGTTTGTGGCGTAGCTCCGGTGGCTGTACCTGCTGTGCCAAAGTTCCAGGTATAAGTGGCATTGGGTATTGCATCGCCTACAATGGTGGCGGTTATGGGGTTGCCTACACAAGCACCTTGCCCCGACAAAGTAAAGTTGGGTGTGGTGCTAATGGTTTGTAGCACAAATGTTAGGGCTTCGCTTTCGCAGCCGTCGTTTGGTATGTGGGTAGCACGTGCATAATAAACCCCTGCTGTATCTGGCACAAAAGTAGTGCCTGTGGTGATAAGGTTGCCACCTATTGGGGCATCGTACCAACCCACATTGGTGTTGGGTGCTGTTGATACTTCAAAAATTTGAGTGTTGGTTTGCCCTGCACAAATGCTAATTTGGTCGCTGCCTACCAATGTAGGTGTTGGCGGTGTTATACAATTGCAAAACTCAATGTTTACCAACGCAATACTGGTGGCTGCTTGGCAGGCATTGTTGGCAGCCGTTACGGTATAAGTAAAAGTATAGGTTTGGGGCACTTGTCCGGTGGTGTTAAAAGTGCCATTAGCGGCATCAAACGAGCCAGCACTTGGGTAAGGATTAGATTCGATAGACCACGTACCGCCTGCGGGGGTGTTGGTGATAACCGTTGATAAGTCAATGGTTTGTGGGGCATCGTTACAAATGGTTATGTTGCCATCTATACCTGCATCGGGGCTTTGCACCAATACAATGGTGGCGGTTGCGGTATCGTTGGCACATTGGGCAGCCCCTAGTAGCACATAATCAAAAACATAAGTGCCTGTGGTTTGGTTAGTGGCATCGAAAGATGCGGTTGCGGCATTAAAACTGCCTGCTGCGGGTATTGCCGATGCGGGGTTTAGTTGCCAAATGCCACCTGCTTGCTCGTTGGTGATGATGCTAAACAAGTTAACATTACCTGCTTCGCTGCTGCAAACCGATAGGGTATCGTTGTTGCCTGCCATCATTATGGGCGGAATGGCAATGATTACCTCGGCGGTATCGGCGGGGCAAGCACCTACACCATCTACCACATAACCAAAAATAATTTGTCCCGATGGGTGTCCTGTAACGTTAAATGTCGAGTCGGTGGCATTAAAGCTACCCGGTTGTGGGCTTCCGTTTGCAATTACCCAGTTACCACCTGCGGGTGCGTTAGTTAGGTAATCGTTTAGGTGGATAAGGTCGGTAACATCGTTGCAAAAAACTTGTACATCGCCTATGCCAGCCGATATGGGTGCTGCAACGTTAATGGTGCTAAAAGCGGTGTCGGCGGGGCAGGTGTTGCCCGATGCCACTACGTAGCCAAATGTATAACTGCCCGGAGTGTGGTTAGCTATAAAAAAGGTGCCATTGGGGGCATTAAATATGCCTGCATCGGGTTGTGGACTATTGGGGGCAACAATCCAAGTGCCGCCTGTGGGTTCGTTGGCAATGGTGTTGTATAGATTTACAAACTCGGCGTTTGAGTTACACACATCGTAAATGCCATTTAAACCAGCGTTGGGGCTTTGGTTAAGGGTAATGGTAATGGTTGCCGGCGAGGGGTTAGACAAACAGCCCGATGTGGCGGGTACGCTGTATGTCATGGCATAAATACCGGGCGTTTGCCCCACCAAATTGAACGTGCCTGCTGCTGTATCTAACGAGCCAGCTATGGGTGTTGCCGAACCGGGGGTTAATTGCCAAGTGCCGCCTGTATCTTCGTTGGTTATAAAATCGCTTAGTAGCAGTTGCTCGGCATCGTTGGTGCAAACCTCGTATGCGCCACCTACACCTGCTGTTGCTTGCTCAACTACTGTAAGGTTTTGGGCAGATGAAGGGGCACATCCGGCGGGCGGCGGCGTAGTAAGGGTGTAGGTAACTTGGTAGGTGCCGCCATCTCTGCCCAACAAATTAAACTGGTTGCCTGTTATTGTTGCGGGATTAGTGCTACCTGCGGGTGTGTTGCTAATGCTCCAGGTGCCGGGTTCTATGCCGGTAGTTAATAGGTTGTTTAGGTTAAAACTATTGCTGGCATTACATAATGCTACGGGTAGACCAATGGTGCTTACGTTGGGGCAAGCACAATCTTGCACTACTATTTCTAGGCTGTACACCAATGGTTCGCAAGGAATTTGATTAAGGGTGTAGGTAAAGGTATAACTACCTGGTGCTACGCCTGTAAAATCGCGGTTGGCAAAAATACCTGTCGAGCCAGAGTTATCTGCATCGTCCCAAGTGCCATTTACCGAGCCTGCTGTTATAAGGGTATTAAAATTTAGGATAGGATTGTTGCCTGCATCGGTGCTGTTACAAATGGTGGTATTGGTAGCTACGGTGGCACCAATAGCTTGGGTTATTTGTATGATAACTTGGGCGGTATCGGTGGGGCAACCATTGGCGGCATCCACTATATAGTTGTAGGTGTAGGTGTCAACGGCTTGGTTATTGGGGTTAAAAGAGTTGGTTGCGGCATCGAAGCCGCCTGTTGCCGAGCCTGCTGCCACCGACCATGTGCCGTTTGGTAGTTCATCGTCTAATATATCGTCCAAAACCAAATTAATATCTTGGTTGTTACACAATAATTGTTGTTGATTAGTGCCTGCAAAAATAGGCGAGCCTACTAAAATAGTGATAGTTGATTGGTTGGTAGGGCAACTGCCACTGCCCGCCACCGAGTAGGTAAAGGTGTAGCTGCCAGCGGTGTGGTTAAACGCATTAAACGTGCCCGCTAGGGCATCAAACGCGCCTACATCGGGGTTGCCTGTGGTAACGCTCCATGTGCCACCTGCATCTTCGCCCACAATAAAATCGGACAAGATAAGCAAGGCATTGGGTACGGTGTTACATACGGGTACAGTAATACCGCCAGTGCCTGCATTAGGCGGGGCAGATACTTCGAGGGTTTGGGTAGAGGAGTTGGCACAACCCAAAGGAGGTAATATGTTAAGACTAAAGGTGATTTCGTAGGTGCCGGGTGTGGCGCCAATGGCATCAAAAATATGCCCCGATGCGTCTATTTCGGCGGGGTTATTGCCAACGGGTATGCCTGTTACCGACCACGTACCCGGTTCGGGTGTTACGATTAAGGTATTTAAATCAAGGGTTCCGTTTTGGTTGCATAAAGTGCCAGCCAATGGGGTGATGTTTAGGTCGGGGCAGCCACAAGCTACTACATTTACGGTAGTTTGTAGGGTGTAATCTATGCCGCAAAGCGTAATGGCGTAAATAAAATTGTATGAACCTGGCAAGATGCCGTTAAAATCTAAACCTGTGGCGGTGCCTGTAGCACCCGAGTTATCGGCATCTGTCCAAGTACCGGTGGTGTCGCCTGCACTTATCAAATCAAACAGATTTAGTACCGAGCCTTCGGTGCTACTGTTGCAAATATTAACAGTAGCAGCAACAACCGGTGGATTGTTTACCTCTACGGTTAAAATTTGTGTAAGTGGCAATGCTGGGCAGCCATCGTAGCTTACATTAAGTGTATAGTCGCCTTGGTTGGCATTGGTAGCACTTGGGTAATTTATGGTGTTGCTACCCGTAACGGGTGCAATAGGCGTAGTCCATTGGTAGGTATACAAAGTTGGGTCAAGGGCAGGGTCGGGTTGGTAAGTAATGCTTAGTGGGTCGGCTACGCAAGCGGGGTTAGCACTAAAAGTAAATTGGTTTGATGGCGTAGGCTTTACGGTAACGCTTATTGGTACCAAATCGCTTTCGGTGCAGTTGTTTAGCGTTTGGCTAACATAGTAGGTGGTAATACCGGGTGTGTTGGTATCTATCACCGACGGAAACGGACTACCTACACCTGTTGGCGAGTCGTACCACAAAAGGTTAGAGCCTGTTACAAGGCTTGCCAACGAGCTTGGAGCATCGCCTTGGCAAAAAGTTAAAGTATTTTGCGATAAAGTAGGCACGGGGCTACCCACCACTACCACTTGTGTGGCACTGCCCGAGCAGCCTACGGTATTGTCCCAACTATAAGTAATAAGGTGTGTGCCTGCACCTGCAATGGCGGGGTTAAAGGTGCCTTTGCCGTTGCCATTACCTAAGTTTTGGACACCAGCTCCTGTAAAATTAGCAATGCCTCCGGGTGGGTCAAATAGGTTAAGCGTAAAACATTCGGTTCCGTTGTGGTCAAACGTGCCCGAGTACAATATATTGCCGGTAGCATTATCTGTTATTACATAATCAAATTGTCCGTCGGAGGGGATACCACCGGGTGGGTAATCGCACCATTGGACGGAGTATACAAGGTTGGGGTTGAGGTACTCTTGCGAGGCAGAAAATAGCGCACTTTGTGGCAAGCCGCCTTGCCAAATGCCGCCATTGATACTGGCACTAGCTGACCAATGAAACAAAGGGTTGCCTGTACCATTACCTCCGTCGTAAAAAAAGATAGTATTTTCTAAATCCGAGTATTGGTCGGTTTGTACGGTCATGGTAAAACCGGGCGTAATGTATCCGCCTGCAGTGGCATAGTTCCAAGCGGTTAATTGCACAGGGGCATCGTTGCAGTTAAAATAAAGGGTGTCGTTGATGTTGGTACCACCTGCCACATCAAAGCCAATAGGCGGACATGGTTGGGCAGAAATGCTACTACTTTGAACAATGGTGCAAAGGATTAGCAGATAAAACAGGATTGGGTTTGATGCTACAGAACGTAAAAAAGTTTTCATGGTTATATGGTTAGGGTGGAGTTCGTGAAACAGGATATGACAAAGTGTCGTTACTAAGGCATGTTTGACATATCACCACAAAAATAGTGCAAACTATAAGACGTAATTAACAACGCTTAAGTTGCACTAATTAATGTGTAAAGGCTCGAAAAAAAGGTTTTTTGCGATTTTTTTAGGATATTGTTAGCGTTTAAGCACGCTTTTTACTATTTGATGTATCAAGGTATTAATGTCTTCGGATGCTTTTACCACATAAATCATGCCTATATACAAAATACTAACCAATACCGAACGAATAATTAAATCGCTAAATAGATTTTGCAAGCTAGGCAAGCATTGATTGGCTAAAAACACCAAGATACTAACAAGTATCACCTTAAGGGTTGCCACCGAAAAAGGCTGTATCTTGAATTTGGCATAGATAATAAAAAATTTGGCTACGTTGTACAAAAATATAGTAATTGCCGTTGCCATTGCCGAGCCTACAATGCCATAGATGGGTATTAGCCACAAATTGGTTAGCACCGTTAAACCCACCAACAGCAACATAACCGACAGGGCGTAATGATAATACTCGGAGTAGGCAATAATTTCTTCGTTGATACTAGTTGCCATATCAAACAATTTTGCCATAGCAATAAACAACACCACATATTTACCAGTGGCATAAACATTGCCATTAGGCATAAGGGCAAATAGGGTGTCAATGTTGCACCAAATGGTTAAAAAAAACAGCAGCCCAACAATAAGTTGGTTAATAGATATTTTATGGTAGATGCGTTTTATCCACTCCCAATCGTTAAACTTAATGTGTTCGGCAATCATGGGTCCAGATACTTGTGTAAGGGCGCGGCGCGGCATCTCGATAACCAAGCCAATATAAAAGGCAATGCGATACACCCCGTTTTGCTCTAATCCCACATATTTGGCAATCATTAGGCTGTCTATCTTGGCTACCAACATACTGCCCATGCTACCTAAAAACACAAACGCAGCAAACCGAGCCATTTGTTTTAAGGCAGTTTTGTCTAAAATGCTAAACCTACCCGACAAGCGCAAATGCCCCAAATACCTAAAATATACTGCTAAAACCACCACCGCTAAGCCAAACAAAGCAACACTCCAAAACACAAAAGCATCAATACCTATGTATCTGCCAAAATACAAAAGTACCACTATTACCGTTGCCAAACGTATGCCCACATCGCGAATAGCTGTTACCATTGCCACCTCGTGAATAATACGACCATAGTTTTCTAATACATTATAATAAACCAAGAACAAACATAAGGGCACTACATACCAGATATAATGTATAAACAAGGGCGATTTTTCGATAAAAAGACTGGCTATTTCGTTCTTAAAAAACACAAAAAACAAACAAAACAAGGCATAACCCAACAAGGGTATAAAAAACAAAAAGGTGGTAAAGGCTTGAGCATCTTGAGGGTTATTGGTGTGTTTGTAGTGAGCATAAAAACGCATAAACACCGATGTACTGCCCATTAACACAAAGGGCATAAACAAACTAGCGGCATCTACCAACACGCCTGTTAAGCCTATTTCGGCGGGCGATAAAAATTTTGGAAATAACCACAATAAATTAAACACCCCTACTAATACACCAATATACAAAATTATTGTACTTTTGATGCTTTGATTGCGAATTATACCCACTTTTTTGATTATTAACTATCTATGATGAATGATGGCGTAATTAAAAACACCAATTTGGGTGCAAAGTTCGCAATTTGTAGCCTAATTACTTATTTTACACACCAGAGAACACGGATTTTTTACGGATTGAACAGGGATTTTAAAAAATGATTATCTACGTGTTGATTTAAAACCTCAAATCTAAACCAAAAGTCTAGAATAATGGTCATTTAAGACAATGACGGTGGTTTATTTGTTTGTTGAGCAATAGATTGTTCAATACCTCATGTTACGCACAAGAGGACACAGATTTTACGGATTGCACACGGATTTTAGAAAATGATTTAATGTTGATTTAAACCCCAAATCTAAACAAAAAGTATAGGGTAATAGTGGTTTAAGATAACAACGGTGGTTTATTTGTTGAGCAATAGATTGTTCAATAAATGGGCTTTGGGTGATAAAAGAGTTATTTTGCAGGTACTAGTAGTCATTCAACATAATACTGTCGGATATAAATTTTGAACTTGGTTGGGCTATCTTTTTATGGATAAATAACCATATCACACCCCTAACGGGGCTAAAAATACGGTTATCTACATTTTATGCTACCCATATCACACCCCTAACGGGGCTTAAAATGCCGATTCTATCCGACAGTATTAAATGGATAGACTACTAGCAATAATGCGGCATAAAATAAATCTTCCTGAATTACTAAATAAAATCCATCTTAATCTGTAAAATCTGTATCCTAAATAAGGCTAAACGTAGTGTGTAACATAAGGTACTATGTTAAAAGCCAAGAAAAAAAGTAAAAGAACCCAAACTTTTGGCTTGTTTTTTGCCGATAATGCTATTGAGTCTAACAAAAATTTGACTTGCTAAAAGTTTGACATTAATATGGCAAATAATTACAATATTGTACCTACTTTTGAGCCTGTAATTTTTGTTTTACGTACAAGTTATTAATACTTATCAATCACGCATATCAACCTACCTTAACATTATGGACAGAAGGAGTTTTTTTAAACAAATGGCGATTAAAAACAAGTTGCCAATGTCCGTTCCACAGCCTTTAGATAGGTCGGAATTGACGCAAGTTGCTTCGGCACAACGCCAACTACCTACTACTACGGGCTTAGCCCCCTATAGTGGGAGCTATGGCAAAAAAGAGATTATACATTTGCTTAGGCGCACACTTACGGGCGTGTCGTTTACGTCATACAATCATTTCAAAGATTTATCGTTGGCTGCTGCCGTCGAAGAGCTGCTACTGCCCACATCGGCACCCAGTTTGCCTATCAACGATTACAACAACCTTGATTACGATATTTTAGACGCAACAGTACCCTTTGGCGAAACATGGGTAGGTGCTGCACATGGTGATAATATCGAATATTGGCGCGAGATTTCGTTTAAAGGCTGGCTAACCAAACAAATGATAGAGCAAGAAACCAGTATCCATAACAAAATGATATTGTTTTGGCACAACCATCTTGCCTCCGAAGTATTCGCTATCTTCGATGCTCGATTGGCTTATCAGCAGTTCGAAATATTTAGAACCTATGCCTTAGGTAATTTTAAACAAATGGTTAAACAAATAACCATAGACCCACAAATGTTGTATTACCTAAATGGTACGTACAACAACAAATATCAACCCGACGAAAACTATGCCCGCGAATTGCAAGAACTATTTTGCATTGGCAAAGGCCCCGACTCGGGCTATACCGAAGATGATGTGCAAGCCGCTGCCCGTGTATTAACAGGTTGGCGCATAAACTGGGACCAAAACACCGAGTCGTTGTTCGACCCTTGGCTACACGATACCGACCCTAAGCAATTTTCGGGGTTTTACAACAATACCATTATTAATGGGCAAACAGGTGCAAACGGAGCCAACGAGCTTGACCAAATGCTAAACATGATTTTTGCAACCACCGAGTGCGCAAAATTTGTTTGCCGTAAGTTGTATCGCTTTTTTGTATACCACACCATCGATGCCACCACCGAAAGCTTGGTGATAACGCCACTTGCCAATATTTTTAGGGACAACAACTACAACATTACACCCGTATTGCGAGCCTTATTTAAGAGCGAACACTTTTTTGATGTTGTCAACAGAGGCGCAATGATAAAAACACCCATTGATTATTTGGTGGGCGCTTTCCGCGAGTTTGATATTCAGCGACCCGATCCCAGTTTGATTAGCGATAATTACGAACTGCTCAAATATATGTACTGGAACATGGACGGTATGTTAATGGGTATTGGCGACCCGCCCAATGTGGCTGGCTGGCCTGCCTATTACCAAGCCCCATCGTACAACAAATATTGGGTAACAACTGCTACATTGCCCAGCCGAGCTTTGAGAACTGACGAAATGCTGTATTGGGGATACGATGTATTTGGCAACCGAATTAAGATAGACCCCGTTGCCATAACCACCCAAATACCCAATGCCCAAGACCCTACCTTGTTGGTTAATGCAGTACTAAGTTGGATGTTGGCTGTACCAGTATCTGATACAGTAAAACAAAATATGAAAAACGAACTTCTATCGGGTCAAACATCGGACTATTATTGGACAGATGCCTGGAACGAATACCTTGCTAACCCAACCGACGAAATGGCGTATGGTACCGTTGAGTCGCGCCTCAAAAGCATGTACTATATACTAATGCACCTCGAAGAGTATCAACTTATGTAAAAGAGTGAAGGAGTGAAGAGAGTGAAGGAGTGAGGGAGGTTTTACATCGCCATTTCACCACATCGCCACATCGCCACATCATCACATCGTCACTTCACCACTTCACTACATCGCCACATCATCACATCATCACATCGCTACTTTATTCAATTATCACTTTATGAAACGTCGCGACTTTCTCAAATATACAACAGGGGCAGTAGCTATACCTGCCCTGCTTGGCGGCATGAGCGTAAAAACCTTAGCTGCATCGCCTTTTATAGCCGCCGCCGCCGACCTTGCCACCGAAACCGACCGTATTTTGGTGCTTATATACTTATATGGCGGTAACGATGGCTTAAATACCATTATACCGATAGATAAATACGACCAACTTGCCAATGTGCGGTCAAATGTTATTATACCGCAAAGCAATATATTGCCACTCAATGGTGTAAGTACTTTAGGGTTGCATCCAGCCATGACGGGCATACAACAGTTGTACAACAACGGGAAAGTTAAAATTGTACAATCGGTGGGCTACCCAAACCCTAGTTTTTCGCACTTTAGGGCAACCGATATTTGGTTGAGTGCCGCCAATGCCGACCAATATATTAACACAGGTTGGATGGGGCGTTTCTTGGAGCAAGAGTACCCGGGTTATCCAACGGGTTATCCAAACATAGATGTACCCGACCCCTTGGCAGTTGAAATAGGCTCGTCGCAAAGCCTTGTTTTTCAGGGTAATGTGGCATCTACCAGTATGGCAATATCCGACCCTACTTGGTTTTATAACCTTGTTACCAGCAACACCGAGCCAGCACCTAATACACAATGGGGCGAACAATTGGCATATATACGCATGGTGGCACAACAATCAAACCAATATGGCGAGGTAGTAACTAATGCTTACAACAACTCGAGTAATATTGCCACTTACCCATCAAACAACTCGCTTGCCGACCAACTAAAAATTGTTGCCCGCTTAATTAACGGTGGCTTAAAAACACGCGTGTATATGGTAGGTTTAGATGGTTTTGATACACATGCCAACCAAGTTGAAGGCTACGACCATACCATAGGTAACCATGCCAATTTGTTGCAAAAACTATCAGCGGGCATTAGTGCGTTTATGACTGACCTTGAACAAATGGGCGTTGATGACCGTGTTGTTGGTATGACGGTATCAGAGTTCGGCAGACGCATCATATCAAATGCTAGCAACGGAACAGACCATGGCACATCGGCACCCCAAATTATATTTGGCACGCCAGTAGCAGGTGGTGTGTTGGGTGTAACACCAAACATTCCAGCAGTAGGCGACGAGGATGACAACATACCGCATCAATTCGATTTTAGGTCAATTTATGCCACTATGCTGCGCGATTGGCTATGTACCCCGCAAGCCGAAACCGATAGTATATTGATGCAAAACTTTACCACCTTACCACTACTTAGTGTGCCTTGCAATGTTTGTACTTTACCCACACCTACCGTTAGTGGCAACAATGTGGCTTGTAGCAATGGTAGTTTTATTTACACGGCTAATACGCCCACATCGGGCGGTACTTTTACGTGGGTGGTAACAGGTGGCACTATTGTGTCGGGCCAAGGAACTAACCAAATTAATGTAATTTGGGACTCTGGCACACAAGGCACCATAGAGGTAATGCAAAGCATCAACTAATAAATATACCTTACATAGCAAAAAGCCGCATAACCTAAACTTAGGTTGTGCGGCTTTTTTAGGCAATAGGTTAAAAAAATAAGGCTGCGGTAACTATTACTTAGATGATAAAAGGGCGGCAGATAATAGCGATAATGTACTAAAAACATAGTAACAATATTGTTGTTGGACTTAAAAAAAATTTTTTCTTTGGCGCTTAATTCTCTGATAATCAATTAGCTAAAGAGGCAAAATTGATGACGAAATCTTATTTCCGAATTTGCCTTTTAAAATGTAATTGCACACTATTTTAAGTTATGATACTTTTATACTAGGGGCATACAATGGCTAAATTACAATTGTTTATTATATAATTGTTACAAATTTGTTTTATTTAAAATGCAGATTGCTCATTTTAAATGTTTTATTTTAGAATAAATAATTATTTAAATTAAAAATTAAATAAATTGATTAAAAGTGCAATTGAATTTAATTTTCAAATTCACTTGTAAATAGCTAGTAATCAGACATTTATAAATTTTTTTAATTATCTATAAAAAGGGCTTTCAGTAATAGTCATGATAAATGTTTATTTGTTGTTAAAAAATGTAAAAATAAGTTGGAAGTATTGTAATGATTTTGTAATTTTACCGCTATGTAATTGACTTGTAGTAAAAAAACAAAGTTGAATTTACATTAAAAATTAAAAAGTTGAATTAATCGTAAAGCATAGTTTCCGAAATTAAAGCTACTATTTATAAAAACGAAAGTATATTTTTTTAACGATTTTTAAAATCAGTAAAATGAGATCACAAATTACACTACTCCTTGTATTATTTGCTATGGCAATAACAGTACAAGCACAGTCTCCCAATGCTATTCCGTATCAAGGTGTAGCACGCAATTTAGCAGGCAATATCCTTGCTTCGCAAAACATCGGCTTGCGCATTAGCATACACGATGTTACCCCCGGAGGTACAGAGGTTTTCAGCGAAACGCACGCTGTTACCACTACAAACCTTGGCTTGTTTAATGTAAACATAGGGCAAGGCGCTCCGCTAACAGGTAATCTTGCCACTGTAAACTGGGGCAATGGAGCCAAGTTTATACAAGTAAAAATGGATGCTACAGGCGGCACAAATTATATTGACATGGGCACCACACAACTTAATAGTGTACCTTATGCCTTATATGCCGAAAAAGCAAATGTACCAGGGTTGCCAGGTCCTGCTGGTCCTACTGGTGCAACGGGTTCCGCTGGTCCTGCCGGTGCAACAGGTCCCGCTGGTCCCATTGGATTAACAGGAGCTACTGGTGCAACAGGTCCCGCTGGTCCCATTGGATTAACAGGAGCTACCGGTGCAACGGGTGCACAAGGTGCAGCTGGTGCAGCAGGTCCAGCTGGTGCAGCAGGTCCAGCCGGAGCAACAGGTGCACAAGGAGCACAAGGTGCAGCGGGAGCAACAGGAGCACAAGGGGTAGCGGGTCCACAAGGGGTTGCGGGTCCTATTGGTGCAACCGGATCACAGGGACCACAAGGCGTAGCAGGTCCAGCAGGTCCTGCCGGAGCAACAGGTGCACAAGGAGCACAAGGGGTAGCGGGTCCACAAGGAGTGGCGGGTCCTACCGGTGCAACCGGACCACAGGGACTACAAGGCGTGGCTGGACCAACCGGAGCAACAGGTGCAACTGGAGCTCAAGGCGTGGCTGGTCCACAAGGTCCAGCAGGTAATGATGGTAACGATGGAGCAATAGGTGCAACCGGACCACAAGGACCACAAGGCGTAGCAGGTCCAGCAGGTCCTGCGGGTGCAACAGGTGCACAAGGTCCACAAGGCGTAGCTGGTCCTACGGGTGCAACAGGTGCTACGGGAGCGCAAGGTCCAGCAGGTAATGATGGTAACGATGGAGCAATAGGTGCTACCGGACCACAAGGACCACAAGGCGTAGCAGGTCCAGCAGGTCCTGCGGGTGCAACAGGTGCACAAGGTGTAGCTGGCCCTACGGGTGCAACAGGTGCAACGGGAGCGCAAGGGCCAGCAGGTAACGATGGAGCAATAGGTGCTACCGGACCACAAGGACCACAAGGTGTTGCTGGTCCAGCCGGTGCAACAGGTGCACAAGGACCACAAGGCGTAGCTGGTCCTACGGGCGCTACAGGTGCTACGGGAGCGCAAGGTCCAGCAGGTAATGATGGTAACGATGGAGCAATAGGTGCTACCGGACCACAAGGACCACAAGGCGTAGCAGGACCAGCAGGTCCTGTGGGTGCAACAGGCGCACAAGGTGTAGCAGGACCAGCGGGTGCAACAGGTGCTACGGGAGCGCAAGGGCCAGCAGGTAACGATGGAGCAATAGGTGCTACCGGACCACAAGGCGTAGCTGGTCCTATGGGTGCAACAGGACCAGCAGGTAACGATGGAGCAATAGGTGCTACCGGACCACAAGGACCACAAGGCGTAGCAGGTCCTACGGGCGCAACAGGTGCAACAGGCTTGACAGGTCCAGCAGGACCTACTGGTGCAACAGGTGCAACAGGCTTGACAGGTCCGGCAGGACCTACTGGTGCAACAGGTGCTACGGGAGCGCAAGGACCAGCAGGTAACGATGGAGCAACAGGACCAGCAGGTGCAACAGGACCAGCAGGTGCAACAGGACCAGCAGGTGCAACAGGACCAGCAGGTGCAACCGGACCAGCAGGTTCTGCTAATATAGCGGGTACTACCAATTATGTGGTAAAATTTACAGCAGCTAATACTGGCGGAAACTCAACCATACAAGACGACGGAACAAGTGTTAGTATTGGTATTGCTCCTAGTACATCATATAAACAGTATGTTTATAAAAGCCAATTAACCGTAAATGGCGATGGGCAATCTACCATATATGGCTACCGTACCCGTGAACTCTCAGAATGATGGTACAGCTTATTCTGCGAGTGCCACTAACAGCGCAACTAGTGGATATAACTTCTGGGGCGATTTGTACACTTTTGGCGTTGCTGGGTATAATTATAACGACTACAACCGATGCGGAGGTACCTTAGGTGCCGATCAAGGTGGTACTTATTGGGGTTCGTTAGGGTACCGAAGCAGCGGATTATTAAATTATGGCGTTTATGGTTCTGCTGCTTATGCATCAGGTACCGGATTTTTATCCAATACAGAAAAACAAGGTGTTGGCGGCGGTTTCTTTGGGGGTATTATTGGGTCGTGGTCGCGTGGCGAGGTAATGGGTCAGGTAAACAGCGGCGAATTATTTGCTGCTTATAACGTAGGCAATGTACTAACCAGTGGCTACTCTGCCGATTTAGTAAACACAGGCACTAAACGTGTTGCTGCTTACTCTGTCACTTCGCCCGAGCTTAAAGTGTACAACGACGGCAGCGCACAACTAATTAACGGCACTGCCCACATAACTTTTGACGGCGACTTTAAAGCAATGATTGCCGGCAAAAAACCAACAGTTACCATTTCTCCGGTTGGCGACTGCAAAGGATTACACCTTGTAAGCATTGACGAAACAGGCTTTACAGTAGCAGAAAACGGTGGTGGCACAGCTAACGTCGAATTTAACTGGATAGCAATAGGCAAACGTGTAGACTCGGAAAATGCAACCACATTGCCCGACGAAATTACCAACAACAACTTTGATGCACAGATGAACGACGTGATGTTTAACGAAAACAACAAAGAGCAGTCGGGTAAACCAATTTGGTGGGATGGCAAAAAAATCCGATTTGACAAAGCTCCTGAGTTGAAAAAAGAAAAAAAGGTTGAAGTACAGAATAAATAAACCTACCTTGTTTTGATTAGAAAATGTAAAATCACCTATCGGTTAAGTCAAAAATTTCCATGAAAATTGGCATCTTAACTTTTGTTTTAATGCTGTTGTGTTGGTGCTCATCGGCTCAAAATTTCAAGAGGCATATCGTCTTTCTTGCCTCCCAACCTTTGCATGGTCGGGCACCAGCAACTGCCGACGAAAGAAATGCCGCCGATTACATAAATTGCGAATTTATGTCGGCTGGTTGTACTTCGGTTGCTTATCAGCCTTTCCCGTTCCAAAACGATTCGGCAATAAATGTTATTGGTATGCTCGATTTGAAAAAAGACAGCACCGTAATAATTGCCGCACATTACGATCATCTAGGAACGGGCTCTGAAAAATCGCTGGAAATATCGGGCAAAAAAGGTATTTATTTTGGGGCTGATGATAATGCATCGGGGGTTGCAATGATGATAGAATTGGCAAAAACTATCTCGGAAACAAAAAACTGGAAATACAATTTCGTATTCGCTGGTTTTTCGGCACACGAGGCAGGGCTTTTCGGTTCCGATTATTATAGCAAAAGCACCCTATGCAGCTCATTAAAAATTCGGGCGGTCATTAATTTCGATATGGTCGGACGAATGGATACCACTTATCCTACTGTTCGCATCAGCGGAGCAGAAACCGATACCTTATTCAGTAACTATTTTAAATCATTAACCGATAATACCATTCATTTTCGGTACGATGATGCCAATATTACCGAATCGGACCTCCGTTCGTTTGCCGAAAAAAAAATACCTGTTCTTAATTGTACAACAGGTATTCACAGCGACTACCATAAAATGGCTGACACTGAAAACAAAATCAACTACCAAGGCATGGAAATGATTTTTGAACTTACCCAATCAATGCTTAACATCTTCCAATCAAATAACCGGTAAAACTACCGGGCAGGCAAAGATTAATTCATCAACTAACGTTTCTCAAAAAATAACATCATGATAAAAGATTAATCATCATAAAGTGTTGCTCTTCTTGGTTGCCATTTGGCAACTGTACGAGAGCAACCTATAAGCCGCAAGGTGGTTTCCAATGCTGGGGCACTGCTCACAGGCGGCAACAACCAGATTACTTTTAACATAGGTGAAACGGTCATACCAACGTTTAGTGCTGGCAGCAGCGTGCTTACACAAGGCTTTGAGCAACCCGGCGAAGCATTGCGCCCAGGTACCGTGGCAACAACCGTATGCGCCGGCAGTAGCATAAGTGTAACCATATATTGCCACAGACATTGGCGGTGGCAACACCTTTACGGCACAGCTGGCGATGCCACTCGGCAGTTTTGCAGCACCCGTTAGCATTGGCACATTAGCGGGTAATGCGTCGGGTACCATCAACGCGATTATTCCGCCTAACACCTCAAGGCACAGGTTACCGCATACGGGTAGTGAGCAACTGCCTCCAATAACGGAAGTGACAGTGGAACAAATATTACCATTAATGCACTGCCTGCGCAAGTTTGCACCTAGCGGTCCAACTTTTGCTCGGGTAGTTCGGTAACATTAACGGCAAGTGGCGGCACTACTTATGTTGGAGCAACGGAGCAACAACAGCAGCCTACCAACATAACTACCCAAAGCGCACTACATTGCAAAACCGTAACCAATGCAAGAGGATGTACCCAAACAACCGCTACATCCATAATTGTACAAAATTGTTGTAATGCCATTGTCGGCAATGTAGTGATACAATCT
>JADKCK010000034.1 GCA_016718845.1 Sphingobacteriales bacterium
TTTTGAGTGTGAGTTGAGTTGTGTAAAAAGCGGAGTTATGTCTTATTTTTTTCTTGCGTTGTTTGCGGTTTTCTCAAAATCGTCAAATTTCTTTTGTTGGTCGGTGCTTAATATAACGGACATCGGTTGACCGCTTTTCTGCTTGATTCGGTATTTTGCTAAAAACCATTTTTGTCGGTTTTTCTTTCGCTTATGGGTTTAAGAAGCCAACATCGTTGCTTTCAAACTTAAAGGCTCAAATCGCGGGCTTTTACTTTTGTTCGTCGGTCAAACCAACTACTTTATCTAGTTCATTCAAACGAAGCTCAGTCGCCGCTCAGGTGTAAAATCTGTTTAGTAGGATTTCCTTGCTCTTTTCGCGCAACTTACACTTGCCGGCTTGTTCGGGTGCAACTTCGGTTTTACGTTCCTTTGTCTTTTTCTTGTCTTTTTAGTTTCTTTTACGGTTTCTTTTGGTTACCGTTAGCCCTCTTGAACTCCGTAATGGCTGGGCAATATAGCGAAACCTGCGTTCTAATAACAAAACTAATTTTTCATTGTTGATGGGGTTAGGGAGAATGTTAGTTAAAAGTTATTGTTGTTGCGAAATAACGTTTTTAGACGCTTACAGTTTTGTAAGTTTAATTGGGCTGTTATTTTTTGTGTTTTTAGCCGCATTTTGCTTTGCTTACAAACAAATGGACTTGTAAGCAATGTAAGGTTTTAAAAGCTGGAGTGCAACAATACTTAAAATTAGACAAGAAATGTAAATTTGAGCTGCCAATTGTTTTCAAAACCTAAAAAACGTACCTTTATTGCCGTAAAATAGCTTTAGTTAAACCATCAATAAAATGCTATACAATCAAATTATTCATAAACTTGTAAGCGCTTATCAGTTACTGATGTTAAATTAGGCGAAAGTGTAACCGACGACTATCTCGGGTGGCTAAAAAGAAATATGAGTTTGCCGGAAGATTCGTATTGCGTATAGCCCCACCGATAAAAGGTGAACTCCCGATGTAGCCCCTCGCCTTACTGGCGGATTACTAACCAAGATACTTTTCAGGTAGATGCGGTTGTAAGTATATTAACGCCCATCGCACTCATCGAGACCGAGACCTAATGCAGCTACAGGCGAAGCTCCGACAACCGCAGCCAAATGGACGGAAACTACTCGGCTCAACCACAAAACAGTTGCTGCAAGCCGCCATCGAACAACCTAAATAGCGCAGCCAATCGATTTTACTCGCCTTTGGTGCTAAATATGGCCCGCGAAGAAGGTATTGACACTCTTGGACGAAGCACGAAGGCATTGAAAGGTACAGGCTCGGAGGGTGAGTGTATCCAAAAGAATATTCGGGCATACAATTGAACAACGAAAAAATGCACCTGTAAGCATCAAACAAACTATTCAAAAGAGCAAGTTTGCTGATGAGCAAGTAGCACCTGTACACAACCTCAATACAAATACAAACGGTTTCGCCAGCGACGCAGTAATCAGTCCGCTACCATAAAATCACCAACAATTTAAGTTACAAGAAGGCGACGGAATGGTATTTCTGGACAGTATCGCCACATGTTGCCGAACACATGGTTATGTCGAAACCTGTATCACCACACGTTACCTCTTTATCGAGTAGATGCCAACCAATATGGTACTTTGGCGCAACAAAATAAAAGACGGGTTCAAAAAACGCGAAGGCGAAAACGTCACCTTACACCCGTTTTTGTAGAGGCAGTAGCCAAAGCACTCAAAAAATTCCCCTACGTAAACGCCTCTATTGATGGCACTAATGTAATACTGCTTAACAAAATTAATAATCTTGGCGTGGCTACTTCTACTCAATCTGAGGAGCAAACTAATAGGTATCGGTTATTAAACTGACGACAAAAACCTGATGGGCTTAACCAAAGAGTGTGACTTAGCTAGCTGAGGGCGTATTAGCAGGTAAAACTGAGACGACGGGGCAAACCGGCGCACTACCTTGCCAGCGTAGGTGGCGTTGGCGGCATGATGGGACCCCATCATCAACCAGCCGCAAGTTACTATCTTAGCCCCGGGCATCGTAAGAAACCGTTGTGCTAGAAACCAGCGTCAGGCGATGCGGTTGCTATCCGTACACATGAGTGTTTATGTCGCTATCCTACGACCACCGAATTGTTGACGGGGCTATAGGTGGTAGGTTTTTAAAAGAAGTTGCCGACCTACTCGAAGCCTTTGACATAAACCGAGAGGTATAACAAATACTTATCTAAATACAAAAAAACGGAAAACCACACTAAGGTTTTCCGTTTTTTATTAACCTCCTGCATCCAAATAAACACACATCATGCAAAAAAACGCATTTACAAACGCCATTGTTATCATTACAGTGCTGCATCGGGCATTGGGCAGCAACTATGCCTACCAAGCTGCACTGGCGCGAGCACCCGTGTAATAGTGCCGATACAAACGAACAAGGATTGCAAGAAACCCAAACTTGGCAAAAGCCCAAAATCTCAACATCCAAACACACCGCAAAGCGCCTACTGCACCGCCAAATTTGGCGTGCGCGGCTTTACCGAAACCCTACGCATGGAACTAGCAGGCACCAACATACACACTACTTGCGTACACCCGGGTGGCGTAAAAACCAATATCGCAAAAAATGCACCCGTAAAAGGCAGCTTTATAACCAACGAAATGCAAAAAAAAGGTGTCGAAAGTTTTGAAAAAGTAGCCCAAACTACCGCCCACAAAGCCGCCCAACTAATTTTAGATGCCATAGAAAAACGCAAAAACGCCTGGTTATTGGTTTAAATGGCTATGCACTCGATTGGCTAACGCCTTTTGCCCGTTGCTTATACCAGCATCATCGAAAAACAATTAAACAAAACCTTCGATAATCCCTACAAAAAACAATAAACCTAAGCAAATACGCTGCAGGCTGTCCGCTTTTGACTGTCCGCTTCGCCATATCACAACATCGCCACATCACAACATCACCACTTCACAACATCACAACATCGCCACTTCCCCCCTATACACCCAACAACACAAAACCCGACCATGCCTTGGGCGTAGTATGTGCCTGCTGTATCAATTGGCGTTTTGCTTGGCTCAAAGCCCTATTGTGAAGTTCGTGATGCGTAAGTATTTCTCGAAACAAATTTTCGGTTAGCCTTGCCGAACTCTCGTCGTGCTCTGTAAAATAAGGTGTAGATAATGTTTTTAGCACCCGCATACAAAAATCCTCTGTTGATAGCCATCATACCCTCGCCGCGTATCATCTGTCCAATACCACTTTCGCAACAACTCAACACCACCAAATCTGCCCTAAGTTCAAGGTGATACGTTTCGGCAATATACAACATGCCGTCTTCGGTTGAGTTAGCATCGTCTTGCGGTGCCAACAAAATACCCGACAACTCGGGGTGTTTTTTGTTCAATACGCCATGTGCTGCAATGTGCAAATACTTGTATTGGGCGCTGTGTTTCTTAAAGTTTTCTTCCGATGCATCTTGGTGCAAAAACAATTGTGCCGATGCTTGGTGTTGCCCAAACAAAGCAGCAATATTTGTTAGCTCTACCTCCGAAAAAATTAACTCGCTGTATTGTATCCCCGACCGATTAACTGATACCGCACTTTTGTTGTTACTATTTGTTTTGGCGGTATAAACGGGCGCAAATCCACCAAAAGTGTCGGATAGCAAACTGCGCCTTTTTTGGCAGATGGTTTCGTACAACAGTAGCCGAATAATGATAGCTAATATCGTATTGCTGTAACACATAAGGCAACTCGTTGTAGGGCGTATCCCAATCTTGGGGCTGCTCAATAATGCCTCGAAGGGCAAGTAGCACAATTCGTTGTCGGGTATAATTACCAAATGCTGCGCATTAGGCAAGTGTTGTGTAATAATTTGCAAAGGTTTTTGTAGCAAAATTTGGTACAGTTCGTAACCAATCTCTACATAATCATCTTGGTTATGACAATTTATCGAGTCCATAAACTCCTCGATTTGTATTTTAAAGTCTAGGGGCATTGGCAAGCGCATTGCCTCGAAATGCGTAGCTGTTACCACAAACACAAACAAACAATTGGCAGTTACCATATAGCTTATCAAAGCTGTTTGCGGCTGCGTTGCCAACCATGCCTGCAAATCGGCTACCGATGTAGTGCCAATGCTGTATTTTAAGTAGTGATAATTAGGGGTAGTAGTTTCGAGGTGTTGCAACAACTGTTCGTATGCCTTGTACAAATCAAAATGTGGGGCTTGCCATTGGCTTAGGCGTTGTGTATCGGGGGCAGATAAGGCTCGTTCTTGTAGCATCTTCTCGTCTAAAACCCACAAACGCTGCCTTATACTTTTTTCTTTTTCTATTAAAGATGGGTCGATATTGGCAATTAGTTTAGCTTCGGCATCTTTAATGGCATTTAATAGCAACACCGATTTGCTTTTTTCGGCAAAATTAAACGCCTGATACCAATAATCGAGTTGCTGTGTATGCTCGTACAACTCTATGCAAATACTAACTGTTTGCTGCAAAGTGCTTATCCCATTTTGTGCCAACACCAACTTTGCCCCATCTAACCCTCTCAGCCTCTGTAGCTCATCGATAATAAAGTGGCTGTTTGGGCGTGCTCAAAAGCAGCGTTTAGGGTGGCTAAATGCCTATCAAGCAAATATTGTTGGTACAAAACCTTACTTTTAAGTTCAAGGGTTTGCAATAACCTAACAGGCTCGGGGCTGTTAAACAAATCAATGGCTTGCAAACTGTTGCTTTGGCTACCCGACAAAACACGCAAGGCTTGGTCGCAAAACGATAATGTATTTTGGTACTCGTTTTGCTCAAAATAACACTGGGCAATGTGCAGGTAATTGGTGGCTATGTCGGAGTGATGCGGTGCAAACAAACCCAAACGAATATCGAGCGATTGTTGCAAACACCCCAAAGCTGCCTTTACTTGCTTCTGATACAAAAAACACATGCCCATATTGCTTAGGGTATTGGCATAAAAAGGGTGGTTTTGCTCGTTTAGGGCGTTGCGTATGGCTATTGTTTTGTCGAAATACTGGTTAGCTTCGGCATACTTCATCTGACGCAAAAAGCAAAGCCCCATATTGTTGTACAAATTGGCAAGTAGCACATGGTTTTCGCCGTATTGCTGTTGCCTAAGTTGCAGCGATTTTTGCAAATACTGCAACGACATATCGTATTTGCTTGCCTTAGTATAACACAAGCCAATGTTGTTGTAAATAGTTGCCAATAGTGCCACCGCTTGCGGTTGTGTGTGTACAATTAGGCTTTCGGCTTTTTGATAATTGTACAACTCTTTGTCGTGGTCGCCGGTTTTGTTATATAGCCAGCCAATGTTATTGTATAGACTTGCCAACTCGTTTTGAGCATCAAGTTGTAGGTATATCTGCAAAGCAGCCTCGTAGCTAGCAAGGGCTTGAGTAAAGTTTTCTTGCTGATTATAGGCATACCCCAAATTAATGTGTACCTTTGCTAAGGCTTGGGGCTTATCTATCTGCCCAAAACAAGTAATGGCTTGTTTAAAATGCGGAATGGCTTGCTCGGTTTGGTTGCTAATGGTATAACAATAGGCTAAATTTTGGTGCACATCTGCCAATAAATCTTCCTCTTTTTCGTTGTATTGTATGCTCAAATCTAACGCAAACTTAAAATAAACAAGCGCTTCGGCGGTTTGCTTTTGCTCGAGCAATATCGCACCCATTAAATTGTTTACTTTTATAGCATTATGTGGTGTAAGTGTTTGGCTGTTTAATAGCTTTTGGCAATGATGCGTGGCATCTTCCAATTCATCTTGCAGCAATAATTGCTCGATTTGCTCAATGAGCGTGTTGTTTTGTGGTATAATAGGGTGCATAGGTAGATAGATGTATGTAGCTAATTGCTTGTGGTATTAGATACCAAAGCAAGAAAAGGTTTAGCACTAAAAAGTTTTTTTAAAAAAAAGTTGTTTACAGGTAACGTTTTGTAACACACTAAGAATATACTGCTTAAATTTGTACCCAATCTAAAAATTAATTTCCCCATGAACCAGAAATTGTTTTTCTTTTTCCATCTTGTTGTTGTGTTATGTATGGCACTAAGCACCAACAATCTTTTTGCTCAAAGACCGCCAAGAGTGAGTAGCAATCCCGAACTAAACAAGCAAGTGAACTTAGTAACACAGCAGCCAGTTAAAGGCAGGTTAGATGTAGATACCCGAACACTAAAAGAGGGTAAAAATGTGGTGTGCCAAAACCCTAAAACAGGTAAATTGTTAGTGGCTGTTGTAAAAAAAGGACAAATTGTTAGCTGGGAGGTAGAAACAACCGCCCAAAACGGCAAAGCTACTGCCCGCACTGCTACTACTACCGCATTTAAAGCCACCGCCACGCAACAGTACAAATTTAGCCCCAAAGCAAAAACACAAACTGCCAGCAACGCAACCGCCAACGATGTACCCAAAGCAAACGCACGCGGTAGTAAGGGCACTAACTGCTCAACCATCACCTGCGAAGAATGTTTTAAATTTTCTAGCAATTGCGAAAAATGTAAAGATTGCCCTTCGTTGGGGGTAAAAGACCCACCTATATTGGTATCCGAGGGCAATGGCGTTATTATTGATGATGATATTGAACAACAATATGCTATCACTAATTGGTCGGATAGTTATACCACCATTAGCACCTACTCGTATAGCTACACCCCTTATGTAACCATTATATCGCCACAAATGTTTAACAGCATGGGTTGGTAATTAGCCCCCAATTTTGTTATCAACCAACTACCGTTTGTATTACCACAAACGGTAGTTTTGCTTTAGCTAAAAAATTAGACACAAAAGTAAACATCTTTTGCTTAAAGTTGTAACTTTACACCCAATAAATGCTACAGGCTTCAGTCTGTCCACATCACCACATCGAAACATCACCACATCGAAACATCACCACATCGCAACATCACAACATCGCCACATCACAACATCGCAACATCACAACATCGCAACATCACAACATCGCAACATCACAACATCGAAACATCCCCACATCCCCACATCCCCACATCCCCACATCACCACATCACACATCACCAACATCCCAACATCACAACATCGCAACATCACAACAAACATGAAACCAGATTTTGAAGTAGGCATTATAGGCGCAGGTTTTGGCGGATTGATAGCCGCCCTGCGCCTCAAACACTCCGGCAGACAATCGTTTGTTATTTTTGAACGTGCCAACGAAGTAGGCGGCACCTGGCGCGACAACATCTACCCTGGTTGCGGCTGCGATGTGCATTCGCATCTGTACAGCATAGCATCAGAACCAAACCCCAATTGGTCGCAGTTGTTTTCGGCACAACCCGAAATTTTAGCTTACCTAAAAAATGTAGTTGCCAACAACCAACTAAACCCATTTATCCGTTACAATACCGATGTGGTAGACATTAGGTTTTTGGAAGATAGCAACACCTGGCAACTAACCGACCAACATGGCAAAACAACAGTGGTTAAAATGTTAATATTGGCTACGGGACCACTTAATCGCCCAAATATGCCTGTATTTAAAGGTTTAGAAAACTACAAAGGCAAGCAATTTCACTCGTCGGCATGGGACAACAGCTACGACCTAAGCAACAAACAAGTGGCTATTATAGGCACAGGGGCAAGTGCCATACAAATTATACCCAATATTGCGCCTATTGTTGGGCAGTTAAACGTTTTTCAGCGCACACCGGCTTGGGTAATGCCACGACGCAACAGAACAATTGGCAGTTTCCAGAAAGCTTTGTTTAACCGTATCCCCATCGTCCAAAAAACAATACGCGAAATTATTTACTGGATACGCGAGTTGTTTGGATTAGGCTTTGTAGGCAACCATTTTATAAACAAACTAATGGAAAAATCGGTGCTTAAGCAATTAGAAAAAGAAGTGCAAAACCCCAACACACGGGCAAAACTTATCCCCAATTACCAAATTGGCTGCAAACGCATTTTGGTTGCCGATGATTTTTACCCTACTTTTAATCGCCCAAACGTTGATTTAATCACCGATTCCATAGACCATATCACCGAAAACGGTATCTGTACAAAAACGGCACGCATTATCCCGCCGATGTAATTATTTTTGCAACAGGTTTTATTGCCGCCGAAGTAGAACTACACAGCAAAATAACAGGTATAAATGGACGATTGTTGATAGACGAATGGCGAAAAAATGGTGCCGAAGCCTATTTAGGAGCTACTGTTTCGGGTTATCCAAACATGGCTTTTATCTTGGGTCCCAACACTGGTTTAGGGCATAGCTCGGTGGTACACATGATGGAGTCGCAGATGAATTATCTAATGCAATACCTCGAACAACTCGAAAAAGGCGGCTCAAATGCTCGTTTAGACCTTAAACCGCAGGTGCAAACTGCCTATAATCAACACCTACAACAACAATTTGATGGTACTGTGGGCTTCGGGCTGCAAAAGTTGGTACCCTAAACAACAAGGGCAAAAACACAACCCTTTACCCGCGCCTAACAGCCGCGTTCAGAAAAGCAACCAAAACATTTAATCCCAAAGATTACTTTGTTTCGGGCTGATGCTTTGGGCTTTTGGCTGTCGGCTGCTGGCTTTTCGCTGCTGGCTATCGGCTGTCGGATACTGGCTTAAAATCTATGCTTGTGTTTCATAAACAACAGCCTAATAGAATATAGGTAATGGCGATACGGACAGCCAAAAATCTGTAACCTATATAGCCCGTAACCCCAAACGGGCACCCCAAAGCGAACAGCCCAAAGCCAAAATCTTCTTAAAAAATTTCTTTATCATGAAAAAAAAATTACCTTCTCTCCTACCCTATCGCCTAATACTTGGCGTATTGTTATGGTGTGTAATAAGCATGGTAAATGCACGTGCAAGCACCCCCACCGACACCATACCCAAAACGGCACAACGAGTTTATACGGGCATTTACCTCATGAACCTGTACGATATAAACATCAGTGACCACTCGTTTTATGCCGATTTTTATGTTTGGTTTAAATGGAAAGGCAACCGCGACCCCACCAAAATAGAGTTTGTAAATGCCATCGAAAAATGGGGTATGACCCAAACTACTTTCTACGACTCGACTAAGTTACTTGCCAATGGCTACCAATACAATGGAATGCGTGTCGAGGGGCGGTTTTATCATCCGTTTGATATGGCTCGTTTCCCGCTCGATAAACACGCCTTATCTATAGCTTTTGAACATGCCGAGTACCCCTACGACTCGTTGGTTTATATGCCCGACACATCGGGCAAAGGAGCAGGTATTTTGCCCGCACAAATAAAAAACAGCAAGCAACAAAGTGCCTTACACCCGCAGTTTCAGTTACCTGGCTGGGACATTGAGGCGTTGCGTTATAGCTCGCAAAAAAACACCTACAACACCAACTTTGGCGATACCGATGCACCTAAAACCATTTACAGCAATTTTAACTTTACGCTAGATATTGCACGCCCACTCAACTACTTTTGGTTTAAACTATTATTGCCCTTGCTTATTGTGCTGATAGCTAGTTTGGGCGGCATGTTTATATTTCCAAGCTACGTCGAGGCACGCTTGTCGCTGCCCATTGGTGGCTTGCTAACCGCTGTTTTTTTGCAACAAGCCTACACCGATGCCCTACCCGATGTGGCATATATGGTGTTGATGGACAAAATTTATGTACTAAGTTATTGCTTTATTACACTAGTGCTGCTGCAACTTATCCGCGACGGCAATTGGTACAAAACCCATAAAGATGCCGCTAACATTACCAGCCTAAGCCGCCGCGAGTATTTGTTAGGCACCATTTATGCCGTTGTTTATGGACTGGGCTTGTTGTGGTTGATTAGATAGATTAGTAATTGCTTAAAGATTCGGAGAAGTTGGATATTGTTAGCATTACGGTGTAAAAAAACGCCCTGTTCTTTGTTAAGAGCAGGGCGTTTGTTAGTAATGTTTGTTTAGGTATCTGGTAGTGGCGATACTTGTATCGCCCCGAACAAACAATTTATTTTTGGTCAATTACCTACACTAAGTAGCTGATGATAAATAAACACGGTTAAGACGTGCTTACCAATTTACACCCAGTTGTCCAGTTTGTTTCTTTGGAACCGGCATTATAGGAATTGGCGTTAAGAAATAGGCATAAATGAAGCGGTTAAAAAAAAATACTGTTTGAGACACGCCACACCGAACTTTGAAATAAAACCGACAAGCAAAGCATTTGGCGTGTCGAGTTTATTTTTTTCAGCGTAATGTTGCCTATTTTAGCCAATTACTATACTAGCCTTGACTTTTTTGGTTACTTTTTTTGTCAAGAAAAAAAGTAACAAACTTTTAATGGATGGTAAGTAGCAGCAAAATAACCACAAATTATCTTCAAAGTCCCATGTTGCTTTATCTCCATTTTGTTGGTTCTACCCCTATATAACATCAGCGCAAAATATACGCATGATTTTTTATAAAATCTCGCAATTTTAACCGCGTTTATTTATACTGACCTACTTAACACTTAGGCTAAAGATACTTTTTTGAACACATCTTTATCTCCTTGATAGCCACACACGCCCATACGTGGCGAATTGCAAACGGGTAGTGAGTATTCTTCGCCGCATTCATGTTTTTTTTCATCGCTGTTACAAGCCTCGCAATAAAAAGGGTTTTCTTTTTCGTAAGCACATTCATCGCAAACATAACTAGCAGGTTTGCCGCACACACCGCAAGTAAAATGGTATGCTTGGTTGCGGGCTAAGAGCGTTATGTCGTTTTTTTGAGGAGCATTGAGTGCCAAATCGTATTTGGCAATTACTTTTATCTTCAATTCGGTGCTTGAGCCAAAGTCGTAGATATAGTTTAAAATAGATTTAGGTTCTAGCACTGTTTCTAACTCTTCCTCCATATCAATTTCGTCATTCAACTTAGAAATGCTAAACATGCTCATGTGTCCGCAACATTCTAGCCAAATACGGCGCAGGTAAGCATCTAATTCGTCGAAGGTGAGCAAAGTTGGCACTAAAAGGTGTAAAAAGTACTCCTCGTAGCCCGACACCAACAAATGAAACATGGGCGTTGTTGCCCCTTGTGCATTTTTTTGTAGCTCTGTAAGGTGCTTTTTTAAGTGAGCATTAATTTCTTTTGGCAAAAGTACGGTTTCGCAGATACGGCATTTTGCCGAGGGGGTTACGTCGGACATTGGTTTTGAGTTTTTAATCTGAAAAATTGGTTTTGTTGTAGATTTATCGAATTACAGGATTAGATACTGTTTATTTTTGATGAAGAATTTAAACCCTAAGTTACGAAAAAAAACTACAAAAACGGTTGCAGTAGCAGTTTTTAATGTGCAAAAATACGTCTACATCTCCTCAAAAACAAATAGTTGGGGGTAATTTGTGGCAATAAGCGTAAAAAAACACTTAAGCAGTTTAGTTTTTGTACAAAAACATCGTACCTTTAAGCCCTAAAAAATAGCTATCCTATATGCAAGTAAAAACACCTATTGCCAGTAAAGTTCCTTACCCAATAACGCTTCACGACCACACCCGCATCGACAATTATTTTTGGTTGCGCCAAAAAGAAAACCCCGATGTAGTTGCCTATATCGAAGCCGAAAACGCACATACCGAGCAAACATTAGCCCATTTAGCTCCGCTGCGCGAAAGCCTTTATACCGAAATAATGAGCCACGTTAAACAAACCGACAACTCGGTTCCGTATCTGCGCGATGGCTACTATTATTATACACGCACCCACGAGGGCAAATCGTACCGAACCTACTGCCGCAAAAAAGGCAGTTTAGATGCCCCCGAAACCGTTATTTTAGATGTAAATTTGCTTGCCGAAGGGCAAAAGCAGTATATAGTAAGTCAGGTGCGGGTTAATTGTGCCGACATTTTAGGTTATGCCGTTGACCTAACAGGCGGACGGCTAAATACCATCTACTTTAAAAACCTACAAACAAACGAGTTATTGCCCGATGTGATTGAAAATGTATCGGAATACTGCTTTGCTGACAACGCCCAAACGGTATACTATACCACCTACGACGATAGCCTGCGTCCATATAGGGTGTATGCACACCACTTAGGCACGCCTATTGCCAACGATGTGCTACTGTACGAAGACCTTGACGAGCGTTTTTGGGTAGGCATTGAGCGGTCAATGTCTAAACAGTACATTTATATAGTGTCGGGTAGTAAAATCACCTCCGAGACACACTACCTGCCCGCCAACTTAACACACCCTACCCCAAACGACCTAAAACTTTTTCAGGCACGCATACAAGGTTTAGAGTATCTTGTGTTTGATACCGCACAACAGTTTTTTGTGTTAACTAATCATCAAGCACAAAATTTTAGGCTGATGAAAACCAATGCCGAAGCCACGCAAATAGAACATTGGACAGAGTATATGACTCATCGCAGCGATGTATTGCTCGAAGACCTGTTGCTGTTCGACCAATATATGGTGCTGCAAGAACGCTCGGAGGGTTTGTTGCATTTTAGGGTATTGGCTTTAGATGGCTCGGCAGATTACCAAATTCCGTTCCGTGACCCAATTTACGACCTTCGGGTAGCCGAAAATTTTGATAGCCACACCCATACATTCCGCTATCAGTACAACTCGCTTACAACGCCTTTGACGGTGTACGAGATTGATTTATCTACCCAAAAACAAACTTTATTAAAACAACAAGAAGTGCCGGGCGGGTTCGACTCTGCCATTATGTATCCGAGCGGCATTGGGCAACTGCCCCCGATGGCACTCGGGTTCCTATTTCGTTGGTACGCCACAAAGTTTTGCCGTATCGCCCCAAAGCCCTTTGTTGTTGTATGGCTATGGCTCGTATGGCATGAGCACCGACCCCTATTTTAGCATTAGCGCCTTACCTTTATTAGACCGTGGTGTAATTTATGCCATTGCACACATACGCGGCGGACAAGAGTTAGGCAGACATTGGTACGACAATGGCAAATTGTTACAAAAAAACAACACTTTTACCGATTTTATTGCTTGCGCCGATCATTTGGTGGCGATTGGCTACACCTCGCACGATAGGTTAGTGATACGCGGCGGTAGTGCAGGCGGTTTGTTGTTGGGTGCAGTGCTTAATCTTCGCCCCGATGTTTGCAAAGCAGCCTGTTTGTCGGTGCCTTTTGTTGATGCACTAAACACTATGCTCGATGATACACTGCCCCTAACCGTTGGCGAATACGAAGAATGGGGCAACCCCAACGAAAAAAAGTACTACGACTACATACTGTCGTACTCGCCCTACGACAATATCCAAGCCAAAGACTATCCAAATGTATTGGTGCTAACGGGTTTTCACGATACCAATGTGTCGTATTGGGAGCCTGCCAAATGGGTGGCTAAACTACGCGAACACAAAACCGACAACAATCTTTTGTTGCTCAAAACCAATATGGTGGCGGGTCATTCGGGGGCATCGGGGCGCTACGATGCCATACGCGAAATAGCCTACGAATACGCTTTTGTGTTAGCCATTTTAGGGCTAAATAGTTAAACAAAAAGGTGCAACAGGATTTTCTGCTGCACCTTTTTTTATTGTCGTTGCTTTGTGGTTTGTGTTATCGGCAAGGTTTTACTACGGTGTAACGTTGGGTAAAGGGGTAGGTTGTTTTTCGCCAAAGCCAGTCAAATGGGTTATTGTTCCCTTCATTATATGCTCGCCAACTTTGTCGCACGGACGGGTAATGCGTGCAAGTCCGTCCATACCACCAAATATTTTTTTGTCATCAACGGCAACAACAAAGCTTGGATTATTACACAAAAAGCCAATACTCAACTTGAGTGTATCGTCTTGGTGTAAAGTAGTTGCGTTAGGCATTAAAATTAGTCCTCTAAAAACGCCAAAGTTACATATCTCACCTAATCGGCTAAACCAATAATCTACCAAAGTAGTTTCCAGCACTTTTATTTGCAATTGCTGCAATTTACTGTACAGCAGTTTTACTATTTAGGGCATTTTGTTGGATACAGCAGTGTTTGTTTAGTGAAAGTTATCAGTTAAGGTGTGCAAAAAAGGCATTGTTTCGGTTATAGCTGGTATGCTTACTTTTTCTACTTTTGCAAACATTTGTTGATACAATTGCTTTAATTGTTGTGGCGTGCTGACTTGATTTTGGTGTTGAGTAAGATAATCTTCGGCTAATTTTCGGATATTTTGAGCTGAATCAAATTTATTTCCACCACGGTTTTCTTTTTTTACTTTTGCTTCAAATGCCCCTAGTGTGTTATTTATCTGTTCTTCGGTTAGTGTTTTTTGCATCTCCAAACTCTCTTCCACTTCTTTTAATAATGGTTCATAATCGGTGGCTAAATAAAGGGTGTGGGTGTATCGCCCAACTAATATAGTAAGTGCAGCACCAAGCAAAATGCCCAAACAAAATAGGGCTATCAAACGGTTGTTAGTTTGCATAAAATAGTGTTTATTAAAAAACGCCTAAACAAGCTTTTTGTTGTTTAGGCGCTAATTTTATTGAAAGATGAATTGTTATTTGTTATCGGCAAGGTTTTACTACGGTGTAATGTTGGGTAAAGGGGTAGGTTGTTTTTGCTCCATTACTTTGTAAATGTACGATTGTGCCTTTTATTTCTTGTTTACCCACTTTATCGCATAGGCGAGAGATACGTGCGAAGCCATCTTTATCGATAATAATTTCTTTCTCATCAACCTTTAATGTTACTCCTTGTAAACGTTCCGAGAGCAAACCAATCATTAAGTTAAATGTATCGCCTTGTTGTAAGATAGTGGCATTGGGTATTACAACAGATTGAGTATAGTTGGGTGTTCCGAACTGGCAAAATATGGGATTATCGGCTTTAATAGACCAATAATCTACCAAAGTAGCTAACAGTATTTTTATTTGCAATTGCTGCAATTTACTGTACAGCAGTTTTACATTTTGGGGCATTTTGTTGGATACAGCAGTGTTGTTTAGTGTGTTATCGTTTAAGGTCTGTAAAAAAGGCATTGTTTCGGTCATAGCCTGTATGTTTTCCTTTTCTACTTTTGCAAACATTTGTTGATACAATTGCTTTAATTGTTGTGGCGTATTAATTTGGTTTTGTGTTTGGGTAAGATAATCATCAGCCAATTTTCGGATATTTTTAGCCGAATCAAGTTTATCTTCGCCTCTTGTTTCTCTTTTCACTTTTGCTTCAAAAAACATCAATCTATCACTAATTTGTTCTTCGGTTAGTGTTATTTGCATCTCCAAACTCTCTCCCACTTCTTTTAATAATGGTTGATAATCGGTGGCTAAATAAAGCGTTTGGGTGTATCGCCCAATTAATATAGTAAGTGCAGCACCAAGCAAAATGCCCAAACAAAATAGGGCTATCAAACGACTGTTAGTTTGCATAAAATAGTGTTTATTAAAAAACGCCTAAACAAGCTTTTTGTTGTTTAGGCGCTTAAAAAATGAAGTTGGGCATTTCGCGTTTCGGCTACGCTCAACGACCAGTACAGGCGGTCACTGAGCGAAATTGAAGTGAAAGCTACGGATTAGGTTTGGTTTACGCCAACCGCACCTTCTCCCGAATTATCCCATTGTACGGCAATCACTTGCGCTTTTACCGATGGTGATAGTTCCGCCCGTTACTGTCCAGTTGTATTGTGTGCCGTTTGCCTGGGGTTAGATACAGTATAAACGCCTATGCCATTGAAGCAAGTGCTACCACTTTGGCTAATATTGGGCGATGGAATGGCAGCTTGTGTTACGGTTATGCTGGTGTTAGCCGTACAAGCGCTTGTGTTGGTAACAGTAAGGGTATAATTGCCCGCTGTACTCACTGTTATAGCTGATGCGGTTGAGCCATTGCTCCACAAATAGGTTCCGTTGCCGTTGGCTGTAAGCGTGGTGTTGCCGCCTGCACAAAACGAGTTAGCACCCGAAATGCTAGCTGTGGGGTTGGGCGATACGGTAAGGTTGGTACTTGCCGTGCCTGTGCAGCCATTGGCATCGGTGGCAGTAACGGTGTAAGTGCCTGCGGTGTTGGCAGTAGTAGTTGGGCTTCCGCTGCCGTTGCTCCAAATGTAGCTGTTGCCATTATTAGCTATAAAAGTGGTGCTTTGTCCGCTACAAATGTTGTTGTTGCCCGTAATATTAACCGAAAGGGGCGGGCATATATTTTCGGGTGTTAAGGTTAAGGTTCGGGTTTGGGTTTTGTCGCCACTTGCGCTGTTATTGTTGTTGGCAGATAAGGTAGCTAAGTAAAATGTTAGGGTTGCCTACATCGGTGGCGGGGGCTGTCCAGTTAAATGTCCAGGTGCCGCTGCTGCTTACCGCATTTTGTTTTAAAAAAGCAATGCTATTACCCAAAACAATTGGCGTTGGCAATTTCGGTGCCTGCTATTTGCAGGCAAAAGTACCGCATTTGCCACCTGTAACCCGTATAAGCTATCTCGAAGCCATACCGCAAACCGCCTGTGGCAGATACCGTAATGTAGGTTTGCCCGGTGTATAACTTGTGGGGTTCCGGCTATGGTAAGGGTATTGGTGGCGCCTGCGTTTGCGGCATGGCAAGCCGTGCAGGTAGGTCGTGTGCCATACAAGCCACAACGATCGTTAGGTGGTCCATCGGGATAAGTAACAGCCGTATTGTTGTAGGCTAATACGCTAAAAATGGCTAAAAAAGTAGCTGTAAGATAAGATAGTTTCATGTGTTTTACGATTTTAGATATTTGTTTGTTGGTAAAAAATTTTTGTAAAGATTGGCATTCATCACCTGTGGTTTTTATCTTGCCCAAATGCTCCTATTACACTTCTAAGGGAGTTAAAAATACGCTGTATCTACATTAAATCTTCATTTCATCGAACTTCGAAACTCAAAATATGCAAATCAATCAATCAAGTTTGGCTCTTATCGAGCAGTTTGCCGAGCAATGGCAACAACATTAGGGTATGTTCGCCCGATACGGGATTTAGCTGTATCGCCCGATGTGTTTGAAAAGCGTGGGCAACCTATACTACCAACGTTTATGGGCAATTATCCGTTTCATCATCCGCTATGCGGGGCGGATGATAAAACCGCCGCACCCTGGCTATGTTGGGGTATATGGCGGCTAGTTCATCAACCCCAATAATCGTACGTAGATAGCGGACCCCCACCAGCGAAATGGAAAAAGAGTGATTAAAACAATTGGCAGCCATCGTTGGTTTTACCCAATAACACACTTGGGCGTTTAACGAGCTGCGGTACTGTCGCAGTAGAAGAGCGCTGGGTTGCCATAAGCTACATCCAAACAAAAAATTGCTTTTAAGTATAAATGCCCGTACACACGGCGCATTTGCAGTGTGTTGGGCATCGAAACTATAAAAATACCCACTAACAACAATGGCTACTCTCGTTACCAATGTTTTTGGCAGATTTGTTCCAAACCGACACCATTAGCACGGTAGTAGCAACCGCAGGCACAACGGGTTTGGGTATAGTTGATGCTATCAACGAGTTAATAACCCTACAAAAACTTACCCTTTTAGGATACGTGCTAGACTACCGCTTATGGTGGCTTTTTGAGTTGATGGCAGATGATGAACAATATTTAGGGGGGTAGCACGGTCGTTTTAGGGCTATTGCACACTGCAACTCGGTGGTCATAGACCCACATAAACACGGTTTGCAGCCTATGGTTGTGGTTGTGTGTGTTGTTCTCCGACCCCAATGTGGGGCGTTTTTATCGGCGAGTCACCTTGCCTATTTACCTCAACAGAGACTACATTTGGGCGGGGAATAAGTTTAGGGTGTTCGCGGGCGAAGCTCAGCGGCAGGTGCTGGCTTACCTTGCAATGTACCTCTACTTAAAAGCAGATACTGGTTTGGGGCAGTACTAAAGCAATGTGTGCGACTGCTACAAAATTGGGCTAAGCTACTCGATAACAATTCAAATTGGCAATTGTTCATCGACCCTGATTGGATATTATTGCCTATTTTCCGAAAGCAAAAGCACCGCATGAGGTTGACGAACTAAGTTACCAAATTTTTGATACTGCCATGATGCCTCGCCAACCAGATCTGTTTTGTGAGTTTGTACAATGTTGATGCCACTATTTTGGCACAAAATTTGGCATTAAGGCCAAACACTAAGCGTTGTAGAATATTGCGCTCCTTGCTAAAACCCGAACATAGCATGATATGTATATTTCCAACAACTAAGCCATTTTTGCACAAACTACAAAATAATTATGGTCGTTGAGCGTAGTCAAAACCTCCTCATCGCCACAAACAACAAAAACGCCAACTCAAAAAATATTGAGCGGGCGTTTTGTTTATTTATGGGGCAACATTGGTTTGTTGATAAATGGCGTATAGCGAAACATCAACCCCAATGGTGCAGCATAACAAATTCTTGCAATTGGGGCGTATGCAAAAAACTGCCAAAGATGGTGTTCCGGAGGGGCGATAAAATGTTTCGACTAATTGGCGTTCGGTCGAAATTAGTACATACTCGCATAAAGAGGGCGATGTACGATATTTTCGGAACTTCTCTCCCCTATCATACGCTTCGGTAGATTTTGATAATACTTCTACAATTAGGATAGGGTTAATCAATGCTGTTTCTGTGTTGTTAAAAAAAACAGGTTTTTGACAAACAATCATTGCATCGGGGTATACAAAGCTATTTTCGCGAGCTATGTATACCTTTAAATCGCTATTAATAACCAAACAATTTTGTTTAGCATTGTGTAGCCCATTGCTCATTGCCGTGGTAGTGTTGGTACTAACAAGACTATGGGTAATCGTTCCACCTGTCATATTATAGGTTTCGTCCAAAAGTACGATACGTCCGTTGTGGGTATTCGCATTTTTGCTCGGCACTTTGTTCGGTTGTTAAATACTCCTCGATGGTGTAGTTGTCTTTTTGCAAAAATTCCATGATAGCATCTTTATTGATGAGGGCTAAGCACCTTGCCTGTTTTGTCGATATAATCCCAAGTATCGCTTATCCAAAGGCTGTGTTCGCCTTCGGGTTTTATGGTGCATTGTTACTAACTAGCCTTACCACCCTCGAATGGATAGATCGCAAGTAAATTGTGGTTGGATAACAATTTTACCTGTTAGGGCATCTACAAAGCCAATTTTGTTTGTTTTGCACTATCCTAAAAAAGTCCTTCGGCGGGGTAGTCGGGTCCGTTATCGAACAAAACACCTCGTACAATATTTTTCTTGCCTATCTATTGCCATATATTTTCGTTGGTAGCTACTATGGCATAATTTCCAAAGTGTCAGTAAAGCAAACCCAAATATTTGTTGAACGGTATGATGGTGTCGCCTTGTGGGTTAAGATAACCCCAGGCTTGGTCGTCAACGTTATTAGCTACCACTAAATAATCGGTTTGGTTGTTTTCGGGTGTTCCGATAAACAATTCATTAGGAGTTACTAAAAACAGGATAGCCGTAACGAGCAAGGTAACTCTCATGGGTATTTTTTGTTTGTTGAGTGCTAGTTTGCGTTTGGTTATTGGTCGGTTGTTGGTGAAAGCGGATAGCCCACATCGACCTAACGGGGCAAATGCACCTACCCATGTCACAGGGCCGGGGCTTAAATTATGACTACCCTTCGTACCCTACGGGGATAAATGACCTCTTATGGCACCCCCTAACAGGGCTTAAAATGCCCTACCCATATCGCACCCCTACGGGAAGAGTTAGTTGTGTAGATAGTCTAAAACCCGGAAACCAACGGCGTAGCCTCCCCTACGTTTTACGTTTTCTTTTTAGCTGCCCAAGAAACAATACGTTGTTGAGGATAAGCCTATAACCGGGCGAAGGGTTGGGATGCAGTTCGAGGTTTTGTTTCAGGGGTCACTACCACTTATTGTTGGTAATCTTCCGGGGTCTGACCGCCGTAAAATGTCAAACCCTTCGCCAGACTCGCCATGTATGTATCGGGTTTCGTCGGCGGATTTATTTTCGCCACAATATTAGCACATTGGATTTTATAAACTTTTTTACGGAAGGCGGTTGATTGCCCCCATAAGCCTTTACGATATGGGTATGGTCTTAGGGGAAGCATCGAGGTACAGGGTCCCATTTTGCCGAAAAGTCGAAGAGGGTAAAAATAGTCGGCATCTTTAAGTACAACGCGGGGGTAAGGCACGTCTATGTTCGAAGATTCGTGAGCCATGGGGTTCGTTTCTGGTTGATAACCCTCAAAGGCAAAGCCATTGTCATGGTTTAGTTGGAAAGTTTGGCGTTGGCATCTGCTCCATCGACGGAAATCATTGAAGCAAATGTCTATGCCTTCGGGCTAATGCAATATCGTAGGTATCGGTTGCCAGACACATGGCAAACAAATCCGCCTCCGACTACTTGTTGTTTTACCTTTTTTGAGCTACGGCCTAGTTTCATCTGCGATACTTTGTTAAAGTAATTGTTTGGATTGTTTTCTTCGTAGTTTTTTGTTGAGCAACATGCCCAAAGGCTGCCACACGATACGATGAGTAAAAGCGTCCCATGTTGTCCGGTAAAATCTTCGTCTGGTGTAGGTGTAACAAAGGTCACGTTTACCAATACATTGTCGAGCACTACTACGTCGGCCTCTTCACATCGAAGGGTATTTCGGCGTATTCTAATACCCGCTAGTAACGGCATCGTCCCGGGAAGCTAGGGTGCGATAGTTTGTTTGATGGGGTATATACGGCAATTACAGGAGGCCTTTCGAGTTTACCACGTCCATATTGGCGGTAGGTTCGGCCAATTTCGGACAAGATACCCACAGTATTTTGGCATCGGGTAGAGCCAATCTGGTAGCTTACGCCGCGTATTTTACATTCAAGCCTGTAATCGGCAACAATAGGGTAGTTACCGAAGCTTTGCGTCCTCGTGGTTTAGTGGCAGTCAACATTGGCGGCTCCGCCTTATAGGAGCGCGATAAGCCACGCCGTAGGCTTTAGGTAGTCTTTTTTGTTGGGGTTCATGTAAGAACAAAATGTAGGTAGCTTGCTAGATAGGCAAGCAGCCAACAACTAATATAGCACTAAAAATTGTCGTTTCATTTTTATGCAGGTTGCTTTTTGTTTAGGTGAGTACAATTTTCCCAAACAGGTTTTTGTAGTGTTCGATACTTTTTGACTTAAGTTTAACGTTCAAGGCACATAAAACGTTTGTGAGGGTGTTGTTTTGGCGTGTTTTAACGATTGGGCACTACCCATAATTATATTTTCCTGACGGGCGAAATACGAAGCATTTAATAGCTACTATCCGCGGTGAGTGCAGCAAACTTAGCATTTTTTGGGCGAATAAGTGCCATCAGCACCGAGAACATGGAATACGCGAAATAATTGCATTTATATTTCGGAATGTTTTTAGGTATTTTTATTGTAAAAGCACAAATACTTACCAATAGTCATTATTTAATATTGTCCGGGTGAATTCAGACGACCAACTACTGCTTTAATGCCAACATCAAACTACCAACATTGTCCGTGTTTGGTGGGTTAGCCCCCTCAGCACTCCCGCAGGGAGAGCTATCGTTTATTTACACCCGACAGGTATTAAGTTGAGCAACTACTTGCAGGTTAGTTTGCAACGCTGCAGTTCCGACGTATTATTTGCTCCGATGTACATTTAATTTAGTTAGTGCCTTGACCTAAAATAATAGTGCCACCTGTTACTGTCCAGTTGTAATTAGTGCCTGCGGCACCTGCCGCTTAACATTAAAAGTTTGGGTTCTACCGCGTTTTGGCGGGCATCGGGGTTTCCTATAATATTTAGGTTTCGGGTATCACCACTATATGATAATCTAATTGCCAAGCAGGGGTTAGCATCTATACATGGGTGAGCTAAGGCAGTAACGCCTATATCGGGCATAAGTGGCACGTTTTATTTAGCCCCCACAGACCATATTATTGTCGGGTTGCCAAGTGAGTTGTACCGCCTACTAATGTAGCGTTTTGTCCGCTAATTGGTTTAGCTTATGGCAGTTCCGCTTCCTTCGTTTATTTTCCAGTAGGCAATAAGGTTAGCTTGGTTTGGGTGTGTGGGTGTTACTGTGCTGCAAACATATTATTGCGATGGCTGTGGGCGACAATGCGGTCAATTCCAGATTCGTGTAGCCAATGGCTCCGTTAAACCAATCGGCGTAAGCTAAGGTTCCGTCTTGCCCTATTACTAAGGGTAATCCGCTGTTGATATTGCCAATAAAGCTCATATTTTCAAAAGAGAAAGCACCAGCCCCAATGCCGTCTTCATCAAAGGGTCATGCGTCCATTTCTGTCAGAGGTAGCGTATGGTATGCCAAATAGCCCATCGCCAATAAAGCTGGCTGTTAGGTCCCTAAACCCGTAAACGCCATCGCCAATATTTACCTTTTATCTGGCAGTTCGTCGGTGGGTGTTGATGTTACAAAGCCTTTATTCAGTCCCACTTTGTCCCAATTTTTATTGCCAATAAATGCGGCATCGCCTGTGGCATTGTTGGCGTTGTATTTTATACGTAGCTCAACTCGAAAATCGTAGTTTACAGCACAAATTAAATACGTTTTGGTTGGTGGTATTGTGCTTGTTGGTTGGTACCATTTGGTTTTTAGGGTGCTGCCCATGGCTACATTGGTACTGGTTTGGTGATGGGGTTGGTGGGTAGGTTTTGTTGTGGGAGAAATGGTAATGCTCTTGCGTTCTTCTATGGTTAACTCCATACGTGTCCGTCCATATTACCGCGCCGTGGTCGGAAGCGCCAAATAATCAACCAGTTTTCGTTGTTGTAGTTGGCTCGGTTGCGCAGGAAGGCGCTGGTATTTCGCCAATGTACAGGTCGGCGGTTTCAGCCCATTGCGGATATGTATTGCCGTGCCCGGTACGCTTGGGTCAAAGCCATACCAGGTGTCCAACGGCATCTACTGGGTTGGGAGTGCTACGCACAATACCATCAGGGTTTGGTTGTTGAGGATGTTAACCTTTGCGTTTTTCGTCATCTTCGGACAGGTTAATTTCAAAATCGGCAAGAGCTTTGCGGTATATTGTCGTTTATTGGCGACCTGTGCAACCGAAGCGGTGATTTTGGCGGGATAAAGCTGCTCAATCCGTTTGATAAAGTGGGGTGGATGTTATAAAGATTACTACCTAAAATGAGTTATCTAAAACGCCATGTTTTCTTCCCAAACACCTGTTAACATGCTACTCCAACCGGGTC
>JADKCK010000035.1 GCA_016718845.1 Sphingobacteriales bacterium
CTGTTTATATTATTCCAAATAGCGTCTACGGCACAGCCGACGGTCAGTCACATTAATTGCCTAATTTAGCGTTGCAAAGGTAAAATAAAGAAATGGAAATAGGAAATGATTTTTAAAAAAAAAGAAAAAAAATAATTTCAGGGCTTTTTCTAAGTTTTACACGTTCCTAATCAGCCTTTTAGGTTGTCGTCTAAAAACTCTTTACAAACGCGTAGCTTATTCATTTTCATCTGGACTTAAAAGGTTAATAATTTCTTCCCATTTGGCTTGTAGTAAGGCTTTGTTGGGTAGTTTGGTTTGGTAGTCGGCTACCAATGTTGGCGAGAGGGTTCGGCTTAGGGCATATTCTACCACGGTGTCGTCTTTGCCCTTGCAAAGCAGTATGCCTATGCTTGGGTTTTCGTGTGGTTGGCGTATATCACGGTCAAGTGCTTCTAAATAAAAGTTGAGTTGCCCCAAGTGTGCAGGCTTAAAATTTTCTATTTTTAGTTCAATAGCCACCATACAATTTAGACTTCGGTTGTAAAACAGTAAGTCAATAGCAAAATCTTGATTGCCTACTTGCAATGGGTATTCTTCGCCCATAAACGCAAAATCTCTACCAAACTCCAACAAAAACTTAGTGATATTTTGTGCAATGGCTTTGCGCAGGTCTTTTTCGTGGTGTTGCTCGGGCAAATGCAAGAGTTCTAAAACGTAGGTATCTTTAAATGTGTTGGTTATTTCTTGCGGCAATTCTCTCGTCACCGTCGAGAGTTTTGCATTGCCTAACATTACCCGTTCGTAATAGGAAGAATTTATTTGGCGTTCGAGTTCTCTTTTGCTCCATCGCTCCTTAACAGAAAAAAGCAGATAAAATTCTTTTTCTTCTTTGGTTTTGCATGGTAAAATAAGCCGATGGTGTGTCCAACTCAATTCTCGCACCACTGGTGCGAGTTTTTCATTTCCTTGATACGTTTCATAAAACTGTTTCATTCGCCAAATATTTTGGGCAGAAAAACCTTTGGTATTGGGTTCGGTGGTTTGTATAAAATTAGCTAATTGTTGCACCACCGATTTGCCCCAAGCTTTGGCTTGTACTTGTTGGCTTACATACTCGCCAATGTGCCAATACAGCGTAACCAATTCTTTATTTACAGCCTGATAAGCACGTTCTTTGGCTTGTGCAATCAGTTGGGCAATATGTGTAAATTGATTTTGTAATTCCATTACGCAATAATTTCTTTTAGTAAACCATCAGTTTCTTGTTCCAATTTCAAAATGTCGGCAGCAATCTCCGACAAAGGGAGCAAGCCTTCGTTTTTCAAAAAAGCTGTCCAGATGAAGTTAATGATGGGTTGAAGTGATTGTGTATTTAAGATAATATTTTATTTTACATACTTGCTCATCAGTTTTTGCGGTCGTAAAGTTACGTTTTTAAGCTTACGTTATTCCAAATGGCGTCTACGGCGTCGCCGGCGGTCAGTCACATTAATTGCCTAATTTAGCCTTGCAAAGGTAAAATAAAAAAATGGAAATAAGAAATGATTTTTAAAAAAAAAGAAAAAAAATAATTTCGGGGCTTTTTCTAAGTTTTACACGTTCCTAATCAGCCCTTTACGTTGTCGTCTAAAAACTCTTTACAAACGCGTTGTATTGTTTGGTTAAGTGGTCGGAAGCTAAAATTAAGCGCTTTTTTTATCTTTTGGTTGTCGTACAAATAAAATTCGCGGGCATTGCGGGCGGTTTCGCGGGTAATAAGTGGTTTCGAGCCAGTTATTTTGCCTTTTATTGCCTCTAATCGCCAAGCAAGGCTACTAAGTAGTTTGTTGGCGGCTATGGTAGGCGGTTGTTTGTGTAGGTTTTGAGCAACGGCAGTAAAAAAATCTTTGTACGACCAGTTTTCGGCACTAACCACAAACCGTTGGTTGGTAATGGGGCTGTTCATTAGTTGGTGCATAATGGCTACCAAATCTAACACATCAACAAAACCTGTTCCGCCATTTGTATAAAACCGCAAACCTTTATATATGCGTGTAATTAGGCGGCACGAGCTAGTTTGCCAATCGCCTCGCCCAATTATTATAGATGGATTAACAATTACCGTATCTAAACCTTCGGCAATGCCGCGCCAAGCTTCGCGCTCGGCAAGCATTTTGCTAATGGCGTAATTGCTGTTTAGGCGGCTGTCGTGCCAAGGTGTTTCTTCGTTTACGTCGCGGTGTTTTACGCTTCTGCCCAAGGCGGCAATAGAGCTTACATACACCATTTTTTTTATACCTGCTTGTAGTGCCATATCAACCACATTGGCGGTGCCTTGTCGGTTTATGCGGCGCATTTCGTCGGCATCGGTGGGGGCATACGATATAAGGGCAGCGCAATGATACAACTGCTCGATGCCTTGCATGGCTTCGTACAGCGATTGTGGCTCTTCCAAATCGGCATCAACCCATTCTATGGCATGGGCAATATCGGCAATTAGGTGCAAATTACTGTCGGGGCGGCGGGTAGCCCGTATTTTGCTGCCCAACTGCACCAAATGCCGCAACAAATGCGAACCTACTAAACCTGTGCCGCCAGTAACTAAAATCATTTTTTAAATGGTAAATGGTAAGTGGTAGATTGTTAATTATTAATTATTGATTATTAATTGTGAAAGGTCAAAAAAGGTTGACAAAAACAAAGCTAAAAACACCTTAAACTATGCCATTTAGCGCGCGTCTAAGTGCCGCATAACTGCGGGTGTTAGCCCCGCTTAACGCGGTAAATGTCTTTTTTGGGGGTGATGATTGGTTTACCCAAAGTTGTACAGCATCAGGCACCCCCATAGCAATGCAAGCGCCTCACTTGCCATGTTTTAAGGTTTGTGTAAAATTGCATAAAACAAATACCTCACATCACACAAACTATTCCAACAACAAGGTGTTTTTCATTTTTATGCACGGTTTCGTATGTGGTTTCTTCCGGACCGGCATTATAGGAATTGGCGTTAAGAAATGGGCATAAATGTAGCGTTAAGAAAGATATACTGTTTGAAGCACGCCATACCGAACCGAAAAATAAAACCGACAAGCAAAGTGTTTGGCGTGCAAGTTTATATCTTTTAGCGGAATGTTGCACATTTTAGCCAATTACTATACAGCCTTGACTTTTTTGGTTACTTTTTTTGTCAAGAAAAAAAGTAACAAACTATTAATGGGTGGTAAGCAGTAATAAAACAACAATAAAGCCCTATGCTACTTAATTATGTGTAACAGGTAACTTATTGCCCCCTTGTACCTAATCCATAGCCGCCACACCGGGTAGCACTTTACCCTCTAACAACTCTAACATAGCTCCGCCGCCTGTTGATACATAACTTACCGCATCGCCCAAACCAAACTGTTGCACGGCAGCCACCGAGTCGCCACCGCCCACCAACGAGTATGCCCCATTTTGCTGCGTAGCCTTAGCCACTGCCTCGGCTATGCGGCGCGTACCTGTCTGAAAATTAGGCATTTCGAACACACCCATTGGCCCGTTCCAAAAAATAGTTTTCGAGCCTAATATCACCTCTTCAAACTGTGCGCAGCTGCGTTCGCCAATATCCAAGCCCATCCAACCTGCGGGTATATCCATGCTATCGGCAATTTGGCGGTTGGCATCGTCGGCAAAGCGGTCGGCAATCATCGAGTCGAAAGGCAATAATATTTGTACACCTTTGGCTTGTGCTTTTTCGAGTAGTTCTTTTGCCAAGGTCAAACGGTCGTCTTCGACCAACGAGTTGCCAATGTTGCCACCCATTGCCTTAAAAAACGAGTATGCCATACCGCCACCAATAATAATATTATCTACCTGCGATAAAAGGCTTTCGATAAGCAAAATTTTATCCGACACTTTTGCACCGCCCAAAATAGCCGTAAAGGGTTTGGCAACATTGCCTGTCAAACGTTTGGCATTTTCTAGCTCGTTGTTCATCAAATAACCAAACATACGGCAATTGGGCGCAAAAAACTGTGCTATAGTTGCCGTAGATGCGTGTGCCCTATGTGCTGCACCAAAAGCATCGTTTACATATACACTACAGCCCAAATTGGCAAGTTGCTGTGCAAAAGCGGTATCGCCTTTTTCTTCGGCGGCATAAAAACGCAAATTTTCGAGCATCAACACCTCGCCTGCTTGCAAATTATTTACTGCCAAACGGGTTTCATCGCCTATACAATCGGCGGCAAATTGAACCGTTTTGCCCAATAATTTTTCTATTGCTGGCACAACAGGTTTAGTCGAGTATTTAAGGTCAATACGGTTCCTTTGGGTCTGCCCAAATGCGACATCAACACCACCGAACCACCACCATTTAATATGGCGTTAATGGTTGGCAGTGCGCCTCTAATGCGGGTGTCGTCGGTTACATTGCCGTTTTTGTCCATCGGCACATTAAAATCTACGCGCACAAGTACTTTGTGCCCTGTAAAATCAAAAGAAGAAATAGTTTGCATGATTGCTTTTTTTGTTGTTTTTGTCTCCGCAAAGATACGGCGAAATGAGTTACAAACACCTATTTTGATTATTTATTATTTATTATAAATTATGGATAGTGGACTATAGATTGGGGTGTAAATAACCGTAAAGATTAGATATTTTTTATTCTATATTTTGGGGTTTAAATTTACGGTCTAATATGGGGTGTATCCAAATAATGGACAAGACAAACAAAGTGCCTACATAAAACCCGAGGTTCATTTTCTCCGAATCCCAAAATAAAATAGGCTAATATAATGCTATAAACAGGCTCGAGGTTAATGGCAATAGCTACGGTATAAGCCGATAGTGTTTTGAGCAAATCTACGCTAGTTACAAAAGCATACGAGGTACAAGCAAAAGCCAATATTAACAAATAAACCACATCAATAAAATGTAGGTTTAGTGGCGATTGCGTAAAGCCCGTATTACTAAACAAGGTATACAAAAACACGGCTACAAAGCCTGCCATCATTTCGTATGCCGAAATAACTATGGGGTCGTGGCGGCGTGTAAGTAGTTTGTTTAATACGCCAAACAAACTTGCCAAAAATGCCGACACCAATGCCAATATAATGCCTAAATAATATTGCAAAGCAAATTGGGTGATGATATACAAGCCAATAATAATACCAAAACCCAGCACAAACTCTATCCAAAAAATACTTTTTCGTTCAATAATAGGTTCGATAAACGCCGTAAACAAAGTGGCACTTGCCATACAACCTACTGCCACCGACACATTAGAGACTTTAATGGCTGCAAAAAAAGTTACCCAATGTAGTGCCACAATACAGCCCACACCCACAATAGGTAGCATTGCCGATAGAGGCAACATTAGTTTTGTTTTTCCACAACGCCCATGCCAATATACCTACCGCTGCCCAAAACATGCGATAGCACACCAACTCGGTGGCAGGTAAAGGTATCAGTTTGCCCAAATACCTGTAAAACCCCAAATTAATACAATAAAATGCAGGCGTAAATAATCTTTCGAGATGTTGAGTGCCATTTTGTTAGCTTTGTCTTAACTATTTGATTAACTTTGCCACTTAAACCAAGGTATCGCTTTGCTTTGTGACTAATTTTGAAATAATATAATTTAATAATGAAAAAAACAACACTTTCCGTAATTCTGTTTTTATTTTCTATCTGTGTATACACCCAAGACCTGCCAAGCACACTAAAAGCAGCATTGCCCTATTTGAAACAAAAGACAGCCGTTAAGGGCATTTACGAAACCTATGCCCAGCAAACACTTTGGACAGAAAACGGGCAACTAAATACCAAAGGTAGCAAAGTTTGGGAGATTTTGCAAAACGTAGAACAATACGGATTATTGCCAACGCAATACCAAGTAGCGGGTATAAAATTGGCATTAACAGAGCAAAATAATAATTTAGCCGATGTTTTTGACAGATGGCTTGGCATTATTGTGCCAACACCTAAACAGTGGTGCTGTAAATCCAGCAAAAATACAAAAAAATATAGTGTCGGCTAATAAAGGCAACGACCTTGCTGCGATGCTCGAAAATGCCTATGCCGCCCAAGATTTGTTTGCTTATCTGGAGAGCATACAACCGCAATATGCCGGATACAAAAAATTGCTCAAAACCTTAAACAACTACCGCGAGTTTGCCCAAAAAGGCGGTTGGACTAAACTGCCCGCCAATATTACTCAACTACCCAAAGAACAAGCGGCTGTTTTGCTAACCGAGCGCTTAGTTCAAAGCAACGATTGGAACCCCAATATGCTTATCACCGACCCCGAATATACCCTTACCGATGCCGTAAGCCAGTATCAACGCACCCATGCATTGCCACAAACACGCATATTAGATTCTGCCACTATTGCTTCGATAAATGTACCCGTAGAAAATCGCATAGCTAAAATAAAACTTAGCTTAGAGCGGTTTAGATGGCTGCCCACCAACCCAGCCGAAGAATATATTTTGGTAAACCTACCCGCTTACAGGGCTGTTTTTATGGAAAACAACGAAATGCTTATAAAAACAAATGTAATTGTAGGGGCAGCAAAAACAGCTACGCCACTAATAGTAAGTAAAGCAAGCCGGTGTAATCAACCCAACCTGGACAGTGCCTTACAGCATAGCCATTAACGAAATTTTACCCAAATTAAACGAGCAACCCACTTATCTAAAAATAAACGACATGGATTTGCTCGATGCAAACGGTAACATAGTTACCCTAACCGATGCCCAAATTAAAGCACTTACCCGCGAAACATTTAGATACGATATTCGCCAAAGGGCATCGGAAGATAACAGTTTAGGCAGATATGTATTGTATTTTCCCAACAAACACTTTATCTATATGCACGATACCAACGCACCTTATCTGTTCGAAAAAGAAAAAAGAGCATTAAGCCATGGCTGTATCCGTACCCAAGAGATAGAAAGAATATGCAAATACCTTATCGAAAATAACAGCGATACATCAATTGAAACAGCTAAGGCTGCCTACGACAACAAAGAAACCTAACCGTGCCACTACGCGACAAAATAGACGTACTCATACAATACTTTACCGTTTGGGCAGAAGCAGATGATGTTTATTTTTGAACGATGTTTATGGCTACGACAAACAATTAGGCCCATTAATGGTAAAATAAAACTACTTTTTATCTGTTTTATCAAACACTTTTAGTGTATATGGTCGGCAGCATCGGGGGTTCAATTGCTTATCTCGGCAAGTGGGTTGGCTTTTTAGTGCTTCTCGCAATTCATCTTTAGCCATTTGGCTCACCATGTTCTCAAAATCTTGGCTTCTGCCATTTTGGGCAAGGTCGGTTACGGGCAAGAAAAAATCGTTCGAGGGGTCAATGTTTTTACCCCCAACTGGGCGCGGTGTCCCGATGCTATACCTACCCGCAGGCAATGCCGCAATAAGCGCCAACATACCATTAAGTGCTGCCTGCTTGTTGGCTTCGGTGGGTGCTTTAAAAAGCACTTCTTGGTTGCCAAAAATATTTATATCCACCGCCCTACACAACACACTACCATCGGCTTGTATCATGCCATGATTATCAGACCCTAACCTAATAAGGCTTAAAAAAGCAAATTTAGTATCTGTTTTACGGGCATATTGTACAAGAGCATCAATAGTATACAACAAATCAGCGAGCAAGGGCCACGCTTACCCTCATATCAAACCAACCTTGTTTGGCTATCGCTTCAAACTGTATTTTCTCTTTTGTTTGCACCTTATATAATAGCCATCTTTATAGCATCAAGCACTTGTTGCGCTACTTGTTTGCTATATGATAACGAATTGCTGGTATCTCGCTTCTCTAAAACTATCTTTTCGGGCATTTTTACTACATCGCCACAGCCTCGCCATACTGCAATTCCATACAATACAACAATAAGCAAAAAGCGACCAAAAAAAAGAAACGAATAGTGGATGATACTGCTTTTTAATATTTTCGAACATAAACCAGGGGGTGGTTTGGTAAATTTTAGCCCAATAATGCGCACTTTTTTCCATAGTATATACACATTATGTCCTATTTTGTCTTCTTTGTGGTACATAAACACAATAATTTGCTTATTGGCACGTTTCACGCCTGATTTGTTATCAATATATCTTATCACAAAAAAATAAAAATTTATAGTATCTAACAATGAAAAAATTTCTGACCCTTTTACTGTCTCTGTTTTTACTCCAAAATGCAGCACAAGCTGGCGGATTTGTTGTGTCGGCATGCAAAGATTGCTACTGGTACCCCAACGACAAACCCAGTATGTACGGCGAGCCATTCCCCGACGATTTCGACCCGTTTTTTGTCAGCCTCACATCCGAAACAGCCAAGGTAGATATTGCCGATGGCAAAGCCAAGGTCGAAATTGTGCAAACATTTTATAACCCCTAGGCGATACCATACCCAGTTATTTCCTTTTCCGTGCCCCCCAAGGCACTACCCTCAACGATTTTACCATTATGGTTGGCGAAGATAAATACCGAGCCGAAAATACAGCCCTGCCTAATCGTTAATTGTTTTTCAGGAGCTGGTAAAACGCACCAAAACCTGACTACTGGCAATATGCCAGTAGCGAAACTTACCGTATGTTAATCTACAAACTTTACCCCGCCAAACCGTAAAACTAACCATTACCTACACCCAAAATTTGCATAAAAAAGACAATGTTTACTCGTTTAACTACCCACTTAACACCCAACATTTTTACAAAAGCCCCATCAAAGAAACCAATGTTGCCATAACCGTTCAAGAAAACCAAGCCATCAGCAACTACTTATCCAACACAAACCTTAATTTATCGCAAAAAAATGTTAATGCCAACCAAATAACCGTTAACTACTCGGGCAAAACAGCTACCACCAAAGCCGCCGACGATGTGGCATTTAGCTGCCAAGTAGGCGAGGTAACAACGCCGAAGGCTTGTCGCTGGTAACGTACAAACCCAACGAAGACGGCTATTTTATGTTAAGCTACGATGGTGGCAAAAACACCCGCCAACCGCGATGTATTGTTTGATAGATGCCCGTCGAACATGTGAGCGGCGATAAACTTGCCAAAGCTTTCGTGCCATTCAGGTGTTTAGCCAAATTAGCCAATAACGACCGCTTTAATATTATGGCATTTAACGATGCCCCAAACCCGCTTTCGATGCGTTTCAGCAAACAATGCCACCATTAGCAGCAACACTCGCGCCGCCGCCGCCATGAAAAAAAGTCTCCTCTAACAGCCGCAAAAGGTGGCGGTGTGCAAATGGCACTCAGCAGTTTCTGGCTATCAATCCCGACAAAACACGCCCATTCCACACCCTGTTTTCTGCGGCGGAAACCTCCTAAACGGGGCTTCAGACGATTTGGCGAAGATCTCGCTGATATGGTAACAAAAGCCAACATCACGAAACCCTACGCATCTCCCGTAGGCATGCAAGGCAATACTGTCGACGTAAATCTATACGACCAAATAGCCGCCGCCACACTTGGTTACTGCACCTATGTATTGCTCCGACGAAGATACCGATGCCCTTGTCGGTAACCTATTTGCCACCACAGGCTCGGTGGTAACAATCCACCTGGTAATCCATATTTTAGCGGCGCCTTTGAAATAAAAGACCAGTTTCCGCGCAAACCCGATGCCGTTTATACCTAACGCACCTTTGTAATGATAGGGCGATACAAACGTCTCTTTATGATTACGACATTTCTTGCTGGATTGGCGACTACAACGACCAAAATGAACCGTTTTAACCTACGTGGCAAATTCCCCTCCGACGACCAACGATTTCCGTATGTAGCCAAACTTTGGGCAGTGCGTATGGTGGGTAATCATTGCAACGATATTCGTATAAATGGCAAAGACGACGATATTACCGAAGACCTCGGCGACCTTGCCGAAAACTCTTATGCTTACCAATTCCCTTATACCAACAGCACCGTCAAAAAAATCAAAGCTATTTATCCGATGCCGAAAAACACTACTACCACAACTTTATAACACTCACACTCCAACCTATGGCGACCACCTACCACACCTAGATAAAGCCGCCGGCGACCAAGCCATTATTGCCAACCGCGAAGTTTGGACAATGCTAAATATCTCTAAGACCGAGCAACCATCAACCCAAGCAACTCAAAAGCAACAGGTAACGCCAAAATTGCCGACGACTCAAAACTTAATTCAGCGGACGAACCCTTATACAAACAGTAGGTGGCTTTGCGGCAAAGATTTTGAAATACTCAGACCCGTTAAAAACAATCTAGCAAACGTATCGCCTTTTACTCACCCGATTATTTTAACGTTATGTCGAAACACCCCGATATTGCCGCCGACTTTTTAGCACCAGCCGCGATAAACTAACCTTTATCACCGATGCCACTCGCTACGAAATTTACGAAGACAAAGAACTGCTAAAAACACCCGAAAAGAAAAATAATTTTTAGCTGCTTTATTTGTGCATCAACATAAAACCATAACATAGGTGTAGTCAGGTCGCCAAAGCCACTCCATACATGGCTGGCATCAGCCCCCGCTTGACGCGGTATTGTCTTTTGGGGGTGATGATTGGCTTTCCTCAATTCAAAAGCTGCTGCCACCCCCATAATCGAAGTTAAACCTAGCCAACAAACGCACACTTATTGGTATCAAGACGCAAACCAATATAAAAATAACTATTTTACTTTTGAATTACAACACACAATATGTCCTACAATTTGTTACTTGCCCAACACTTACGTGCCGATAATTATGGCATGAAACAGTACGTGTACGGCTTTTTAAAAGCGGTCCAAACTGTGGTCAAGACGAAGAAAACGGCAGCCAAACTGCAAACTGCTCATCTAAAAACAT
>JADKCK010000036.1 GCA_016718845.1 Sphingobacteriales bacterium
CAGATTTTATTTACATAATTTTCCCTTTTTTTTAGCGTTATTTATTACTGGAATTGCAACCAAGGGCGCTAGAGGCCAAAGAAAATAAATTGAGCATGCCCATGTTAAGCCCTTATTCAGACAACGATTAGAGTCATATTTACCACCAAAATTTGTTTGAAAGTCATATGCAATATTTTCAGAATTTAGGTAAATATTACTATATGTTTTTGTATTATAGGTCCGACTGACTCCATAAGCATTAACTTTCGCTGATGAATTAGTACTTGAGTTGCCATAAATATTGCCATAACCATAAGTCACTGAGCCTCTACTTTGAGAATTTCCTTGTCCGTATGCAGAAGCGGAGGAAATTGTCGTTTGACTAAAATTCTCAGCAAATTAAGAGTGTTCCTCCTTTACCATCATCCATCGTTCTGTCTGGAACACCATAAATTCTTAAAATCTGATTCTTATCCTTTCCGATAGCATCGTCAAGAACATTTCCGACATAGGTATATCTTGTCGTGTAGCATGATTGAAACAAAATTGCCGATACAATCACTAAGATAAATTTTACTTTTTTCATGTCTTTAATTGTTTTTGTTAATTTGCCTATAACGTCCCGCACACACGCAGGCGTTCAGCATTGCCGTGTGTGCATTGTTGGCGTTTTTTTGATTAAGTTTAGCTTTTTCTTCTGCCCAAATTCACGGTTTTCCGCGAAATTAACGACTAATTTTCGCCCGAATTTACATAATTTTCCGAGAAATTAACGGCTGATTTTCCCCACAAATTCAAGATTTTCTGCTAAAATGAAGACAAAAAATCTGCAAATTCATTTCGCTTTCTTGGCTATTTCTTCCCGAATTTACACATTTTTCAGTAGTTTTTTTTGAATTTTCAAAACAACATAAATATTAAATTCATGCCCTTTTATTATCGCCAACTTGACTTTTGCCTTGGGTGGGCAATTGGCTTTCTTTGTTAAACTTTTTAACTTGTTTAAGCAAAGATAGTTTTTGCCCTAAACTTAGTTTGTGTTTTTTTGCAACGGCTTTGTTGGCATCAATGCCTGTAAGCGATTGCAACATTTTGCCATAGCCATTTGCTGGCGTACCTACTGTTGCTGCATTAGGTGCAAGGGCGTTGCTTAGGTTGGCAACGGGTGCAGTGGCAATGGGTTGGATAGGTGTATCCAACGATGGAAGACTGACCAACTCTTTGGTGTAAGATGGAGTGCCTCCCTGAGTGTTGTTGGTAGCACTAAAAACAGTGCTAGTAAAGCACAACAAAAAAACGATTAGTGTAGCTAAAAATCGCATAGCAAAATTGATTTAAATTGTGGTGAAAGTAAGTTGCAAAGCGCAAAGATAGAATCTTTTTTTTAAATCCTATAGTCTTGGTATTTTTTTTTGTTTTTTTTTTGTTTTTAGGGATTATTTTATGCCAAACGCTTGTCTAAGCGTTTAAATGGGCTATTGGAGGTATTGGTTTATAATAGTTTTGTCAAATAATGCTTGTTTGGTAAAATGATTTGGGCAAAAGCCGTATTTTTACCCCAAAGTATGGCATTTTTATTGTTTTATATGTTTACAACCTTAAAAATAGGGTGTTGTAGTATGTATATAGCTCTGTAAATCTACAGAAACTATGCAATTAGGGCGCTTGCAAATGTTTATTTTAGCGTCTAAATGGCAGTAATACGCCTTTGTTATAGCATCAAGCAAAAAAAAAACAATTAAAAGGTGCGCAAACAATAAAAAAAGGTACTTTTGCCCCTAAAAACTGGCGTATTGCACTTTTTTTGAAAAAAAAACAGCACCAACACAATTTTTGTGGTAACTTTGTACGTTCAATACGGTATATAGTAGTTACCGAGTTTATTGCATCTAAATCCTTTAAAATTTATATCTTGTCATGAAAAAAATAATTCAATTACTCGGCATATCTTTGCTTGTTGTATTTTCGTACAGTCAAGTTAGTGCGCAAGGTTGTACGGGTACAGCCAGCCTAACGGTATCTATTGTAGCACCGCCAGCAGTACCTACCATTTCGCAAAATGGCACAAGCCTTTCGAGCAGCAGTGCGGTGGGCAATCAATGGTTTTTAAACGGTTCGGCAATTAGCGGAGCCACCTCGCAAACCTACAACCCAACACAAGCCGGTGCCTACACCGTTGAAGTAACCATAGACGGTTGCAGCAACACCAGTGCTAGTTTTGTAGTAACGGGTATTAGCAGCAATACTTTGCAAGCCCAAGTATTGGTTTATCCTAATCCGGCAACAAGTTTTGTTATTTGCCGCATACAATCAACTAACAAAAGCGATTTGTTGGTGCAATTGATTAACCTAAGCGGGCAGGTTTTATATCAAACCGAAACAACTGTAAGTGGCAGCCAAAACACTTTGCAAATTCCGGTTGCCGATTTAAGTGCTGGAGAGTACTTTTTACGCCTATCAAACAACGAGGGCAGCGCTACACATCGTGTTGTTGTTGTAAGTAATGGTGGTAATTAATCTACCTAAATAATAGGTAGCACTCCCGTAATTATTGCGTTTATTTATTTAAACAATAATTATGCTTTTTTGAAAGCGTAAGAAATGCGAAATTATCAAACAATAATTGCCCCAATAAGTAGTAATTTTACGGGCTCTTACAAGGCAATTAGTTTGGTATTTTCTATACATAGCCAAATGCCGTCTTCTACATTCAAACAAAAAAATAGCTATTATTATGAAATTTTTACAAACTATCTTAGCACTACTTATGTGCTTTATTGGCTACACAGCAGTGCAGGCTCAATCTTGTTCGGGTACGGCTACTTTTAATGTAACCATTAACCCATCGCCCAATGCCATTGTTACGGTGGGTGGCAATGCCTCGGGTGGCGGAACACCGGGTTTAACGTCATTCAATCTTTGCCCTACCTGCAAGGTGTATTTAAAATCAAATTACACCAATTTGACCAATTTTACCCTAAAATGGTATAAAAACAACAACGAACTAACCCAATACCAAAACTTTTTGGGTGGCAACGTAAAAAAAGCGGGTAACTACAAACTAAAAGTTATTCGTAACTCAACGGGCTGCGAAGATTTTTCGCAAACGGTAGTAGTTACAGGCGGTGCGCCTATGGCTGCCTACGAAACAAACACCAATGTGGCTAACACCTCAGAATCTGCCAAAGATGATGAAGTAGTATTTGAATCGGCAGACGAAGCAATTTCGCTTAATTTGTATCCTAACCCAGCTCAAAACAGGGTAACTATTAGCTACAACCCAGGCAATAACAACCAAGTTACTATGCAAGTGTACGATATTATGGGTAGATTACAAGCTAGCCAGGCATTGGCTTTAAGCGACACTAACACCACCGACTTAGATGTAAGCAACTATCCAGCAGGCACCTACATTGTTCAGTTAACTGGCAATACAGGTAGCGTTACACGTAGTTTGACTATTGCTCGATAGTTTTTTGGTAGCTCGACTACGTAAGAAAAAGGCTTCTATTTACATAGAAGCCTTTTTTGTTTTTGTGTGCCCAATATAGGCAATAGCTTGGCAGTTAAAGTCGGCTACCTAATAGCAGGAAGTGTTACTAAAAGATAAGGGTGTTGCCTAAACAAGCCTATCAATGGGATAATACCCCCAACAGGAGCACGGCACACAGCCATACACTTAATTGGTTTTATACATACGCTCAATCAATCCTGCACGATTGGCATTGCCCACAATTTGGCGGAAATTACCATCTGATTGCCACACATGCCCACTTTTATCTACACCATAAGTAATAGGTGGTTGTAAAATAGTGAAAATAAACAATACATCGGTGCGTCCTTTGGGTCGGGGTTCTTTGTAGCCTACCAATGTAAAACCGCCTTTACCATCTTCGAGCATTACATCGTCGTTGGGCATAATAAAAAAGGTAGTTACATCGTCGTACATATCAATGCGCGATTTATAACCTATCGGCGAATTTTTACTTTGCTGATACACCGATTGAGCAAAAACACTTGTTGTTGATAACAGACTTAGTAAAAATATAAGAAAAATATTATTTAACTTCATGATAAACTAAAATTTAATAAATTATTTAAAAATAGAGTGGGACTTAAGTGCGTAAAAAAGCGGCTAAAAGTTATAATTTTACAAACCATTATACTTTTCTGTATTTTTATATATACTATAAAAATATCAATCATTTTTTTTTACGAACATGCTTTTTTTGCTACAAAGATAATTTAAAATTTTGGGGTTGTATCTTTTTGTTGACAAAACGGCATATTTTATTTTTTATTATAAAAACGTGCCAAATTTTCAAATTTGGCACGTTTTTGTTGATGACAAGCAATGTTTGACATCTGTATTTCAAAACCCAAAGCAGTTTATTATTAGCAACTTTTTATTTTATTTCCTCAAAATCAATATAGTCGCCTTCTTTTTCTTTCACCTCAATGGGTTGTTGCCTGTTTTTGTTGGTTTGTGTAGTGTTGCCGTTTTGCTGTGCATTTGGGTTGTTGGCATTGCGCATGTTGTTCATAAACTCGTCCCTCATGCGTTTGTTTTCGGGCGAGTTCATTTGTTTGTAGATACGCCAAAATGGCATTGCAATGCGAGCTATAAAAACGGTTAGGTAATAAATAACTAAAAAAATAATTACCCATTTTATGATTAATCCCATTTCTTGATAGATTTTTGGTTCTTTTACTTTTGTTGTGGAAATTGACAAATGATAGCTTTTTATACTCCTATTGAGCAAGCATGATACAACGAAGGTAGCTGTTAAGTGGCATGTTGTATTATTTTAGTATTCACCACCCATTAAAAGTTTGTTACTTTTTTTCTTGACAAAAAAAGTAACCAAAAAAGTCAAGGCTGTATAGGAATTGGCTAAAATGGGCAACATTCCGCTAAAAGATATAAACTTGCACGCCAAACAGCTTGTTTATCGGTTTTATTGCTGGGTTCGGTGTGGCGTGCTTCAAACAGTATATCTTTCTTAACGCTACATTTATGCCCATTTCTTAACGCCAATTCCTATAATGCCGGTCCCGAAGAAACCAAATACAAAACTAGGTGTGAAAATGCAAAATACCCAAATTACAACAAAAGTATAAGAGCCAGATTTTTACCTTAAGAACAATTAGTTGGTGAGCAAAGTTCGATAAAACAACAAAAAAACACCAACTCTATTGTTTTTGGGCAACAGAGTTGGTGTATATTAAATCATCTTAGATGAATTATGCAGGGATGCGCAACACTTGACCCGGATAGATTTCGTTAACATCTTTCAACATAGGTTTGTTGGCTTCAAAAATTTGGTGGTATTTGCCGCCATCGCCGTACATTTCTTTGGCAATTTTTGATAAGCTATCGCCTTTTTGTACGGTGTAAAAACGCGATTCTTCGTCGCTACCGCCTTGTATAGTGCGTTCTGCCGATGGAGTGTATTCGATGCGGTCGTCAACGGTAGCAATACCTTCAACGTTACCACAAACTAATACTGCTTTTTCTTTGTTAGCACGCGAGTCGGTGCTGCCGTAGATAGTTGCGGTATCATCATCAACTTCTACTTGTAAGCCCTGAATGCCTAAGCCCCATGTTACGTTTACCAAGCTTTCAAGTTCGCTACCTTTGCGTTCTTCGTACTCGTCTTGTTTTTTTTCTGCTAAGTCGTGAGCTGCGTTGTCGGCAGCTGCTTTTTTAGCGGCTTCTTCTTCGGCACGTTTTTTAGAGCCAAAAATTTTAGCTCCTGCATCTTTGATAAATGAAAATAAACCCATTTTTTTTGTTTTTTTTTAAAGGTTGGAGAATGAATGATTCGAGCGACAAAGGTATGATTTTTTTACAACTTAATGTGCGTTTAATAATTTATTTTAACGTAAAAATGCGCTTTTTGTAAAAAATCTTTACCTTCACATGCTTTTTTAAGACTAAGTGAGCGCAAAAAAGTCACTTTTTATAGCAACATTTTTGTTTTTTTGTACAACAAACGCTGCAAAAATCTTACTTTTGCAGGCTAATAACCAATGTGGCTTTAATTATCTTTATAAAACCAAAAAAAACAAACTATGTTTACCAACAAATGGGCACTTATATTAGGTGGGTCGAGTGGTATGGGCTTGGCATCGGCAAAAAAATTAGCTGCCGAGGGCATGAATATTTTTATTGCTCACCGCGACCGCAAAGGGGCAATGGCTGCCATTAATGCTCAATTTGATGAGATACGTGCCACAGGCGTACAATTTGTTAGTTTAAACACCGATGCTTTGTCTGCCGAGGGGCAACAAGAAATCATCAATCAATTAAAACAAACATTAGGTGCTACAGGCAAGGTAAAATTGTTGTTTCATTCGATAGCTTTTGGTAATTTGCGTTTGTTGGCTATCCCACCAAACCTAAGCGATGAGGAGATAGATGCCAACGATTTATACCAAAAAGAACCTTTAACACACGAAGATTTTAATCAAACCATTTACTCAATGGCAAGTAGCATTGTCACATGGGCGCAGTTGTTGCTTAGCAATCAACTGTTTGACACCCAAGCTCGGGTGTTGGGCATGACAAGCGAGGGCGGCACCCGTGCATGGTTGGGTTATGCGGCGGTAGGTGCAGCAAAGGCAGCCCTTGAGTCGGTTTGCCGCTCAATGGCAGTTGAGTTAGCAGCCCATGGCATTACCACCAACCTAATAAATGCAGGCGTAACCGATACGCCAGCGCTGCGCCTAATTCCGGGTAGCAGTGGCATAAAACAAACCGCTATTAGCCGCAACCCCTTTGGCAGGCTTACTACGCCTGTTGATGTTGCCAATGTGGTGTATTTGTTGTGCCGCCCCGAGGCTAACTGGATAAATGGCACTATTATTAGGGTAGATGGCGGTGAGCAAATTGTGGCTTAGGCAATCAATTCATTGCCACAAATTTCATCTTTAAATTTTAAAATAAAAAAACATGTCAAAAATAGGTTCGTTATTAGGTTTTGCATTGGGCACTACGCGCCGTTTTGTGGGGCGCATAGCCTTATTTGTTATAGGCAGTGTGGTGCTAAACATTGTGTTATTTATACTGTTGCCTACGCGTTGCCCGCTTAGTTCGGGTGCAGGTTTTGCACAAATATTTGCCGAGTGTAGCATGTCGGTGCTTATTGGGGCGTTGTTTTTGGTGGGTTTTCCTATTATTTATGCTTTGTTGGGCTACAAAAATGCCATTCAAAACACGCTACACTATGCCTATACTCAAAACAAAGATGTTTTTTTTGAGTACATAACCGACAAGTTTTTAGGTAAGATAAACATGGGTAGTAAAGCTGCAGCGGGTATTGTAAATGTGGCAGATTTTAGCAAACGTTTTTTTGATAAGCTCGATAACCTGCCTTTTGTTTTTAGGGCAATTGTGGGTGTGCTAAAAAAAATAATTCCGTTTGCCGAAATTGTTACTAAAGTTGCCCAACAAAACGATTTGGAAACAGGCAACCGCCAATTAATTGCCGGTAATATTGCCCGCGAAGCCGATACCTATCTAAAAACAGATTTATTACAGCCCGATTGGACACTGCCCGGCGTATTGTTTGTAATAAACATGGGTGTGTTTGCGTTGCTTAAGTTTTTATAATCAACACAATGGGGTTGTATTATGCTAACATTTGTTTTATTTAAGGCTTCGTACCGTTCATTATTTGCTTATTTATCTGCAAATCAGTATTTTTTCGTACCTTTACAGCCGTTTTTACATCAATCATCTAAAAAAATCTAGACAAATAATTATAATGGAAGAATTAATTCGCATACTGTTCAAGTGGTCGAAGCGAATCGGAACGGTATGTGCCATTGCAGCCGTAGGAAGTGCTATTATTTCGTTACTTTTACCCGAGTATTTTACATCAACCTCTACGTTTTTGGTGGGCAACCCCTATATGATGGAGCGCGGTAGCTTGTTTCAGCGCGATGCAGGCGAAAACCCCGTTTATCTGTTTGGTGGCGAGTACGACATGAACCGCGTAGTTAGCCTTGCCGAGTCGAGTGGTTTGGCAGATTATGCCATCAAAACATTCAATTTGTACAAACACTACGAAATTGACACCACCGACGAACTAAAAGAATACTATGTAAGAGAGGAGCTAAACGATCATTTAAAAATAGTGAAAACCCCCGAAGGTATGCTAAAAGTAGAGGTGACAGACCGCGATAAAACCTTAGCCGCTAATATGGCTAACGATATTGTACACCACCTTGACGAAATGAACCTAAATATTACCACCGAAAAAAAGAAAGACCTAACCGAAGTGTACGAAAAAGGGGTGAAAGAAAAACGATTAACCTTAACACAACTAACCGATAGCTTACACAATGCCATACGCACTAACCCGCGCGATACCGTTACCTCAAAAATTATAGGTTCGATGGTTAAAGATGCTTTGGGCGATTATAACAACATTAAAGCTATTTACGATGAACACTTGGCAAGTGTTAATCAAAAAGTATCTACGTTTTATTTGGTAGAAGTAGCCAAACCTGCCATTCGCAGGTCAAGCCCTGTAAGGTGGTTAATTGTGTTTAGCTCGGTTTTAGTAACCTTTATTGCAAGTATTTTGGCAGCATTAATTTTTGAGCGATTCAAGGATTTTAAATTAACAGCCGAAGAGTAAAAATTGGTTCTTTTACTTTTGTTGTGGAACACAAAGAAGCTTTTTACAGTGGACTGTTGGCGTGTAATTTACAAAGTTTGTTACTCTTGCAAAAAAGTAACCCAAAACGGCTTAGTTGGCTAAATGGGCACGCTAAAAGAAAGGGCCAAGGGTTGGTTGGTGGGTTTTTTTTTGGGGTGTGGCGGCAAACAGTATATCTTTTAACGCCCATATGCCCTTCTAACGCCAATTCCTATAATGCCGGACAAGAAGAAACCAAATACAACTAGGTGTGAAAATGCAAAATACCCAAATCACAACAAAAGTATAAGAGCCTAAAAATTAAATAGCAAACAAGTACATAGCCAATAAAAGTAAAAGCATACACTTTTTAAGCAAACAATAAAATTGGTTAAAACATGCCATTTTTATCTAACAAACCATTCAATTTATTGGTCATTATTTTCAAATGATAACATTGTTTCGTAAATATATAGCACTTAATACCACTAATGGCTTTTACGCCTTTGGTGGCGTTACGGCTTTGTCGGCATGGTTTGCCTGGATAACTAACAATATGTTTTTGATGGGCTTGCCCTTTGCTATATTATTATGTTTGCTGATACTAATAAATTTTAGGGCTGCATTTTTGCTGTTAATTTTTTGTTTGCCGCTATCCATCGAGTACGAAATAGGCAGCCATTTAGCCACCGACCTACCCACCGAGCCGCTTATGCTTATCTTAATGCTTGCGGGGTGGCTGTATTTGCTTGCCAACCCCAAAGTATTACCGCAAGGCTTTGTTAAACACCCCATCTTGCAAGTATTATATTTGCATTTATTATGGATTGGTGTTTGTGTTATTTACTCTCAATTTTTTGTGGTTTCGCTTAAATTTTTGTTAGCCAAAACGTGGTACATAACCGTTTTTGTATTTTTAACAGCCCTATTTGTTAAAAACGAGCGCCAATACAAAGCCATTTTTTGGTGCCTTTTTGTACCACTTTTAGCCATTATTATACGCACCTTTGTACGACACTACACCTACGATTTCGATTTTGTTAAGGCAAACATCGTAATGTTGCCCTTTTTTCGGAACCACGTAAACTATGCCGTTACCTTGGTTGCTTTTTTTCCGTTTTTGTGGAACAGCCTTTATTGGTACAAAGCAGATAGCGCAAAAGGCATGTTGGTGCGCTTGGGTATTGGGGTGTTTTTAGTAGGCATTTTTTACTCTTATACGCGGGCAGCCTATGCCTGTGTGTTGGCAATGCCCTTTGCCTATTTGTTTTTTAGGTTGCGTTTAACACGCTATTTGGCAACCATAGGTATTACTTTTTTGATAGTAGCAGGCATTTATTACTCGATAGACAACCGATACCTAAACTTAGCACCCAACTTTGAACGCACCATTTATCACCAAAACTTAGGCGACCACCTTTCGGCAACCTTCGATGGCACCGATGTGTCGTTTATGGAGCGTATTTATAGATGGGTAGCCGCCGTAAAAATGTCGGCAGACCACCCGATTGTGGGCTTTGGACCCGGCAATTTTTACAACTTTTACCAATACTATACCGTTACGGGCTTTAAAACCTATGTGAGCGACAATCCCGAAAAATCGGGGGTGCATAACTATTTTTTGATGACCACCGTTGAGCAAGGCTACGTAGGTGTTGCCATTTTTATAGCCCTGCTAATTGCCTTTTTTGTAAACGGCGAGCGCATCTATCAGCTACAAACAACTCCTGAACAACGCCGCTTTGTAATGTGTTTGTTGGTATCGCAATTTGTTATTTTCTTAAATATTACCATGAGCGACCTAATAGAGGTAGATAAAATTGGCTCGCTGTTTTTTATGAACATAGCCATGCTTATTAACCAAGATAGGCAGAATGTAATTATGAATTATAAATTATAAATTATAGACATGCCATATGTACATAAATTTATGCGATAAAAAAATAAATTCTAGACATACATCACGTGCATATAAATCTATGCGATAAAAAAAATAAATTCTATACATGCCACATGTACATAAATTTATGCGATAAAAAAAATGCCCTTATGGATAATCTATTATTAGCTAATCGGTTACAAATAGCACAACAAAATATTGTACAAATGTCTGTCGATGCCATTGTAAATGCTGCCAACACCAGTTTATTAGGCGGCGGCGGTGTAGATGGAGCAATACACCGAGCAGCCGGAGCCGATTTGGTAGCCGAATGCCGAATGTTAAATGGTTGTAAAGTGGGCGAAGCCAAAATAACCAAAGGCTACCGCTTACCAGCACCTTATATAATACACACCGTTGGACCACGTTGGAACGGCGGCACCCACAACGAAGCCCAACTGCTTGCCAACGCCTACCACAACTCGTTGTTGTTGGCAGCCCAACATCAATTACAAACCATTGCTTTCCCAAACATTAGTACAGGCATTTATGGCTACCCCAAGCAGCAAGCCGCACAAATTGCCCTACAAACAGTTGTTAAATTTGCACAACAAAATACCTTACCCCAAACCATTATTTTTGTTTGCTTTGATGATGAAAATTACCAAATCTACCAAAACCTACTGCCAAACTTAATCACAAATAACGCATGATTTGTAAATAAAAATCCATCTTAACCGTGTCTAATCCGTAAAATCTGCGTCCTAAATTAAAACTAAAATAGCATAGTGCGTAACATAAGCCATTAAATAAAAATCTATCTTAATAGGTGTTTACAATCCATAAAATCAGTGTCCTTTTGTACGTAACATCAATGAATAAGCCACTTTTAGCACCTAAAAGCTACGTTAAAAAAAAATTACTTGTTTAGTGCGATATACTTGCTTGTATTTTTGTACTTTTGTCCGATTTTAACCGCCTAAACCCTCATCATCATCAAAAAACAAATTTCATGATAAGTTTAAAAGACCTCAAATCCATATTTATTGTTGAGGATGAATCCGCCAACAAAAATACTCCATCTAAAGAACCCCAAAAAGAAACACCTGTAACCCAAAATAAAACCGAAGAAAAACAAATAAACCAACAACGTATTACTATTATAGACCCAACAGGCGGTAAAAACAACGATAAAGCACCACCACCTTTGCCAAATAATGAAAACACAACAATTATTAACAATACTAATAACCCAGTTATGGAAAATAGCGGAACTATCGACAAACGCGTATTCGATAAGTTAATGAACGTCATTCAGTCGAACAATGTAGAAGGATTTGATTATTTAGAGTTCAAAAACTCACTAAAATCACTTGCCAATTTACCCCTAGACGAGGCAACCATGTTTAAGTCGGCATTTGCTACCTCTACTACCATGGGGCTTACCGTTGATAAACTTACGCAATCTATAGGATATTACAAAAGTTTGCTGAACAAAGAGTTACAATCTTTTGACGATCAAGTGCGCCAACAAATGGACGAGCGCGTAGTAGCCAAAGAAAAAGAACGAATAATGCTCGAAAAAACTGTAGCCGACAAAGAAACGCAAATACAAAAGCTACAACAAGAAATTGCACAGCACCAACAGCAATTGTCGCAAATACAAAACCAAGCAAACGAGCTAAAAACCAAAATAGAAGAAACACGTACCAACTTTAAAGCCACCCACGAACACCTAATTAACTTGTTTGATGCCGATTTGCAAAAAATAAACACTTACTTGAAATAATATTATTATTGTTTCGGTAAAATAATTGAGCTAAACGGAACTTTTTTTTTGTAAAAACGATTAGTACATTAGCAACATTCTACACACTCCAAACAAAAAAACATGGTACATCTCCCCAAACACCCTATCGATTTAGGCATTCTGGGCGAAACCTATGCTATAACACGGCGCGATGATTGCCAACATTTAACCACATGGTTAGCTGCACAATACACCTTAGATGAGGTAGAAACTGCTGTTTTTGAACGCCTCTACGAAACCAAAAAAAATCTAATTAATTATTATAACGAAGAAGAATTAAAGATTGAGTTAATTAGCTTAGTATTTTTTTTAGCAAATGTAGACATAACCAGTAAAGTAAAAGTGTTTTACGAGCGTCCACTAAAAGCAATCGTGGGTAACTACCAATTGTCGGTTATTGCCGATTGTTTAGTGGCTACCCCTACCAGTTTCAATCGCCCTAAAAATCCGTATTTTTTTCTACAAGAATTTAAAAAAGGAAAAGGCGATGATAAAGACCCCGAAGCACAAATGTTGGCAGCAATGCTTATTGCACAACAACAAAACAACAATCAACAACCACTTTATGGTAGTTTTGTGATAGGCGCACACTGGCATTTTACTACATTGGTCGAAAAACAATATTGCCTTAGCCGCTCGTTTGATGCCACTAACTACAAAGATTTAAAACAAATTGTATTTATTTTGCGAAAAATAAAAGATTTTGCTTTGTAATAAACTTGCTATGCTTATTCAATCACACACTATAAACAAACTACCCCATGGCTACACCTAAAAAAACAACCACACAAAACAATACATCTGCTATTAAAGGCATTGTAATTTTAATTATTCTTGTATTTATTGCATTTGCCATTTTGCCAATGCTCGTAACTTTGGCTTTTAATGTGGTACAGCTAATAGCTACATTGGCTGTTTTAGGTTTTATTGTGTATATGATTATAAACCCTAAGTTTCGCAATTTAGTAATGTATACCGCAAAAAATACGGTTAAAAAAATAACAAGCAAAAAATAAACACATCTATATAAACAACAAAAAATAACACTATAAATATGTCTACATCGCAAGATTTTAAACCCAAAAGCTTTATTGAGCGCCCCGAGGGTAAAACGGGTACTGTTTTTGGTATCGCTATTTTAGGTGCATTAGCTTTTGGGCTATACACTTTTTTACCATTACTTATTACCTTAGCCGCCAACACTTTGTACTTGGCAGTTATGTTACTAGCTTTGGCAGGTATCGTATATGTTATCGTCGACCCTAAATTTCGCAACCTAATATGGTATATGTACAAAAGCGTTATGCGCTGGCTAACAGGGCTTTTTGTACAAATAGACCCCATTGGCATCATCGAATCGTATGTTGATGATTTGAGAAATAACCTCAAAAAAATGGGCAACCAAATAGCATCGTTGCGCGGGCAAATGCGCAAACTACAAGCCGACATAGAAAGCAACGAGCGAACCATGAAACAAAACATGACCCTTGCCAGCCGAGCAAAAGACAAAGGCATGGAAAACGTAATGGTGCTAAAAGCCCGTAAAGCTGGTCGTTTGCAAGACTCAAACATACGCCTACAAGACCTCTACAAAAAAATGGAAGTGCTTTACCAAGTTTTGTGCAAAATGTACGAAAACTCGGAGGTACTACTCGAAGACATACAAGACGAGGTAAGCGTTCGCAAGCGCGAGCGCGAAGCCATCCGCGCCAGCCATTCGGCTATGCAATCGGCAATGAGCATCATAAAAGGTGACTCCGACCGCCGCCAAATGTTTGACCAAGCCATGGAAGCCATTGCCGACGACGTAGGCAAAAAAGTAGGCGAAATGGAGCGATTTATGGACATCTCAAGCGGATTTATGAGCTCTATTGACCTACAAAACGGCGTGTTTGAAGAAAGTGGCTTAGAAATGCTTGATAAATGGGAAAAAGAAGGTACCTCGATACTATTAGGCTCCGACAAAGAACGTATCCTTAGCCAAGTAAACAACTCGGGTACCACCAACATTAACCTCGACGAACCCGTTGGCGGCAAACACAATACATCGGGTAAAAGTCAATACTCCGACTTGTTCGATTTTTAATAAACCTAAAACAACCTTTTGTATGGTTGGTAAAAAAACAAATCTCGCATAACTAAATCTTGCACATCAATAAAACAACAATTTATGGCAACCCGATTAACTTCTCTCTCCAAATTTCTTATCACCTTGCTTATTGTAGGTGGCATTGGTGGCGGTTTATACTATCTTGCCAATAAAACAGAACTAGGCAAAGGTTTAGCCAAACAAAACGGACAAACCGATAACAACGACAGCAATACCACCTCTAACACATCAAGCGACCCCGATGCCATAAAAATAGGCGTAGTAACTTGGGGCGGATACGTAGGCGGCCAGTATTACAACAACGGCTTTAAGGCATCGGAAGAATCCCGATTTTATAAAGATTGTGGCATAAAAGTAGAATTTAAACTAATCGACGACTTTAACGCCTCGCGCGAGGCATTTAAAGCCGACGAAGTAAACCTACTTTGGACAACCGTTGATGCCTTCCCGACCGAAGCAGGTAGCTTAAAAGAGTTTAACCCCCAAATTGTACTCCAAGCCGATTGGTCGCGCGGGGGCGATGCCATTGTGGTACAACGCGGCATAAACACCGTTGCCGACCTAAAAGATAAAAAAGTTGCCGTTGCACCCATGACACCTTCGCACACCTTTTTACTATGGATGTTAGAAGCAAGTGGCATGAAACCAACCGACATAACCATCGTTGAAGCACCAAGCGCCATCGATGCCGCCGCTTACTTTAAAGCCAACAAAGTAGATGCCGCCGTAGTGTGGAGCCCCGACGACGAAGACTGCATAAAAAGCGTAAAAGGCGCTAAAATATTAAAAAATACCAAATCTGCATCACATATTATCTCCGATGTATTTATTGCCAAAAAAGCATGGATAGATGCCAACGAAGATAAACTAAAATGCTTGGTAGAAGGCTGGCTAAAAGGTGCCGCCGAAATAAACAAAGACCCACAAGCAAAAGCAAAAGCCGCTAAAATATTAGCCGAAGGACTTAATCAGCCCGAAGATTTTTGCTTAAACGCCATTAACAACGTGCGCCTTTGTACCTACGGCGACAACGTCAACTTTTTTAACCTAAAAGGCGATTACTCGGGCGTAAAAGGCGAAGATATCTACAACAAAATGAGCGAAACCTACGGTAAACTAGGCTTGGCAAAAAATGTACCTAACTGGCGATTAGTTGCCAACCCAATGGCAATACGCAGCATAACCAACCTTACCGGACCCGAAAACCAAGCCGAAGGTGAAGCCAAATTTGCCGCACCAACCGCCCAAATGAAAGAATCCGAAGCCTTTGCTAGCAAAAAAGTAACCATCACCTACCCAACCGCCTCCTCAACACTCGACGAAAACGCCAAACGTATCATCGACCTTGAGTTTGCCGACATAGCCAAAGCCTTTGGTAAATCGCGCATACGTATAGAGGGTAACACCGACAATGTAGGCGACCACGCAAAAAACATGGAACTGTCGCGCAAACGAGCCCAAGCCGTTGCCGATTACCTAGCCACCGAATACAAAATGGACAGAAACCGATTTGTAATAGTAGGTAATGGTCCCGACAAACCCGTTGCCGATAACAACACCCCCGAAGGGAAATCTAAAAACCGACGCACCGAATTTGACTTGTTGAGCGAATAAAAACTTAATTGCTTATAATACAAAGGGCAGCCCGCATCTATGCAGGCTGCCCTTTATCTTAATATACAAAAACCAAAAACTTGCACTTGCCCCGCTTAACGCGGTAAAGGTTTTTTTTGGGGGTGATACTTGGTTGCCCTATTTGCACAGCAGTCGTAGTGAGCTTGTCGAACTACACCCCCAAAGCGCGGCAAGCGCATCACCAATGCACCTAAAATCTCTCCATCAAACAAAAAAACAAAAAAATACATACCCATTTAGCACAAATTGGCGTTTTGTTTGTTATAACAGATGTTACGCAGCCCATTTCAATAATTGAGTATTTTGCATTTTTATACCGAGTTGTGCAGCTCGTTTCTTTAGGATCGGCATTATAGGAATTGGCGTTAAGAAATGGGCATAAATGTAGCGTTAAGAAAGATATACTGTTTCACCCACCCAACCGAGAAAAAACCAACAAACAAACCGTTTGGCGTGCAAGTTTTATATCTTTTAGCGGAATACAACAAATTTTAGCCAATTACTAAATGGCAGGATTTTTTTGGTTACTTTTTTGATCAAGAAAAAAAGTAACAAACTTTTAATGGGTGGTAAGCAGTAGCATACTAATAACAAATTACCTCCTAAGCCCCTTGCCACTTAATTATGTAACAGCCCTGCATAACGTGAGTTATAACTTAACCCTCAACAAAACAGCCACTAAAATAAACGACCAACCCAAACTTTCTAACAAAAAAACAAAAAAAATGGCTTATCGCAACCTACAACATTTTGTAGACACCCTTGAACATGCCGGCGAGTTGGTGCGCATAAAAACCTACGTAAACCCAATTCTAGAAATTGCCGAAATTACCGACCGCATCTCAAAAACCGACGGACCTGCCCTACTCTTCGAAAACACAGGCACTGGTTTTCCAGTCCTAATTAACAGTATGGGCTCGGAGCGGCGCATGTGCATGGCATTAGGCGTAGAGCGGCTCGACGACATAAAAGACGAAATTGAACAACTATTTAAACAATTAGCCGGACCCAAAAACAGCCTGCTCGACAAACTAAAAATGTTACCGCAATTAGGTAGGGTAGCATCGTGGATGCCAAAAACCAGCAACCGCCGCGGCGAATGCCAAGAGGTAATTTACCAAGCCGATGCCGCCAAACTCGATATGCTGCCCGTACTTAAATGCTGGATTCACGACGGAGGTCCGTTTATAACCCTGCCCGCCATACACACCAAAGACCCACACACAGGACTGCGCAATGTAGGCATGTATCGTATGCAAGTTTTTGATAAACAACTAACTGGTATGCACTGGCACAAACACAAAGTGTCGGCAGGGCATTTCAACGAGTACAAAAAATTAGGACTGCGCATGCCCGTAGCCGTTTCGCTTGGCGGCGACCCCGTTTATACCTACTGCGCCACTGCACCCCTACCACCCAACGTGGACGAATATATGCTAGCAGGCTTTATACGCAAAAAACACGTAGAAATGGTGCGCTGTATAACCCAAGATGTATACGTACCTGCCGATGCCGACATTATTATCGAAGGCTACGTAGACCCAAACGAAGAACTAATATGGGAAGGTCCTTTTGGCGACCACACGGGCTATTACTCCCTTCCCGATTGGTATCCACGTTTTCATGTTACAGCAATAACGCATCGCAAAAACGCCATTTACCCCGCCACCATCGTCGGCATTCCGCCACAAGAAGATGCTTGGATTGGCAAAGCCACCGAGCGCATATTTATCGCTCCCATAAAAATGACTATGCTGCCCGAAATTGTAGATATGGAACTGCCCATACACGGCGTTTTCCATAACCTAACTATCGTAAAAATAGATAAATCTTTTTCGGGGCAAGCACAAAAAGTAATGAACGCCATGTGGGGAGCCGGACAAATGATGTTTAACAAAATATTAGTAGTAGTTGATGATACCGTAGATATTAGCAACTACAAAGCCGTTGCCCAATATGTATCGGCAAACCTCGACCCCCAAACCGACATGTATTTTGCCAGCGGACCCATGGACGTACTCGACCACTCTTGCTCGAAATTTGCCTTCGGTGGCAAACTTAGCATCGACGGAACAAGCAAAACCCCCGAAGAACTACGTAGCAAAAATAGCCTAAAAAACCCAACCGAACACCTAAAAATAGATACCGCCAAAATACAAAGTGTTTTTTCGGAGATAACCGCCATCAACGACCAACTACTAACCGACAACATCTCGGTGCTGATTGTAGGTGTGAAAAAAAACCGACCTAACCACATCAAACAATTAAACAAACAATTGTTCGAGCTTTTCGACGAGTTTAAACACATAAAAGTAGTTATTTACACCGAACATACCGTTGATGTATTTGATTTGGGCGATGTAGTTTGGACATTTACCAACAACGTTGACCCACGCCGCGACAAATATTTAATAGAGGCAACCGACAACAACAGCCTATCGCACATTGGCTTAGACGGCACACGCAAGACAAAACAATTCGACGATTTTGACCGCGACTGGCCCAATATCATAGCCGCCGACCAAGCAACCATAGAGGCAGTCGACCAAAAATGGGACACATTAGGTTTAGGCAAATTCATCTTATCGCCCTCTATAAAATACCAAAAAATGGTTATCAACCCCGCTGCTGTTGTCCAAGAAGTGTAGCTTTTTAGCCTCGTTTAAAACATTTTTCAACAAAAAATGTTTGGTAGTTAAAATGCAAATGCTTTTGCTTCGCGCAGTTCCATATTCGGTGCTTATTGCACCTTTTGTCTGCCCTTGTAAACAACAAGTCTGCGCATCCAAACAAGCAATCCGCAAATTTAAGGAACCTCCCAAATTTACCTTTTCAAACCAGCAAACCATGAAACTAACTGCCTTTTTATTTTTATCGGTACTTACCGTAGCTACCTTGCAAAGTAGTTGCCAAAATAAAGCCCACCTAAGCGAAAACATAGATGTGGCAAGTACAAACACCGACAGCCTTACCATCGAAAAAAGCACCAATCCCTACTATTCGCACACCGACACATCAACCTTGTACATTAGCAATGCCGAATGGAAAAAAATACTGCCACCCGATGTATATGCCATAATGCGCGAAAAAGAAACCGAACGCTCGTTTACTGGTAAATATTGGGATTTTATGGGCAAAGGAACCTACTATTGTGCCTCGTGCGGCAACAAATTGTTTAGGTCCGATGCCAAATTTGCCAGTAGCTGCGGCTGGCCCAGCTTTTTTGAGCAACTAAACCCCCAAAGTGTAGTCTATCAACCCGACAACACCTACGGTATGCGCCGCACCGAAGCCCTTTGTGGTCGTTGTGGTGGGCATTTAGGGCATCTGTTCGACGACGGACCCCCGCCAACAGGCAAACGCTACTGCATGAACTCTATTTCGTTAGATTTTGAACCCGATAAATAAATCGCATTAAGCATCATTCCCTCTACATAAAGACAAGGCACGCCTTGTCTTTATCATTTCACTTTCCCCTTTCCTACCATTTCACCCCATTTCCACCCCCCCCCCCCACCACACTCACCTTTCACATTTCACATCACCCATCACCATCCCACATCACCATTTCACCACATCACCATTTCACCACATCACCATTTCACCACATCACCATTTCACCACATCACCATTTCACCACATCACCATTTCACCACATCACCATTTCACCACATCACCATTTCACCACATCACCATTTCACCACATCACCATTTCACCACATCACCATTTCACCACATCACCATTTCACCACATCATGAAAGTAGCTGTTTATAGAAAAACGCATTTTAATGCCGCCCACCGCTTGCACAACCCCGCGTGGAGTGCCGAAAAAAACAAAGAAGTTTTTGGCTTATGCAATAATCCAAATTACCATGGGCATAACTACGAGTTAGAGGTAAAAGTAACTGGGCAAGTAGACCCCGAAACAGGCTACTTGATAGACCTAAAAATACTAAACAATATGATGCAGGAAGAAGTTGTTATGCCCTTCGACCATCAAAACCTAAACCTAGACACACCCGACTTTGCCAACCTAAACCCCACCGCCGAAAACATTGCCGCCGTAATTTGGCAACGCCTGCGCCGCCGCTTACCCAACAACCTAGAGCTACTAGTGCGCCTATACGAAACACCCCGCAATTTTGTAGAATATTGGGGCGAATAAGCAATAATTATTTGTTTGTATCCTACTATTTAACAATATTTAATTAATACAAAAATCGGCACTTGTAATCAAGTGCCGATTTTTAGTATACATAAAGTCCAAATTATCATCTTTGTTACAGCACGAAATTTACCGATAGACGTGTAGCGCCAAAAATTAGATGACAATATCTACCTCATCAAATACATTTTGCCCATGTTGTTTTTAAATAGTGCATCAACGTTTTCGGTGGTGGCGCGGGTGTCTAGTTTTTCGTTGTCGAGTTTACTTACTACCCGATAAAGGTATAAGCCATTGGCAAGTGGGCTACCAAATTGGTCGGTTCCGTCCCATTTAAAGTCGGTTATATTTTTGCCAATATACAGTTGTCCTAATTCGGCTTGGGTAATTTCGCGCACAACCCTACCTGTTACGGTCATAATTTGTATTTTTAGCTGTTGCGGCACTTTAACCCCCGACAAGCTAAACACAAATTGCGTTGATGAGGTAAACGGATTGGGGTAGTTAAGCAAATTGCTGATGGCTGGTTTGGTGTCTACTTCAAAACTAATTTGGTAGTTTCGATTGGCAAAGTTGTTGTTGCTTCGGTCGCGGCTATTTACCACTAATTGGTATATACCGCTTTCGGTTAAGGTAGGGTTAAGGGTTACACTTGCTTCGTTTTTGCCATTGCTGGCGTTGGCATCGGTGGCAGGTGTAAATTGCACCCAAGGGCTGTTAAAGTAGATGGGCAGTGTACCATTGCCATTGGGTTTTACGATGTACATACTAAAATCGGAGGTATCGTTGAGTGCCAAATAAGGGTTTTCGTCTTTGGCTTTTATGGCTATGGTGGGCTGTGCCGATACAAGGTCGCCGTCAATAATGTGTCGTCCATCAAAGGTTACATCCATAATGGGGTTTATTTTGTCGGATTTGACAAAGAACGGCAAAATTAGTACGTTGTTAAACCTAAATTTTTCGGGTTGGTCGTTATTTGGGTTAACATCTACAAACAACACATTGTTGCCTGGCCAGCCTTCGGTGCTGTAATCCATGTGGGCAGTAATGGTTTGCCCTGCGGCTACGGGTGCTTGGCGTGGTATGGGTAAAATATGCGATACATTGTTGGCATCTACCACCGTATATTGTATCAATACGCTGTCCATGTTGGTGCTACTAACATTGGTTAAGGCAAAATCTAGGCTAATGTGTTCGCCTTCTTTTAGGGTATCGGCATGAAAAGCAAAATATGCTTGTTGGTTAATGGCTAATTCGCCTGCCATATCGTACATTACGCGCCAGTGGTCTAATTGAATGGGGCTATTAAAAGTGGTATCGGCTGATATTTCTTTTAATTTTAGGTAACGATAAGTGTTGGCATCAATGCCATCAAGTGCAATGTCGCCTTGTGCCGTTACGTCCATCAACAGTTGTTCGGTACCGTTGTTGTCAATACCAATTACGTGTATGTTGGTTTGGTCGTAGTTGGGTATTTCAAAGGGTGTGCCAGTCCATTTTAGGGTATGCCATTTTGTACTAGGTCCAATGGGTGGCGAAGTAAGGGTGCCCGAGTTAAATTGCCCAGCTACATTAATGGTGGCAAAATATTGCTCGTTGGCGTTATCGGGTACTACTACGGTGGCGGGATAATCGGCAAAACCTTTACGCCCAAAGGCAATAAAACCGCCGTTGTTGGGTAAGGCATTTAAGCCTGTTATACCCATATTGTTAAAAAATGCCTCTATTTGTGGCAGATGCGAATAGATGGGTGCTGTGGGGTCGGTGGTGCCTAAACGGTGGTTTGTTACACTGTATACCAATACATAATAACCTTCGGGGATGCCATTTTGCATAAAATTGAGCATATTATCTACTTGCTCTTGGGTGCCTGTATGGAACTCAAAGGCATATATCAAATTGGCTCCACATTGTACATTACCCCAAACGCCACGGTCGTTGCAGTTGTTAGCGGGGTCGTCGAATGATTTTATGGAAGGTATTGGCTCAAGTACCGGACCCGGCTTGTACACCACAAACGCCAAGCCGCCATAGGTTTGTGCGTTGGGGTCGGTGCATTTTAAGCAGGTGTTGGCAGTTGTGATTGTCGACACATTTAAGGAGCTACCTATATTAGCATAAGAGTCGTACTCGCCCGAAACATTAATTACATTATTAAAGCTTTCGTACTGAAAATTGCGGCTGGTATCTAATACAATGTGGTAATAGTTATCGTTTTTAAATTGGTAGTAGTGCGATTGGTTCCAGCCTTGCGAGCTGGCAGGCATATAAATAAACGAGCTTGTTTGCCAGTTATATTGGTTGCCGGCATCGGGTATTTGGCTGGTTCGCCAATAGTATACGGTGTTGGCTTGTAGGGTAAGGTTGGGTGTCCATTGCACTACACCCGATTCGCTATTTTGCACGTTTTGTTTGCGCAAAGGGCTATTGAACAAGGCGGTGGTATCTATTTGTATAATATACGGTAACGATGCCAATAAGGGCTGCCCCGTAGAGGCTTTGAGCGTAACCGTTGAGTTGGGTATGATAGAGTAATTGCACGGAGCTATGGGTATCAGCAAATCGCTAAATACAAAAAATTTAACGTTTGCGGTATTGTTGTCTTCGCAATCTTCGGCAATTTCGTTATCGGCATCAATAATTATTTGCAATTGGTTTTCGCCCGAGCCTTTGGTGCGGTCGCCAAGTTGTACATAAAAGTGCAGTGTATCTACCAAAATAGTAGCCGCAAAGCGTTTGTTGGCAATTAGCTCGGTTTCGCCATTCGGGAAAGTGCGTATCAGTTTTACAGCAAACGAATCTTGCATGGCTTTGCCAATATTGCTAACCACTACATTTACTGCAAACGAGTCGATGTTGGCGGTAATTTGAGCGGGCGAGAAAGAAATATCGGAATAACCTGTTTCGCTGTGTTCTATAATATACTCGGGGCGTGTCCAGGGTACTACCCGTGCGGCGGGGTCGCCGGCAAGGTTAAACTCGGTACAAGTTAGTTTCATGCCATTGGCGTTCGAGTTGTATAGATAGTTGTATCGGATAGATTCGCGTATGGCGTAGCCAATGGGTTGGTCGTAGTTTTTATAGCAAAACTGCTTGTAAATTTCTTCCATGTATTTGTTCATCAACGATGGAAAACCAAACGCAATAGTTGCTACAAATCCAATAGCCCCCGATTGTTCGGCAAGGGTAAAATCTTGGCTCATATTGTTTTGGTCAGCGTGGATATTACCTACATAACACGAACTTGACAATATAAACGGATATTTACCTACATTGGTATAATGGGTAGGTGGCTCTAATTTTACGTCCCAATAGGGGCTTGCCGAGTGCCCAATGAAGTTGATAATGTTAATGCCATTATTTATATAGGGTGTTATTTCGGGGATAGATAAAGTATCGGGGGTTGCCTTTGAGTAGGTATACACCACTTGTCCGCCCATGAGGGTATCTTGGTAAATAGCTTTGTATTGGTTTAAATCTGCTAAAAAGCTATTACTTTCGTTAATATTTCCGCCACCGCCAATATGTATGGCTTTGCGTCGCCAGGCTCGATCTTGTTTAGTACATGCGGTTGGTGCTTCGTGTTGTATTATTTTGTCAAGATAGGCACGTACATCATTAGGCGTTTGTGCGGGTATGCGCCCTGTAGATAATTGGTTTACGTAGTTATCAATGTTGCGGGCGCTTAGCATCACATCCGAGGCGTGGTGTCCGTAAGAAGGTACCAAACATTTAGCATAGGTATTGGGGTTAAGCCTAAAATCGGAGTATTGAATTGACTTGCCCAACAAAAGCAAATATTCGGGTTTTTTATCCCAAATATCCATTGCATAGTTTATAAAGTTTTGGATAGACAATGGATTTTTATCTATCCCCCATGCAAATTGGTCGTATAGTTGGTTAATATCTACCACTAAGGTATTGTAACTGCCCCCTTGTGGGCTATTGCGATATAGGGCATATCGTTCAACTTGGTCAACATCGCCGGTGTGTAGGTTGGGGTGCGATATAATAAGGTAGTTGCCTTGGTTGGCTGCTTGTGCATAATCTGTAAAATTGCGCGGCTGCATGGTGGCAATACTTTGTATGGCGGTTATACCTGTGTTAGACAAAAACAGTTTTCGTTTGGCGGGTGCGCCTACTACTTGTTGTAGGTAAATACGGTAGGTGGTTTGCCCATTGCTGGTAACGGCTTGGGGCAAATAACGTTGGCGGTTGGTAATGTCGTATAATACAGGTGCTGCTCCACCATTAAAGTTAGTTATCTCTATGTATTTATTGCCATCGTTGGGCAACTCAAAACTAAATATTTGCGACAAACCAAAATCGTAGGTATGCGGATAAGTTACGTAAATATACGCTACTTGGTTGTAATCGGTGGGGGCTAAATCGCCAACCGACCTGTAGGTAATGGTTGTATTGCCTGTTTGGTTAAAAGACGACAGTGGGACGTTGAAATTAAATTTGTAGTTTTCGTAGCCCTCGTAGGTAGTGTCTTTGTAGGTGGTATTTGCTAGGCTAATTTGTAGGTGGTGGTCGGGTATGGCTAAATAATAATTAGAGTTGCCCATTACGCGGGTTTCTATGTGGGCATTGCCTCCCTCCGCCGTATAAATGCCATTTATGGGTATATTGTAATCTTTAATAGGTGCTGCACCACCTATAGCCGAGCCTGTAAAGCCCTCGCCATTGTCCCATGTTGAGAAATGGCTTGGTTGCCCTGCTAAATTACCAAAAGGCTCGCCCGAGTAAAAAGTGCTGTTTATCACCGAACGGTAAGTGTACTCAAAATGTGTTTCGGCGGCTGGCAATGTGCCGCTTAGGTCGTTGACCATTGTTTGGTAGCGTATGTTGGTAAGGTCGGTGGGGTCGTACATTAGGTAATACGAGCTGGTGTCGGTAAACAAACTTTTGTAGGGCGACAGTTGCCAATCGGGTTGTTTAAACAATTGGGTATCAAATGTGCCATCGTTGGGTTCGCCATAAAACTCAATGTAGTCGTTGCTACCCATATCGGCTGCCGATGGTTGTATGGCTACCTCTTGCCCTTTGTAAAATAGTTTATACGATGCCGAGTTGCTAGGAAAACCATTGGCAGATAATACCGAGTATGGAATACGATGTATTGCCTCGCGGCTTACTTTTATTTTGTAGTAGGTTTTGCTATAATCTATCCACTGATTGGCATAATTGCCCGACTGCGCATAGGCAACAGTAGATAGTAAGTTTAGCAAAAATAAATAAACGAAGATTTTTTTCATGATAATTTAAGATACTGGATTATTTTAAGATACCCCTAAGACGCGCCGTTTAGCCAAAGGGTTGCAAATCAAAGTACAAAGGTAACAAGTTTTGAGGAGATTTGTTTTTCAGTCGTCTTCAAACACCTATAAAATACACTTGTTTAGTAGCTATTTGGGCGTTTAATTAGGTGTCAGTTAAGTACAATTTGGTTTAACTTGCTAAATTTTGTTAATTTTTAGACTAATCTAAAAATTATTTTTCTTTTTGCCAAAAAAATAGTACCTTTGCGCAACAAAATAGCGAACCAATCCGTTTAACTATCTAATCGCCTAAAAGTCAAACAAACAAAGCCAAATCCACCCAATATAAAAATAAAAATAAACATAGATGAATACAGAAGTATTAAAAAATGGTTGGCGACACGAGCTTGCCAATCATTCGTTGCCCGAAGTTTATGGGTCTATAAAAGTACCCACAACGGGCAGTTTTTGGCGAAAGTTATTTGCCTTTACCGGACCAGGTTTAATGGTTGCGGTGGGCTATATGGACCCCGGTAACTGGGCAACCGACATTGCAGGAGGCGCACAGTTTGGCTATGCCTTGTTGTCGGTTATTCTTATCTCCAATTTATTTGCTATGCTATTGCAGCATTTATCGCTTAAATTGGGTATTGTAACAGGTCGCGATTTAGCACAGGCTTGCCGCGACCATTTCTCGAAACCCGTAGCCATGGTGCTGTGGGTGCTGTGCGAAATTGCCATTGCCGCCTGCGACTTGGCAGAGGTAATAGGCTCGGCAATTGCCCTTAATTTACTGTTTGGCATACCGCTAACCGTAGGTGTAATAATTACAGCCTTAGATGTATTAATTATTTTATACTTTCAGAGTAAAGGATTTAGAATTATTGAGAGCATTGTGGCGGGTTTAATTGGCATTATATTTTTGTGTTTTGCCTACGAGATAGCCGTTTCGCAACCAGCCATAATGGCAATTATGGGCGGCTTGTTGCCACAGCCACAAATTGTTAGTAACCCGGCTATGTTGTACATTGCCATTGGCATTTTGGGTGCAACGGTTATGCCACATAATTTATATCTACATTCGAGTATTGTACAAACGCGCAACTACGACAAAACAGATGCAGGCAAACGCCATGCTATAAAATATGCCACCATCGACTCAACGGCATCGTTGTTGTTGGCTTTTTTTGTAAATGCGGCTATTCTTATTTTGGCGGCGGCGGCTTTTCATGGCACCCCGCACGAGTCGGTTGCCGACATTTCGGATGCTTACCGTCTTTTAGACCCACTTTTGGGTAGCAAATATGCGGCTACATTTTTTGGTATTGCTTTGTTGGCAGCGGGTTTAAACTCCACATTAACGGGCACTTTGGCAGGTCAAATTGTGATGGAAGGTTTTTTGAACATACAACTTAAACCTTGGTTGCGCAGATTAGTTACACGTTTGCTTGCTCTTATACCGGCGCTAATAGTTACTATTTGGTATGGCGAAAAAGGCACCGGGCAATTGTTGGTACTTAGTCAGGTGGTTTTATCAATGCAGTTAAGTTTTGCCGTTATACCGTTGGTGCTGTTTACAAACGATAAAACCAAAATGCAAGGTTTTGAAAACTCGGTGTTGGTAAAAGTAATTAGCTGGATAGTAGCAAGTATTATTGTGGCGCTAAATGTGTATCTGCTTTGGAAAACGTTTTTTTAGATTTACCAATTTGATAACGACATTGAAAAGTAGTAAAAAGCTACGTGCCATTTAGCCTATTTATAGGACGTGAGCTTGTCGTAGTTCGACAAGCTCACTCTATAGTTTGTGAAGTAAAAACAACAAGAACACGAGAAGAAGGAGTTTATGTTCTTCACTATTGGGTTACAAACTAAAAAATAACCAATAAAAAAGCGATATCATGAAGAAAAAAACCTCTGTGTTCTCCGTGTCTCCGTTGTAAACAAAAAAAACTTTGTGGTAAATTAAAAAACAAGCAATAATATGGAGTAGTTTTAACAAGCATTTACTACTTTTCAAGGTCTGCATTAAAATGCTTTTCGTCTTGCTCTAAAAACCTTAGTCATCATTGGTTAAATTTGGTAACGTTTTTCATGGATAAAAAACAACCTAAATAAAAAAAACACATTTGCAGAAAGCCCCAGGGTTTATCTGCTATTGGTTTTTTAGCTACTAAGTTTTATCTATTTTTATCAAAACAATTTTTTCTACTACAATTTTATTGTTATTGGTGTTTATTACCTCTACTAAATAAATGCCTTTGGGGTGTCCCGATAAGTCAATTTTTAGGTTGGTGCTTTGGGGTGTAAACTCCATAATGGTTTTGCCTGCCAAACTAGTTACGCGTATGGTGTTGGCTAAGGTTTGGGTTTGTATTTGACACAAGCCTGTTGTTGGATTTGGGGCAATGTTAACTTGGTTAAGTTGCGTACTTACTGGATTAATACCTATGGCTGGTGCTTCAACGTATCGGTACGATACTGTTGAAACAGCGCCTGTTACGGGTATTGTTGATGCGGTTAAAAGTGCATCGTGGTGTATGGCATCTCGAAACTCGTAAGTAACGGTTTCGGTGGGTATGGGTAGGTCGCCGAGTGGTAAATCTACCCAAAAACCACCTATAAAACTGGCTACATGTACGGCTACGGTATAGCCTAGTGCATCGGTGCGTTTGATGCGCAACACGTCGGCGGTAGGCATGTTGGGCAGGGTAAGTTTGCCAAAGGCATCTACCACATAATTGGTGTTTATGTTGAGCAGCACCCTAAACGAGTCGACGGTGGTAAATGGTATGGGGTTAAGGTTTTGCAAGGTGGTGTCTAAGCCCGGAATGGCGCTAACGGGTAAATCTAAACCAAACGAAGCGGTGTTGTTGTCGCTGCTGTTGTAGGTAATAGGTGCTTGGCGCAAAATGTAGGGTTGTATTAAGGCTAAGGGCAGACTAAAACCCAATAAATTAAGGTTGCTACCTACTGCCTCAATGCTGTTGGTGTTTATTTGGGCATAAAACGTAAGCGTGCCACTTACATAAGGCGATACAATGTCGGCTGATGGGAAATTTTCGGTGGCTACGGGGTCGGTAGAGGCATCAATGATGGTTTCTTCGCGGGTGGCATCAGCCGACAGGGTGCTGTAGTCCCATGTTTGTGCTGTTGAACTAGGTTCGGTTACGGTAAAGGGTGTTATGTCTAAATCTTGGGCAACTTGGTACACATCGCCGGGTGCGGCAAAGGTGGTACTGCTAATAGTGATTTGAGCCCACAAAGAAGCATAATGTAGTAATAAAAAAAATACAAGTAATTTTTTCATGGCGATAATTTAATGGCTTAGAATTTGCTGGCAAAGCTACAATAAATTTTTGAGGTATTATAATTAGGTGTTTTTTTTTGACAAAAGATAACAACGCTCAGGTGCATTTGGCACTTGGGCGTTGTTGTTTTGATAGATTATTTAAAGCCAGTGGTATTGTGTTTATCTTTGTTGTTTAATTAAACTGAGCGTGCTGTGTTTAAAAACTGGCTTCAAATACTTCTTTTTTCTCGTCTTTTTCCATTTTGCTACCATCTTTGGCAGTAAAAAAGGCGGTTGGATAAATGCGTTCCATGTGTTTATCAATATCGCGCACGGTTACACGTCCGTCGTCGTCGTAGTCTAAGCCCGAGTTTTGTTGATAATCTACGGTTGGTTGAGCATAAAGGGTGTAGCAGTAATCGCCGCTTAAAGCACGCGGATACAAAATTGCCAAATACAGTTCGGTAAGTGTATCAAAATTGCCATAGCGTTGGCGCACATTGTTTAGGTATTTGTATACATAATCAAGTTGTTTGATGTGTCCGGCATTTTGTATGCTTTTTACCGACACGCCAAAGTCGGTTTTTATGGTGGCGGGCATCCATTGTATCAAACCTACGGCTCCGCTGCCTTTATGGTTCGATACGCTTGCATTAAATTTCGATTCGGCATACATTACTGCCATTAGCCATTCGGGTGGCACCTCTAATTTTTCGCTTATTTTTCGTACTTTTTCCTCGAAGGTTTCGGTGTCTTCTACATAGTTGCTAGCCTCGTCCATTAAGTAAAGGCTTTCGGTATTTTTGCCCCACATAATGTGTTCAACGCTGCCTTTAAAGGCGGTATAGGTAAATAAATTAGTAGCAAACACGGCTACTACCAACATACTTAGTGCTCGCACGTCAAGCACTATTTCTTTGTTGTTGTTCAGTTTAATTAAACGATAACTCATGATAAAAATATTTTTTGTGTGATAAACTTTTTGTGATAGAAAATTGGCAATGATGTATTGACCAAACTTAGCACTAACTATATCTCTGTGTTATTAGTTGCTGTTTTACGATGCAAAATTACTAATTTTTTTAGCAAAAAGCTAAAAATTATTGCTAAATGCAGAAATTTTTTTTTCTATCAAGGCTAATGCGTTGATAATCAGCACTTTTTTTGACACTTGATAATAAATAAATTTTATGACTTGTAAACAAAATACACATTATACAAAAGCAAATCCCGATAGGTAACATACCTATCGGGATTTGGGTTGATTAGTTCATGGCTTTAATTTGCTGTTTTAGTTCGTTGAGCGAGCAACTATGGTAGTTTAGTTTATACACTGCTTGGCTACCTACTTCGGTATCTACGATTGCCAATTGGGGTTTGCCTTTGTCCAATTTTATAGATACCAACTTAATGGCTAAGCCTTTGGGTAGTTTGTCGGATACATAAACACCCCCTTTTTCGTAAATGGGCAACATACTTTTTATGTCTTTACACACGGCATATATGCTACTTTTACTGGTTTCGGCAATGGTAATGGCTACTTTGTCGGCATCAGGATAGCTGTAAAAGCGGTCGCAATTTATCCAACCTAAAGTATTTACCTCCGACACGTATTGGTTTAGGCTATTGGTGCTAAATTTGCCCATTTTAACCAATTGTTCGGATACTTGTTGGCGTAATTCTTCTATTTTTGCATAACATAACTCGTCAAATAGTTGCACAATTTGGTTGTTTACGTTGGTTCGGTATTGTGTGCTGTTTTGTAGTTTGTGTTCTTCGAGCAGTTTTTTATCGTCCATTACCTCTTGCCCCAATGCCATTTGGTTGAGCAGCAAAAAATTAACGCCATCAAATTTAACTTTGTTGGTTTCTTTAAGTAGGCTCAATATTATGGTGTTGTGTAGTTGGTCAATTTTATTGTAGTCGGTGCCTACGGCTTTTGCCAATTGGGGTAGTATTTCGTACCATTTTGGCAAGGCAGTTTTTAGGCGTTGAGTAGCTTCGTAGTTGGCATATTGGGTAGCAAATTGGTTAAGTTCGTCAATTCGGTTTTGTAGTTCTGCTTCCCATTGTTGCTGTTGAGGTGCAAAAACAGAATCTTGCTGGGCGTAGTTTTTTAAGCTTTGTTCGTATCTTGCCAAACGTTGTTGGTACATTTGGTTACTTTTTTCGTGGGCTTTCATTTTTCGTCTAAATCTATCTTCTTCTATTTCTTTTATTTTTGCTTTACTAATAAACAAACTTTGCGGAAATTTGGGTTGATATTTAAACCTAGCACGTTTGGGTGGTTGCGGAGCTATGGGCAGATAAGGTTTGGTAGGTTTAATTAATTTGGGTGGCATGGCAGTGGCAAAGGTAGGTTGGGCAGGCAGGCTGCTTAGTGGCACGGTTATTTTTAAAAAATCGAAGTTAATGGGTGGCAATGCGTCGTTTTGTGGTGTTGTTTTTTGGGTAAAGCTAACATTTGCAGGCTCCCAATTGATGGTTTTATTGGCGTTTTGTTTGCCATAAAATAGCTCCATGCCGTTTTGCACCTTGGTGGTGGGCATTGATATTTGCAGATTTGAGCCACTTTTTACCTCCAAATTTTTGCCATTAGCTTGGGCAGCAAGGTACACCATGCCCCCTGTTTCGAGTATTTGCCCGTTGCTTACCGTATTTAGGTTTTCGAGCAATATGTCGGCGGTAGATAGGGCTTCGCGTAGTTGCAGCGTGATGGTTGAGGTAGGTGTAGTGCCATCGGGGTAGGTTAAGCTACCTGCGGCAATGGCAATGGTGGTTCCGTTGCGGGCGGTAATGGTGCGGTTTTGTGCAGGCTCGATGTAGAAAGTTTGGAGGTTATCTTGGGTAGCTCGTTTTAATAGTTGCTCGAGGCTGTCGAACAAATAAGTGGTAATTAGCACATCTACGCGCCTATTTTTCTGTTGCCCTTCGGCATCGGCATTGTTGTATAGCGGTTGATTTTCGCCAAGGGCGGTACTATTTGTTTTGGTACTTTTGATGCCTTTTTGCACCAGATATTGATAAACGGCATCGGCTCGGCGCTCGGACAATTGCTGATTGTAGCCATTAGAACCACGATTGTCGGTGTGTGCCTTAATCTCGATGCTGTAGTCGGCATAGGTATCTAATTGTGGCACTAATACATCAAGATTTTGCACCTCGTTGGGCGATAGTTGGTGGCTATCGGTGGCAAAAAATACACTTTGCGTTAGCAACGACGTACTTTGGGCATTTGCAAACATTGCCCAACACACAAAAAACAAAAAACTAGTAAGCTGTTTCATACACTTGAAGTTAAAATTAACAGATGGGGTGTTAAAAAGTGTTAAAATAACGCTTGTGCTTGCTTTTTTAGTGTGTGCGATGCAAAATAAATGTGCAATTGATATGCAGAAAGCAACATGTTTAAATGTTTTTTTGTATTTTTGTGGGGATAAAAGGCAGCAGCCAATTAGGGCTGTTTGAATGATATTGTATGCTTTTTTACACGCATCGTATCGTCTAATCAATCAGGGCAAAAAATATCCGAATAAAATAATGAAACCACTAACGATAATTATCTTTTTTCTAATCCAATTATTGTCAATTAATGCAATATGTCAAACTATTTCGTGTAATTTTTGCGACAGTTTGGTATTGACAAAGAGAGAATTGCAAAAATGTAAAATAGATTCTGTTTGGACAAATGACATAATAATAAAGACAAACTACATTTCGGCATTTAAAACCGAACTACTGCCTAAATATAAACTACAAAGAAAAGAGATACAAATACCACAAGATATTGAACCATCAATTCAAAGACTTAAAAGTGTTTATGATTCAATATTGACTATCAAATTAACTTATCTTGAAAAAGAAATGGATAAAAATCAATTATTTATTCAACCTAAGGCTTATATATCTTCGTTGTTATCGTTTCAAGTATTCAAATTTTACCCAGATATTTATGCAATATTATTAAATGGCATCCATTTGAAACTAAATCCTCAAACAACAACCGATGAGCTACTTAGATACAAGAAACTGTCAAATGATATAATTGAAAAAATACCAAAAAATCTTTATGCTAAGTTGATAGCAATAACTTTTGAAATGGAAAATGACAGAACCAGAATCTCTCAACAAATACCCTTTAGACTATTCGGCGGTTTGGAAGATGATGATTACAAGAAACAATGCGAAGTACTGAATTTTTTGATGTGGACAGAGTAAACCTGCAATAAATGCCAATTTTAGGTAAAAGTTGTGATATCCATTCAAGAAAAACACACTAAAAATATTTATATTTTTATTGACACTAATCATTCATCTTATTAGTTAATATATTTTATTATTACAAAAACGTCACCAACAATTCATCACTCATTTTTTAAAATCTCAATCAAATATAAATTACAAGCATTATTTATTACTAATACACAAATATTTACACTAATTAATTAATAGTAATTTTATGGAAAATACAAATAAAATAGGAAATCCAGTTTTTATAATAAGCGTGCTAATACTTATTACTAACGATTTTTATTTAAAAGCAGCATTTCATAACGATCTAACTGGAAAACTTTCTGATTTCGCAGGGCTTTTTGCATTTCCTTTTCTATTTAGTGCCTTACTTTATAAAAACAAAAATAAAATACATTTATTAACAGCATTGATTTTTGTAATCTGGAAAAGCGAATTTTCTCAAGTTTTTATTAACTTTGTTAATGGCTTTGGATTATCTATTAATAGAGTAGTTGACGCTACTGATAACATTGCCCTTGTCGCAATTCCAATATCCTATTTTGTATTATTAATTAGCGATGAAAATAAATATGATTTTAAACCTGCTTTTAAAAAAGCATTAATTATCATCTCTTGTCTATCGTTTATGGCAACAAGTAGGAGACCAATACAAAAGAAAATGCGTGTAAGCATTGAAAAAGAATATGTATTTGAATTTTCCAAAAGAGAATTAGTATCCAGATTAAATGCCATTCAAATTAAAGAAATAAGTAGCCTTAATATGATGCCCAGAAATATAAACTTTGATAGCCAAACAAATGTTTTTCAGTATCAATATAGTAAAGATACCTTAGCTGTTTTGCTTGATTATAAGCAAATAAATGACCAAGATACAATAAAATTTAAGACATCTTTTGCTGAGATTTTAATTTCTGGTAACGAAACAGATTCTAAGTTAAAACTTTTGGCAGTTTACAAGTTCGCTCCGAGATTCAGCGCCGAAAAGTACCAAGATAAAGCAATTAAAGAATTTGAACAAAAAATTATAAAAAAAATATTAGCATCAATGCTACTTTGTGGCAACAGTAGGATAGTTGGACTAAAACATGCCGTTACGCTCCATTCTCTTGTCCAATAGTGTGTGCTCGAAATGCTATGCCCTCTGATGACTGCTGTTTACACCAAGTGATATTTGCATATCCATTATGCCCGATTTGGTATTTGCCGATACCTCCACCAAGTCGCTTTTTTTCGGAGTGTCGACTCGTTTTGTTTGCCCTTCTTATTAGGGTGTGTAGCGGACTTTAACCCCAAGCTATTGCCTATGACACAAAAATACAAATGGTTCGACCTTTAAAGGTCGAACCATTTGTATTATAGAAAAACAATTAAATTTTATATGGCAATAGCATTACTTAAGCGTTACCTGTCCGCCGCCAATATAATAGCCTTCGTTGTATAGTTCAACTTTGTATTTTCCGTCCATAAATTCGGCGTTGTGTTTGCAGTTTACGCAGGCTTGTCCAGCATCGCCTGTATAATCTACCATTGCTTTTTGGGTATATTGCATGCTTTCGCCAGTGGCTTCGTTGGTAAAAATACCACCGCCTAACTCTTGCACGGCTAATACCTCGCCTTTGGGGTTAATAATACGAGCCATTATTTCTTTGTCGCCGGGTCGGGCAGCAGCGTTAGGTACAATGTCAAAGCACACCTTAAACTCGTCGGCGCGTTTGTTGCTTTTTACGGACACTTCTTTGCCATTTTTGCGCAATTTAACGGCTTGTGCCGTAATATTAGCCGCTCTGATAACCGAGTTGGCACGGCTTACTTTTTGTGTAAGTTGTGTTTTGTCTTGGGTTAGTGCTTCTTTCTCCGATGTTAAACCTTCTTTTTCGGTTTGCAGTTGTTGTTTTTCGGTACTTAGTACCTCTTTGTCGGTTGCCAGTGTTTTTATGGTGTCGCGTTGTTTGCCAATATCTTGCTGTAGCCCCGAGTTTTTGTTCGTCAAATCTTGGTTAGCCGCCGTAAGTGCCTCAATTTGAAGTTTGTACTCGTCAACGTTGGTTCGTAGCGATGCCATCAGTGCTTTTGTTTGCTCTAACTCTTTTCGCGATGTGCCACTACCGCGCAACAATTGCTCAATTTTGGCTTTTTGTTGTTCAATCATACCTTGTGTGCCAGCAAGTGTACTATCAAGTGTCGAGTTTTGGGTTTTATAGTTCTCTAACTCTTGCAACATGGTGTTGTACTCGGCTTGTAGCGAGGCTTTTTCGGTTTGCAAACTATCCACTTGCATCGTATTGTCGCGCTTCATTTTGTAGTTGCTATAAAAAAGCAACCCATTAATGAGCAATAATATGCCTATAAGGGCAATGTAATAGATGCGTTTCGAATTACCATTCGATGAATTTGATTGGTCTTGATAATCGTTCATGACGCGTGTTTTTTTTTACTTTTTATGATAAAAGATGATTTATTTGTTTTTTTAAGGTATTACTACGCCTTTAAAATGGTTGGTTAGCCCATAAAAAGCGGGTTTTGTGTATATTGTAGGTGAGTTGGCGGTGCAAAATTATGACATTTTTCTGACAATCTGAAATAAAACGCACCTTTAAGTAAAAATATTGTGCGATAAAGCTATTTATTGCGCACAAAGATAAAAGGGAAACAGTTACTGTTTCCCTTTTATGTGCAAGTTTTTTGTTTTTATTTGCAAAAACACGTTTATACCCTAACTATCCAATCGAATATATCGTTGGTTAAGCCACATTTTATGTCGTTTAGGTGTTTTTTTACTTTTTCGGATACGGTGCGGCTGGCAGCCGATGGCAGGTCGATGTGTTGGTTTTTGTAGCCAATACCCGAAATACTAATAATAGTGGCTGCGGTACCTGCTCCAAAGGCTTCTTGTAGTGTGCCTTTTTTATGTGCTTCGAATATTTCGTGTACGTTTATTTTCTTTTCTATTACCTCTACGCCTTGTTCGCGCAGCAGTTGCATAATGCTATCGCGGGTAATACCTTGTAATATAGTGCCGTCTAACTCGGGGGTATAGGCTTTGCCATCTATCACAAAAAACACGTTCATGGTGCCAATTTCTTCGAGGTATTCGTGTGTAAAGCCATCTGTCCAAAGTACTTGGTCGTAGCCTTTTTCTTTGGCTAATGTCATTGGATACATGCTTGCGGCATAGTTACCCGCTGCTTTGGCATAGCCTGTACCACCCGGAAAAGCGCGCACATACTTATCGGCAACCAATACGTTTAATGGTTTTGAGTAATACGGACCAACGGGGCAGGTAATAATCATAAATTTATAGGTATCCGAGGGGCGAACGCCCAGCATAGGGTCGGTGGCAAACATAAACGGACGCATATACATACAGCTATTGGCTTCGGTTGGAACCCAGTTGCGGTCGAGGCGTATTAATTCGTATAATGCTTCTAAAAATAGCTCTTCGGGTACTTCGGGCATACCCATGCGCACTGCCGATTGATTAAAACGGCGGGCATTGTCTTGTGGTCTAAATATTAGTACATCTGTCGAATTAGCATCTCTATCGCATTTCATACCCTCAAATATTGCCTGACCATAGTGTAAGGCACTTGTGGCGGGGCTAAGGGGTATGTCGGCATAAGGCACTATCTGACCCTCTTTCCACTCGCCATTTTCATAATCAGCAACAAACATGTGGTCCGAGAAAATACGACCAAATGGGAGGTTATTGAAATCAATTTCGGGCAAACGCGAATGTTTTACCCGCTCGATATTAATCGGCATAATGTTAATCATAACAAAAAGTTTAAAAAAATGATATTGATTTTTAATTAAAAATGATAAAGATTTGAAGATGTTTTGATTCGGACATTAACAAGTGTGGTTGGTGTATGTGCTTGTTTTGATAATGGAGGTGGCAGCAGTTAATCAACTTAGGTAAGCCAATTATGGTTGTTGAGCCTGTCGAACATCACCACTCAAAAAAAACTTTACTGCATCAAGCGGGTATTTTGGCTATGCTCAACAATTGCTTAAATAACGCTAAAATAGCTTAGCTTTATTAAAATAGCCCAAAGTGGTGCATAAAGATACGGCATTTGCAACAATTCACCAAATTTCTTTCAAAAAAAACAAAATTTTTGCGTTTTTGTTCGTCATTACCTACAAAAAAGGCTGTTTTGCTATTGTAAAATGCAAAAGTGGCTATATTTGTGTAAATATAGCCACTTGAATATTAACTCACGTTACGCAGGGGGGATCTAATTAAGTGGCATAGGACTTTGAAAATAATTTGTAGTTACTTTGCTACTACTTTCGGCTCGTTAAAAGTTTGTTACTTTTTTGCTTGATCAAAAAAGTAACCAAAAAAATCAAGGCTGTATAGTAATTAAAATGTCAACATTCCGCTAAAAGATATAAACTTGCACCAAACGGTTTGTTTGTCGATTTTATTTCTTGGTTCGGTGTGGCGTGCTTCAAACAGTATATCTTTCTTAACGCTACATTTATGCCCCAATAAATTTCTTAACGCCAATTCCTATAATGCCGGTTCCAAAGAAACAAAATAGGAAACTGGGTATAAAAATGCAAAATACTCAATTGTTGAAATGGGCTGCGTAACATCAGTATTAAGTTTTATTTTTACAGGTTTATTGTTGCTTGGTGTGGTTTGGTAAGTTATATTGTTAGGCTACATTGCCAATTAATTAAAATCGGGGACAGGCGGTAAATTTTTTGCGATTTTCGCGCGTTTTAGCCACATAACTAATGGTTAGTTCAACGCCGCCGTTGCCGCCATTTGTTGAGTTGAGCGAGCCTGTTGTTAGGTCGTAGCTAATGCCAACACTTACATTTTGGTAATCTAATTTAGCGGCAGGTATTATGGCTACCACGCCGCCTGCTTCGCCACCTGTTAGGCGTGTCCATGTGCCAAAGTTAAAGGCTTTTTCTAAGCCGCTGCGGCGGTCGCGGTTAAACACATACCGCACAAAGGTGCCAGCATCTAGTTTATAATGTTGTTGTTGTTTAATATAGTATAGGCTTGGCACCACGTCCCATTGCTCGCCAATAGGTAGGCTGCCGCCTAATTGTGCCGATATTTTGCCTTTGTATAGGTCGCGCGAGTAATCGGTAAAAGCATAATCGGAGCGTAGTAGGTGATACATGCCCAAGCCCATAAACACGCTACTGCGGCGGGTTGGCATATAGTAAAACAAGGCACCTGCCCCTACCGAGGGTCGCCAGATATTGATTTGCTGAAAATCTTCGCCAGTTGTTAGGTCGGGGTTATAGGTGTCGCCGTCGTATTGATTGCCAAATTGGGCTTCGTTTAGGTCAATGTGTTTTTGCATAACGCCACCCGTTACGCCCAACGACACATAAGCGGCATCGCTCAAAGCCACATTATAGGCGGTTGTTGCGGTAATATAAGTGGTGTTTATGCCCGCCATGCCGCCACGATCGTTGTATACCATTAAACCTGTAGCTAGGCGGTCGGCATCTCTAAAACCTTTAAAAGCCATCTCGCCCGAGGCAAATACGGTGCGAAACGGACGATTAGCCAACAGCGAACTCCACTGATTGCGGTAGGCAACATTAAGACGTACATCGCCATTCATTACCCCAGTCATTGCCGGATTGATAAACAAAGGAGTAGCAAAGTTTTGCGAAAAATGTACATCTTGCCCAAAACTAATTTGTGCAACAGATGCAAAAAACATAAAAACGATACAAGGAAACAGATTTTTCATAATAAATACAAATGTGCAATGATTAGCTATTAGATGAGTATAGATGATACACCAAATATCGTGCTACAGATGTGCCAAATGCTTGACTACTTTGATTTTTGCCCAAAAATGCGTTTTTTTTACTTTTGGGTGACATTTTTAGGCAAAAAAATGCTGCTAAGTACCTAAATCTTAGCAGCATTTGCGGGTGTTGGTGTTAAGTACCTGATGTTGAGCAGGGTGTTACCTAATTAAGTGGCATGGGATTTTTACCAACCAAAGTACCAATAGAAAAAGCCTCGAAATTATTTTTTTCTTTTTTTTGAGAATTTTTCCTAGTTTCCATTTTTTTACTGTATCTTTGCAAGGCTAAACAACATTCTTTCATCAAATATATAGGGACTAAATGACAACTATTACTGCTTATAAAACACCACAAGAATTCTTGGACGACACCGAGATAATACTGGAACAAAAAGAGCTTGAAAACAATCTCATTCTCGCACTTTGTAATGGTTTTGAAGACAAGGCAAGAGTATATGACTCTTGCGTTTTTATAAACTCTATTGCCGACAATCAAATTCAAGCAAGTTCCATCAAGACAATGTCAAAAGCTTTCGTGTCAGGAACAACACAAAATCCTCAACACATAAAAGCATTAGCAGATTACTACTTGGACAACGGTATTGCCTTGACAGGTGTAGTGGGTGAAAGTTTTTACTCAACTGAATTCTCTAACTTTTATGGTAAGAAGCAAATTGGTAAGCGGACAATGATTGTTCACAAACTGACTTGTGTAAATAACTTGCCGTTGACGACAGGATATTTAGAAGTCGCAAACGAAATGGATATTGACTTAGTGGCTGAGTGGGGAAAACTTTTTGAAGAGGACATAAAAACATTTCCGCGAAATAACAGCGAGGAAATTATGAGAAGTACAAAAAGAATGATAAGTGCTGGTAAAATTTTCAAGTGGGTTGACAACGGGAAAACTGTAAGCATGGCTGCAATGATTCGCAAGACAAAAAGGTTTGGAATAGTAAGTCTAGTTTATACGCCTGACAAACTTAGAGGCAATGGTTACGCAACAAGTTGCGTTCAAAAACTAAGCGAACACCTATTGCAGAGCGGTTTCAAATCTTGCGGCTTATTCACAGATAAAGCCAATCCGACTTCGAATAGCATCTATAAAAAAATTGGCTATGTACCGATAACTGAGTTCTCCGACATTGACTATGCATAAGCACCATCCGCAATGCGCATGTAAACATTAAGCTAATTGTCTTAGAACGGAAAACAAAGCAGCCGGTAACAGCAGGCTTGTGAAAATTGGCGTTTATGTGCTTTGTATGGCATTTTTTTGTATAATTGAAGTGTGGTACTTGTTTTGAAGTTTGGTATGAGTACACGCCAACTTCGCAAGCCCGCAAAACGTTGTGTGAGATAATAAAGACCCCAAACCTATGAACAATAACATAGAATATTTAACAGCTTTTGAAGATTTAAACAAATATACATTTGATAATTTTTTTGTTGGCTGGACAAACAAGCCTCAACTAAGAACTTTTGAAAACATTTTATTACAATCAAGTAATAAAGTAGTAGCTATTGACCTGACTAATAATAAAGTTATTGGTTTTATTTATGCAATAACAGACAATTATTTATCAGCATACATTCCACTATTAGAAGTTTTGCCTGAATATCAAAAAAAAGGAGTAGGAACAAAATTATTAGAAATTTTGATGGATAATCTTTCTGAATTTTATATGATAGATTTATCTTGTGATATTGATATGGTAAATTTTTACGAGAACAAAGGGTTTAAAAAAAGTGTAGCGATGATAAAAAGAAATTACAATAAAATAAACAGGGAAGCCGAAAACTGATTAAGAGTAGGCATAAATTTAAAATTTTAATAATAATCAAACAATTCCTTCTCTTAGCACAAGTTTTGACATTGAACATATTTTCGCAAGAAAAAGGCAAGAGAACGACAAGACTTTAACGAATACAAAAAACCTTGAAGTCCTTGGAAATAAGGCATTGCTAGAAGATAAAATTAATATAAGAGCATCTGATTATAGATTTCATGATAAAGTAAAGTATTATAAAGGCTTTACTAACGACAAAGGGCAACATAAAGCAGGTACAATTATTTCTGAATTAGTTAATTTGGCAACAAATAAAAACGATTTTACAGAACAAGACATTATAAAAAGAACGGAAGATATTACCAATGAATTTATAATTTTTTTAAACCAAAACAATTTAATAAAGCAGAATTAGCAAGAACCACAGCACACAACAGCCGTTTTGCAAAAGTGGCGGTTCAGTGCTCCGCATCAACATCTACCTACGGTGCTACTTCGTGGTGTGGTTAATCAAACATTGGTTCTCCGCATCAACATTTACCTACGGTGCTACTTCGTGGTGTGTTGAAAAACCTGCTACCTTCACCCCCTCCCCCCATTATTAATCATCATACAACACAAAACGCCCTACCAATTATGGTAGGGCGTTTTATGTTAGCCTAATTTGCTACCACTAAATCAAGTATCCAAACAATTTAGGGTTTTCGTTCACAACGGTATAATCCATGCCATAAGCTTCCATACGTTGTATTAGTAGGGGGTAATCGGTGCGTTGTCGCAGTTCAATACCAATTAAGGCGGGTCCTACGTTGCGGTTTGTTTTTTTTGCGTATTGAAACAAACTAATGTCTTCGCCGTTTGACAATACGGTGGCTAAAAAATCTTTGAGTGCGCCCGAGCGTTGCGGAAAATTGATGATAAAATAATGTATCAAACCCTCGTATACCAACGAGCGCTCTTTTATGTCGGGCATTCGTTCAATGTCGTTGTTGCCGCCGCTTACAATACACACTACATTTTTGCCTTTTATTTGTTCGGCATACATGTCAAGTGCTGTAATAGATAAAGCCCCTGCTGGTTCTACCACAATGGCTTCTTCGTTGTATAGCTGCAAAATGGTGGTGCAAATTTTGCCTTCGGGTACTAGCAAAAGTTCGTCTAAAATATGCTTGCAAATGCTAAAATTTAGCTTGCCTACCCGTTTAACAGCAGCCCCGTCAACAAAAGTATCTATATGCGACAGGGTTATCACTTCGTTTTGTTCAATGGCTTTTTTCATGCTGGGTGCGCCGGCAGGTTCTACACCAATAATTTTAGTATTGGGGCTTAGTTTTTTAAAATACGTACCTACGCCAGCACTTAAACCACCACCGCCAATGGGTATAAAAAGGTAGTCTATATCGCCCTTAAACGCATTTAAAATTTCTACCCCTACGGTTCCTTGTCCTTCAATAATTAGGGCATCGTCAAAGGGGTGTACAAATACTTTGCCATTGGCTTGGCAATCGGTCATGGCTTCGTTGTAGGCGGCGTCATAGGTGTCGCCATGCAGCACAACGGTAACATATTGTTTGCCAATGCGCTCAACCTGTCGTATTTTTTGCGAGGGGGTGGTAGTTGGCATATAAATTTTGCTATTTATACCCAATAAACTACACGAGTAAGCCACCCCTTGGGCATGATTGCCCGCACTTGCACACACTACGCCTTTGGCAATTTGCTCGGGTTGCAAATTAACCATAAAGTTATAGGCTCCCCTAATTTTGTACGACCGAACGGCTTGCAAATCCTCGCGTTTTAGGTATACTTGGCAACCGTAACGCTCCGACAAGTTATGGTTTAATTGCATAGGTGTTTCTTTAACTATCCCATTTAACCGATAACTTGCCTTAATAATATTTTCGATGGTTATAATATCTTTACTCAATATTTATGAATGATTTTGTGAACGATAAAATTTTGTGTTGAATGATAATGAGCGATTTTTTGAATGGAGGATGAGCAATATGATAGGGCAAAAACGAATCCGTACAGATGACTTAAAAAAAAATTTATCGAAATTGCTCAAAAAATTTGGAACTTTGCTAAAAAATTTGGAACTTTGCAACGTAAAACGGTGTTATAGTAGTCTATCGCATTAAAAATGCTTGTACGGAGTTAAAAATTAGCCCAATAATACAATAATTTTGTGCCAATGCGACTATAAACTATTTGGTTTGCCAAATAAGGCGTATATTGCTGCTCCGTTTTGCAAAAATCCTAACTAATATCTACAAAAAAACAAAAAAAAACAAATCATGAGTACTTTGTCGGATGCCGAAAAACTGAAAGTATTACAAACCACTGTTGCCAAATTAGACAAACTTTACGGAAAAGGAACCGTAATGAAATTGGGCGACACCAAAGCCATGGACGTAGATGTTGTCTCGTCGGGCTCGATAGGATTAGATGTAGCCTTGGGCGTTGGTGGTTACCCCCGAGGGCGTATCATCGAGATATTTGGACCCGAATCGTCGGGTAAAACAACTTTGGCTATCCATGCCATTGCACAGGTTAACAAAGCAGGTGGTATTGCTGCCATTATCGATGCCGAGCATGCCTTTGATAAAAGCTATGCCGAAAAATTAGGCGTAGATACCGACAACCTGCTTATCTCGCAGCCCGACAATGGCGAGCAAGCCCTCGAAATTGCCGAACACCTTATTAGGTCGGGTGCTATTGATATTGTTGTCATCGACTCGGTGGCTGCCCTTGTGCCACGCAGCGAAATAGAAGGCGAAATGGGCGAATCGAAAATGGGTTTACAGGCTCGTTTAATGTCGCAGGCATTGCGTAAACTAACAGGTACTATTAGCCGCACAGGTTGTATCTGTATATTTATCAACCAATTGCGCGATAAAATTGGCGTAGTATATGGCAACCCCGAAACAACAACAGGCGGTAACGCCCTAAAATTTTACAGTTCTATCCGTTTGGACATACGCAAGGTGTCGCAGATAAAAGAAGGAACCGAAATTATGGGCAACCGAACCAAAGTAAAAGTGGTAAAAAACAAAATGGCTCCACCGTTTCGTTTTACCGAGTTTGATATTGTATACGGCGAGGGTATATCAAAAATTGGCGAAATTATTGACTATGCCACCGAACTAAACATTATCAACAAAAGCGGCTCGTGGTATAGTTTTGAAGGGCAAAAAATTGGACAAGGACGCGACAGCGTGAAAAAGTTTTTGCAAGATAACCCCGAATTAGCCGAAGATTTAGAAGGACGAATCAAAGAGCAATTGTTTAGCGCCAAAGCCGAACACAAAGTGGAAATTGGCGAGGACGACGAAATAGATTTGGACTAAACCCAAATGCCAAAATTTTTGGCTTTGCAAAAGCGGTGTGCCTTGTGGCATACCGCTTTTTTATGCGCCACATCGCCAAAAAAAAGCTACCTTTGTGCGTAAATTTGGCATTTTTGTGCAACTAAGGTTTTTATCGCCCACAAACAACAAAATGAAATCTTTGTTGTTTAAAAAAATACTACGCAAATAGCTATCACACACTTTACTTAACACAACCGTATGAAAATTTTATTTAGCTACCTACAGCAACAATGGAAATATGTAACTTTGGCGCTGTTATTGGGCATTGTTAACAATGTTTTTTCGCTCCTCGACCCCTATATTTATAGGCTTATTATTGATAATTATGCAACGCAACACGAAAAATACACCCCTACCCAGTTTTTTAGCGGCGTGCTTTGGCTATTAGGTGGCGTTATTTTGGTGGCAATGATTTCGCGCATTGCCAAAAATTTTCAGGATTATTTTGTGAACGTTGTGGTACAAAAAGTAGGCACACACATTTACACCGATGGTATTAGACATGCCATAAAACTACCTTTTCAGGATTTTGAAGACCGACGAAGCGGCGAAACATTGGGTATTTTGCAAAAAGTACGCACCGACACCGAACGATTAGTAAACTCATTTGTCAACATTATTTTTGCCGCCATGGTGGCTATTGTGTTTGTAACTATTTACTCGATACAAGTTTATTGGTTGGTAGCACCTATTTATTTAGCTACCATACCACTTATTATGTTTGTAAGTTTATCGCTAACAAAACGCATCAAAAAAGTACAGCAAAAAATTGTGGGCGAAACAACAAACTTAGCAGGCTCTACCACCGAGTCGTTGCGCAACATAGAGTTGGTAAAAGCCCTGGGCTTGTCCGACCAAGAAATTGCCCGTTTAAATGCCGTTACAAACCGCATATTGGGCTTAGAACTAGAAAAAGTAAAGTATGTACGCACCATGAGTTTTGTACAAGGCACCTTTGTAAACCTTATTCGTACAGGTATGGCGTTGTTGTTTTTTTACCTTATTTATCAAGGTAAGATGAGCGTGGGGCAATATTTTTCGCTGTTTATGTACTCGTTTTACATATTTGGGGCATTGCAAGAAATAGGTTCGTTTATCCACATTTATCGCGAAGCCCAAGTGTCTTTCCAAAACTTTGGCAACCTGCTTGCCTTGCCCCTTGAGCCTAAACCCGCCGAACCTAAACCAATAGGCGTTTTAAGCAAATTGCAATTCGACGATGTAAATTTTCAGCACCAAGCCGCCAACCGACGTGCTGTTAGCCACATTTCGTTTAGCATCAACAAAGGGCAAACCATTGCTTTTGTAGGTCCGTCGGGCAGTGGCAAAACCACCTTAATTAAACTTTTGTTGGGTTTGTATCGCCCGCAGCAAGGCAACATTACCTACAATGGCATTGGCTACAACCACATCGACCTCGATTTGCTACGCGAGCAAATTGGCGTGGTGTCGCAAGATACCCAACTTTTTTCGGGCACGCTACGCGACAACTTACTGTTTGTGCAACCCAACGCCACCGATGCCCAAATGATACAGGTATTGCAACAAGCCGCTTGCAACTCGATACTTAACCGCACCGACAAAGGCTTAGATACCATCATCGGCGAAGGCGGTATTAAGGTGTCGGGCGGCGAAAAACAACGCATATCCATAGCCCGAGCTTTGTTGCGCAATCCCACCTTGTTGGTCTTCGACGAGGCAACAGCAGCCCTCGACTCGCTCACCGAAAAAGAAATTTCGGAAACTATCCGCCAAGTATCCTCCGACCACCAACACCTAACCATCATGATAGCTCACCGACTTTCGACTATTATGCACGCCGATATTATTTATGTAATGGAAAAAAGCTATGTGATAGAACACGGCACACACGACCAACTAATAGCACAAGGCGGGCTATATGCTGCCATGTGGCGACAACAAGTGGGCGAAGGTGAGTTGATTGGCTAAAACCCCATCGCACGATCATCGGACTTTAGTGGGTAAAGGTACTATACTAAAAATTTTTTTGTTGTAAAAAAAGTAACCAACATCACATATAGGTGCAATAGTGTGTCGCTTTCCATCAACCAATTAATTGCCGCAAGTCGGGGTCTATGCCTCAAACCACTTTGGACAGCGTCTGTGCCCAACAAATTACGCTATCCGCAAACCATTTGGCACACCCTGTGTTGGCTGCAACAGCACCACCGCCCCATCGGCACCAACCACGCCCAACACCAAACACTGCGACACAAAATTAGCTATTTGTTTTGCCGGAAAATTAACCACCGCCACCACCTGCATACCCACCAAACCATCGGGGGTATAATGTGTAGTAATTTGCGCCGACGAGCGCCTAATGCCCAACTCATCGCCAAAATCAATACTAAGTTGATAGGCAGGCTTCCGAGCCTTCAAAAACTCCTGAGCCGTAACAATAGTGCCTACCCTAATGTCTATCTTCTCAAAATCAGACCAAGTAATCTCCATTTTAAAATTAGATTTAATTACAAAAATAAATACTATTTAAATCCTAAAATAATCCCCAAAAAATTTAACAAACTATAAAAATGAAAAACAGTACTATTCGTATAGTTGTTGTTTTAGGCATATTTGCTATTGCTGGCATTATTGTAGTGCAGGCATACTGGATGCTGCGCGCCTGGGATTTAAAAGAAAAACAATTAGACCAAAGCATACAAATTGTGCTCAAAAATGTTGCCGAGCGTTTAGCAGAGCGCAAAGGTAGCAAACCGCCGGTAAATACTGTTAAACAAATCTCGTCGGATTACTATTTAGTTAACCTAAACGACGAAATTGATGCTAATTGGCTTGAATATTACCTAAAAACCGAATTTAACGAGCTAAAACTTTCGCTAGATTTTGAATATGGTATTTATGATTGTAATACCGATGAAATGATGTATGGCAACTATATAAAATCGGGAAACACAACAGAAAAAATAAAACGAAGCAAAAATTTACCTAAATACAGTAAACTTCCATATTATTTTAGTATTCACTTTCCAACGCGCAACACTTATTTAGCCTCGTCGGTACAATTGTGGATAGTGTTTTCTATAATTCTGTTTATTGCGGTTGTGTTTTTTAGCTACTCGCTGTTGTTAATTTTGCAGCAAAAACGGCTATCCGAACTTCAAAAAGATTTTATCAACAACATGACCCACGAGTTTAAAACACCTATATCTACTATACAAATTGCTAGTGGTGTTTTGCAAGAAAGTGCCGAAGTAATGGGAAACTTGCGGTTAAAACAATATGTTAAAACTATTAGCGAACAAAATGAACGCCTAAACGGACAAGTAGAAAAGGTGTTACAAATAGCCCGAATCGAAAAAAATGGTATAAAATTGCAAAAAGAAAAACTATCTTTGCACGACATTATACAGCAAGTAGTGAGTAGTGTAAATGTAAAAACCAATGGCGAAGATAGCATTGCGCTACAACTAAATGCCCAAAATAACAGTATATTTGCCGATAAAGTACACTTAACCAATATTTTGTATAACCTGCTCGACAATGCCGCCAAATATTGTCAAACCACCCCACATATTGTTATTAACACCACCGACCAAGGCAAAGGTATTTGCTTATCTATTGCCGATAATGGCATAGGTATTGACAGTAAGTATCAAAAACAAATATTTAATAGGTTTTTTCGGGTACCAACGGGCAACCTACACGATGTAAAAGGCTTTGGCTTAGGTTTGTTTTACGTAAAAGAAATATGCCGTACCCACGGTTGGAAAATAAAAGTACAAAGCGAACTAAACAAAGGAAGTATTTTTAGTATTTATATAAAATAAAACTTTTTTAAAAAAACCACTATGCACAAACCTCGCATTTTATACGTAGAAGACGACCTTAGCCTTAGTTTTGTAACGCAAGACAGTCTTGAGCTACGCGGCTACCACATAACACACTGCCTTGATGGCGAAGAAGCACTCCGCAAATTTGCCGCCGAAACCTTTGACCTTTGCATTTTAGATGTTATGTTGCCCAAAGTTGACGGCTTTTCGATAGCAAAAAAAATACGCGACACCAATACACAAATCCCTATCTTGTTTCTAAGTGCAAAATCGCTAAAAGAAGACAAAATTAAAGGACTACAAATTGGTGCCGACGATTATATCACTAAACCATATAGTATAGAAGAATTAGTGCTAAAAATAGAGATTTTTTTGCGCCGAAGTCAGGTGGCTATATTCCCAACAACACTATTACCTATAACCACTTTAGGTATAGGGCAATATGTACTCGATTATCCAAATCAAAAACTAAACTACCTTAATACACAACAAAACTTAACACACCGCGAAGCCGATTTGTTGAAAATGTTGGTAGAAAATAAAAACCAAATTGTTAAACGCGATATTATATTAAAAAACATTTGGGGCGAAGACGATTATTTCTTGGGGCGTAGTATGGATGTTTTTATATCGCGCCTGCGCAAATACTTACAACACGATGCCAATTTGCGCATCGAGAACATACATGGCGTAGGTTTTAGATTAACAGAAATTCAATAAATTTTACCGTTTTTTGCCCTGTTATGATACGCAGAAAGAATATAAACGCATTTTACCTGCCTATCTACATAAGACAGGCAGGTAAATAACAGTTTATTAGCTAATTAGTGATTGAATTACGGAACAGGAACCGTTAATATAACAGGCGAGTTATGGTTAATGGCTATGGTTTGATTGAGTGACTAAATTGTTATCTTTGGCAATAGTAAAATGAAAGGTAGTGCCATGCCCGATTGTCGATTCGACCCATATTTGTCCGTGGTGTTGTTCTACTATTTTTTTGCAGATAGCCAAACCTAAGCCGCTGCCGCTAAAATTTTTGCGGGTATGCAGGCGCCTAAATAGCAAAAATATTTTGTCGAAGTACTCGGAGCTAATACCAATGCCATTGTCGGCTACCGAAAAATGCCAATGTGTAGGCGTTTCGGAGCTGCTAATGGTTACTATTGGTGCTATATTAGGCTGATGAAACTTAATGGCATTTTGGATTAAGTTTTGAAAAACTTGGCTAATTTTGGGTTCGTGTCCTATGATGGTATCGGGTAGTTCGCCTACATTAACAATTGCTTTTGTTTGGTGTATTAGTTCGCGGAGGTTTAGTATTGTTTTTTCGATTACAAAACTTGTTCGTATATTTTTTGCGGTATGTTCGGTGTTTACTAACGAGTATTGGAGTAAATCGTTTATAAGTCTATTCATTTGCTGTGCCGATTCGGTGATAAATCGGAGGTATTCTATTACATCGGCATTATCGGTTTTGGTTAATTTTTGTTGTAACAATTGCGAGAAACCGATGATAGAGCGTAGTGGTTCGCGGAGGTCGTGCGAGGCAACGTATGCAAAGTTTTCGAGTTCGAGGTTCGAGGATATGTATTTTTCTAGTTCTTCGTTTTTGCTTTCTAGTTCTTTTACTTTGGCGGCTAATTTTGCCTGAATTTCTTTTATCAGGGTGATGTTTCGGGCGCTAAAAATTACTTCGTTGTTGTTAATGGCGTTTATATGTGCTTCGTATTGATTGCTAACACCATTAAACATTAGTTCGTATTCGCAAATTATCATTTCGCGGCTTTCTATTGTTTTTTTGATAAGTACAAGTAGCATATCTGCCAATGATTTAGGAAGTAGCTCATAAATACTCTTGTTTGTTATATTCTCGGGCGAAACGTAAATTTCTTTAGGTATATTTGCGGGTATATAGGCATTAAGGTATTTTCCGTTGGCATCTATATGAAACGTAAGGTCTGGAAGCGACTTTAATATGGCTTGTTGCATAGCCACACTTTGTTCAAGGGCTTGGGCGGTTTTTTTTATTGAGGTAATGTTTCGCGTGCTAAAAATTACTTCGTTGTTGTTAATGGCGTTTGCTTTGCTCTCGTAAAACAGCTCTTCGTTGTTAACAATAGCGCTATATTCGTAGGTTTCTACTTGTTTGCTGTCTAGTGCTGATAGTAAAAAATTGTATAAATTTTGTCCTGTTGGGTTAGGTATCAATTCGAGTATATTTTTACCAATTATATCGTCTTTACTTCTTCGGGTTTCTAACTCCATGGTTTGCGGTATAAAGGCATTAAGATAGGTGCCATCGCGGTGCACATGAAAAACTAGGTCGGGAATAGCATTAAGCAAGGCGCGCTGCATAGCAACACTTTGTTCAAGTGCTTGGGCAATAATTCGTTTTTCGGTAACATCTTCCATAATACTCACATCGTACAAAAGTTCGTTGTGTTCGTTGTATACACCCGATAGGTTTACATTAAGGTATCGTTTTTCGCCATTTTTTGTTTGGATAATTCTGTTGAGGTTACTAAGTGCTTTTACTTTACCCGAAACAAAAGCGTTTCCATCTTCGGTTGTAGTTCGGGGGCTGTCGGGGTGTATGTATTCAAAAACTTTTATTTTTATGGCTTCTTGCATGGTGTAGCCTGTTAAATGGCAAAAAGCTTCGTTAAGTTCAATAATGTTTCCGTCTACATCAGCTATAACAATAGGCAAGTTATTATTTTCGAAGACCGATTTGAAGCGCATTTGGCTTTGAAGTAAGTTGTTTTCTTGTTCTTTTTGTTCGGTAATGTCAAACATAAGCCCATACAAAAACCATTGTTCGCCTTTTTTATCAAAGTATTGCCCTTTTTCGTGTATCCAGCGTATGCTTCCATTGGCATGTCGTATACGGTAATATTCGTTAAAAGTATCGCCAAGTTTTAGTTTGCCGTTGTTTGTATAGGCATCTACCAATTTAACATAATCACTTTCTATTATTATATTAGAAAAAGACACTTTATTGTCAATAAAATCTTGTGCTTTATAGCCTGTTAGCTCTTCTACTTGTTGGCTTAGGTATAGCATTGTCCAGTGGTCATCTTCGATACAGTGGTATACCACGCCGGGTATATTTTTTACCAAACTGCTATACATTAACTCACTTTTTTGCAGTTCAAGTTCTTTTTGTTTGCGTTGTGTTACATCAATCACCATACCCATTGTGTATAAGGGTTGATGTTGTTCGCTGTAAATAATATTAGCTGTTAGCTCGCCGTTTATTATCGAACCATCTTTTTTTATGTATTTTTTTTCCATAAAAAAAGCATCTTCTTTGTTCAATAATTTTTGCTTTACTATTTGTTTGTTGGGCTGTATATAATCGGGGTGCGAAATTTCAGATATATTCATTTTCTTTAACTCTTGTTCGGTATAACCAAACAATTTACAAGCTTTGGTATTTGCTGTTCGTATGTTCCAATCCATGTCGCATAAAACAATGGCAATGGGGCTAAGTTGGTAAATACTTTCAAAACGAATTTCTAAATCGTGTAATTGCTTTTCGGCTTGTTTTCGTTCGGTAATATTTTCAAATACGCCCAATTCGTACTCAAAATTGCCCAATTCGTCAACAACTGTTGTTATATGAACATTTACATATAAAAAGTTTCCATTTTTTAATACTGCTTTTCGTTCTACTTGCACATGGTCAATTTCGCCTCTGTACATTTGCTCACGTTCTGATTGTTTTATAAATAAATTATCACTTGAATATATGTCAATTACATTCATTTTTAACATTTCATCGCGCGAGTAACCTGTCAAGCGACACATAGCATCGTTGACCTCAATAAATTGTTCATCTTTGTTAACAAAAGCCATTCCTAGGCTGTTGCGTTCAAAAAAAGTTTGGAATTGACTATTAATTATCATATATAAATAGGTTACTCTTGAAAATACACTCTTTTTACTCGCCCCGAAACACCCGTTAGTATTTCGTAGGCAATGGTGTTTGCCCAGTGTGCTACTTGCTGAACCGGCAATTTTTCGCCAAAAACAATTACTTCATCGCCTTCTTGCACATTATCAATATGGCTTATGTCTAACATAGTCATATCCATACAAACATTGCCTACAATAGGGGCTAATTGTCCGTTTATCCACATTTTGCCCTTGCCATTACTTAGGCAACGCGGTAATCCATCGCCATAGCCAATACTAATAGTGGCTATTTTAGTAGTTTGATGCAACACTCCTCGGCGGCTGTATCCTACGGTTTCGGTGGGTGCCAGTTTTTTTATTTGCGAGATGTATGTTTTTAAGGTGCTTACATTCATCAAATCGCGTTGTATAGTACCCGTTGAATCTACACCATAACAACCAATACCTAAGCGTACCATGTCCATTTGTGCATTGGCACTAAACCTAATAATGCCTGCTGTATTCAATATGTGGCGCATTATTTTATACGGCGTTTGGTTTTGTATTACTTGGTGTATACTATTAAATAGACTAATTTGTTGCTGAGTAAACACATCGTGCTCGGTGCTATCGGTGGCTGCCAAGTGCGAAAAAACCGAAGCAATGCGTAATGTATCGTTGTTTTTTAGCGTTTGTACTAACTTGTCAATATCGGTTTCTTCAAAACCTAAGCGGTGCATACCAGTATCTATTTTTAAATGTATATAAGGTATGCTTTTAGCTATTTGTGCTTTGTTAAGATACAGCAAAAAGCGTTCCCATTTTTGCAAATGCGACAACGAGTATATTTCGGGTTCTAATTTATACCGCACAATTGCCTCAAAAGTGTTGGGTTGTGGGTTCATTACCATAATGGGCAATTTTATACCTGCTTTTCGCAAGGCTACGCCCTCGTCGGTATAGGCAACAGCCAAATAATCAACTTTGTTGTATTGCAATATATTAGCAACTTCGGCTCCGCCACTACCATAACCAAATGCTTTTACCATTACCATTAGTTTGGTATCGGGTTGCAATAGTTGCCTGTATACTTTTATGTTGTGGGCAATGGCATTTAGGTTAATTTCGAGGGTGGTGGTGTGTATTTTTTGCACTAATAGTTGTGCAATATTTTCAAAAGCAAAAGTTCGGGCGCCTTTAAGCAAAATAGTTTGGTTTTCGAAAAGCAAATTTGCTGCCAAAAATTGGGCAGTATTGGCATAAAACTGGGCATTTATTTGTTTAAACAAAATTTTGTTGGCACTTATTTTGTTGCCAATGCCTATAAAATGGTCAATTTTATGTTGTATTACTAAATCGGCTACCGCCTTATACAATTGCTTGCTGTGTTGTCCGCTTTCTAAAATATCCGATAAAATAAGTGTTTTTTGTGGTAACTGTTGTTGCTGTGCTAAAAAATCGAGGGCAATTGCCAACGATTGCAGGTCGGCATTATAGGCATCGTTGATAACCACACAGTTGTTAATGCCTGCTTTAAGCTCTAAACGCATGGCAATAGGCTGTAAGTGTTTCATTTGCCGTTCAATATCGGTTAAACTAAGCCCTAGCTGCAAACACAATAAACAGGTATGAATGGCGTTTTCTATGGCGGCATCGTCGCTAAAAGGTATTTGTATGTTCAATGGTTTTTGCCTAAAAATAGTACTAATGCGTGTGTGCTGTGGGTGTTTATCAATGGCAAAATACAATATTGGGCTATTTGAGCATAACAATTTGTTGGTAGACCATGCCAAAGTTTCGAAACCATATTGGCTATTATTTTGTTGTTTTAATTGGGCAATGCAGTCGGTAATTAACGCATAATCGGCTCGATAAATCAAGCATTTTACATTTTTAAACAACTGTAGTTTTTCAAAAACTTTTAGTTTTTGCGTTTCAAAACCTTTGCTATGTGCGGTGCCAATATTGGTAAAAATGCCTATAGTGGGTTGTATAATGGTTTGCAAACGTGCCATTTCGGTGGGTTGCGAAATACCCGCCTCGAATATAGCTAATTGGTGTTGGCTGCTCATTTGCCAAACCGACAAAGGTACGCCTACCTGCGAGTTATAACTTTGCGGGCTGCGAACCACATAATATTGTTTGTGCAACAACTGAAACAGCCACTCTTTAACCACCGTTTTGCCATTGCTACCCGTTATGCCTATCACAGGTATGTTAAATTGTTGCCTATGGTAGCTTGCCAACTGTTGCAAAGCTGTTACTGTATCTGCCACCAAAACCACATTGGCATTGGGCAACAAATGTGGGTCTATGGCTTGGCTAACCACAAAATTGCGCACCCCTTTTTCGTACACTTCTGTCAAAAATTTATGGGCATTATAATGCTCGCCCACAATAGCAAAAAACAAAGCAGTTTCTGGAAAAGTAATCTGGCGGCTGTCTAACAACAACCGGTTAATAACCAACTCGGCTCTACACAAATCTATAATGTCTCCTTGCACAATAGCTGCAATTTGAACAAAAGTATACGAAACAATAGATGTGGACATAATAAATACAAATAATTGATAACAGGCAAGTAGTGATAACTAAATATGCAACGGGCATTTTTTTATACTTATAACATAAAACATCTATCACCTAAATACAGGTGCTTAAAATGCTAGCTTGTTAGTTGGGCATCTTTTAGCGCTCAAAGATAGTGCAATGTGACAAATTATTGACAATTAGCCATAAAGATTTTCAAAATTTTTTAATTAACACACACACATTTAATTTGCAACAAGAACAAAACAACCGCATCACTACCCAACAAGCTCCCAAGGCAGTAGGTTTGTATCCACATGCCCGCAAGGTAGGTAATTTACTATTTTTATCGGGCATTGGTCCCCGCGACCCCAACGACAGCACCACCATACCCGGTACACAATTCGATAAATGGGGCAACTTTACCCATTTCGATTTCGAGGCTCAGTGCCACTCGGTGTTTCAAAATGTGCGCTCGGTACTCGAGGCATCGGGTAGCAAATGGGAAAACTTGGTCGACGTCACCGTATTTTTGGTTAACATGCAGCGCGATTTTCATACCTTTAATCGGCTATATGCCCAATATTTTGCCGACAACCAACCCTGCCGCACCACCGTCGAGGTAAATTGTTTGCCTACACCCATTGCTATTGAGCTAAAATGTATAGCTATTGTCGATTAACAATAACACAAATTTGTAATTAGCACAAATAGGGCGTACCTTTGCACCTTCAAAGCAAACTATGAATCTATTAACGCAAATAGTAGCCCTAATACGCAAAGATTTATTACTCGAATGGCGACAACGCTATGCCATTAGCGGCATTTTTTTGTATATTATGTCATCGGCAATGGTTGTTTACCTGTCCTTCACCGAAATAAAACCCATGGTGTGGGTATCGGTTTTTTGGATAATATTGCTGTTTGCCTCGGTTAATGCAGTAGCTAAAAGCTTTATGCAAGAAAATCCAGGCAGGCAGTTGTATTACTATACCGTTGCCAGTCCGCAGGCAGTTATTTTAGCTAAGATGATATACAACATTTTTTTGCTATTATTGTTGGCAGCCATTGGCGTTGGGGTTTTTTCGCTGTTAATAGGCAACCCAATTCGCAAACTCCCCTTGTTTTTTGGCGCCGTAGCACTAGGTGCCAGTAGCTTTTCGATGTGTTTTACCCTCATATCGGCAATTGCTGCCAAAGCAGGACGCAGCGCCACCCTTATGCCCATACTTAGCTTCCCGATTATTTTACCCATGTTGGCATTGCTTATCCAAATATCAAAAGCCGCCGCCATTGGCATCGAAGACGTAAATATGACCAAAGATTTCTCTATTTTATTGGCAATGAATGTAATGCTCGTAGCCTTGTCTTTTATCTTATTTCCGTTTTTATGGCGCGATTAGCTCGTCTTTTAATCCCTCCTAAAACTTAAACTTAAGTACATAGCAATC